>JBLIML010000017.1:0-35599 GCA_047638675.1 Planctomycetota bacterium | reverse complement strand
TTCAGGATCTTCGTTTCTTCCAGAGAATGTTGTAATTCTTTTGTTCTGTTATTCACCTGGGCCACCATGTCTTTCATGAGGCGCTGGTTGTGTAGCATTTGTGCGAAAATATCGGCGTGTATGCTGAACACGTGTTCCTGCCAGGAATGGAAGAAAAAGGGCTGGGGATGAGAGACATTAAGTACACCCAGCAACTCACCACCTGTAATTATCGGCACACAGATTATTGAACCGATATTATTGTGTTTCGGCGAATGAAGAATTGGGAGGTAATTTTTGTCCTGTTTGCAGTCTTTGCAATGATACAATTGACGAGTTATTGCTGCTTGCCCGATGATGCCCTGACCAAGCTTAAAGGTATGCGTTTCTTCATCGTTATCCATAACGGAATTTTCCTTGTCGCCCTGCCCAATACCTGCAAGGCAATGCAGTTCATCGTTATTTTGTAAGAGAAATATGGAGCAGCTCTCAAAATCGAGATTCTGATTAAGTGTGCTCAGGGTCTTATTCAGCAGGTCTTGTTCATCAATGGTATTTATGTCGAGAGAGCTAAGACCCCTAATTCCTGACAAGGCCTGCACCAGCATGAGGAAGCGCTGGCTTATGGTTCCCGTCGCTTCGATAATTTTTTCATCAAGAAACATATCTCTTACTCACTCATTTGTTGTGCAATGCTGTTTATACCTTCCAGTTTTCCCCGGCATTTCTCTGCGACCTTTGCCAGTTTTATTCTATTCAGATTTAAAATATCTATTACCTCGGGTTCATCGGGCAGGAGAACATCATTGCCGAGTATCCAGTTACGCGCTGTGCGTGAACTAAATCCTACTATCATGGCCTCTTTCCAGCATTCTTCCCGGTAATCCGGATAATGATGATGCTCAATAACTTTGCTTACGTCGCCAGGCAATTGCCATTTTTGGGCAAGCCAGGAACCGGCCTGATGATGATCCATGTCTAACAAAGCCTGCTCGGTATATATCAGACGTCTTTCGGGGTTTTTTTTCGCTACAGCGAAAATTTCATCCATTAATGTTGGAAATTTATTGACCAGGACCAAAATGCCGAAATTATGTAACAATCCATAGAGAAAAAGTTGATTCTCATGCATGCCCTCTTTATTTTGTATTAGCGGCAGTAATCGCGTCGATAATTCCGCTGTCATAAAAGCATGACTCCAGTGACGCACGATGTCGAAATGGCTGCACTTGCGCACATCAAATATCCCACCCATCACCATGGTGAGGCCAAGCGCTCTGACTAAATCCAGGCCAAGAACGTTTACAATGGCTTCAGACAGATTATAAAGATTGCGGCTAAAGCCGAAAAAGGCCGAATTGGCCAGTCCCAAAATGCGAGAAGTTAATATAGGATCACATTGGATGACCTTCGCAATATCATCAATACTGGTATTATCGTTATTGATAGCAGCGAGGAGTTGCTGAGCAATAACCGGCAGCGGCGGAAGTTCTTTGATTTGCTGGATTTCCAGGCGGATGCTGGTTGATGTCAAAGCAGTGGACACGTACTTCCCCATGAAATGGTTAAATTAGTAACCAATGTTATCGACTTTCAAAGGATTCCCTTTAAGCCATGAGGCAAGAAAAACACAATTTATATAGATTTCGTCTTGAAAATAGACGGTATCCGGAAAATTACACTGAGCATGGACACGAAACCGGCTTCAGGCTAAATTTCAGCCCATGATAAATTTCCCCAACATAGACCCTGTCGCCCTTGATCTGGGTATCCTGCAAATCCGTTGGTACGGTATCAGTTATATCTGCGGAATACTGCTGGCATGGTGGTTGTTGCGACACAGGGCGATGAAAAACCCTATGCTGGGCTGGACATCTGCACAGGTTAGCGACCTCATTTACTATGGCACACTGGGGGTTATTCTGGGTGGGCGCCTGGGATCCGTCATTTTTTATAATGCACCTTACTATTTGGCTAATCCACTCGATATATTGAAAGTATGGCAGGGTGGTATGTCATTTCACGGTGGTTTGTTAGGTGTCGCTGTGGCGGCGTGGTATTACAGCCGAAAAATCAACCAGGGCTTTTTTGAAACCACGGATTTTTTAATACCTGTCGTGCCAGTGGGTCTGTTTTTCGGTCGTATTGCCAATTTTATTAATGCGGAACTTTGGGGCGCACCAACAACATTGCCCTGGGGAATAGTCTTTCCTGATGCGGGTGGAATTGCTCGACATCCTTCGCAATTGTATGAAGCTTTGTTAGAAGGTGTCGTGCTGTTTATTATAATTTGGTGGTATTCAATGAGGCTGCGACCAAAAATGGCGGTGTCCGGGGCTTTCTTACTTGGCTATGGCGTATTTCGAAGTAGCGTTGAGTTAGTCAGAGAACCAGATGCCAATATAGGGTATTTACTCGGTGAATGGTTAACAATGGGGCAGGTACTATCATCACCAATGATATTGATTGGGTCTACATTACTTTTTCTTGCCTACTCTAAAAATAGAAAAACGGCGAATAAATAAAAATATGAATTTTTATGAAACAATATCTTGAACTTATGCGTCACGTTCTGGAGTCTGGCACAGAGAAATCTGATCGCACCGGTACGGGCACAAAAAGTGTGTTTGGATATCAAATGCGATTTGATTTGGCACAAGGATTTCCTGCGTTGACAACCAAGAAGTTGCATTTCAAATCGATAATTCATGAATTACTCTGGTTCCTGAAGGGTGAGACGAACACTCAGTATCTCAATGATAATGGCGTTAGCATCTGGGACGAATGGGCGGATGAAAAAGGCAACCTGGGTCCTGTGTACGGGGCGCAATGGCGCACCTGGCTTACGGCCGATGGTCGAAGTGTTGATCAAATCGCTGATGTGATTGATCAAATCCGGAAGAATCCCGATTCGCGCCGCTTAATAGTCAGTGCCTGGAATGTCGGTGAACTTGATAAAATGGCATTAATGCCATGTCACGCCTTTTTCCAGTTTTATGTGGCGAAAGGAAAACTATCCTGTCAGTTGTATCAAAGAAGTGCAGATATTTTCCTTGGTGTGCCGTTTAATATCGCCTCTTACGCACTACTGTTAATGATGATTGCTCAGGTTACTGAACTAGAAGTCGGTGATTTGGTGCACACACTTGGTGATGCGCATTTATATTTGAACCACCTGGAACAGGTTGAAGAACAATTAGCACGTTCACCCACATCTCTTCCACAAATGAAAATTAATCCAGACATCAAGGATATCTTTTCATTTAGCTATGAGGATTTTGAGCTGATAAATTACGAAGCACAGCCAACAATCAAGGCGCCTATTGCGGTTTAATAATGGGCATATCGATAGTGGTTGCAATGTCTAGTAACGGGGTGATCGGTAGAGATGGAGGCTTGCCCTGGCATCTCTCGGCTGATCTAAAACACTTCAAAGCGATAACCATGGGCAAAGCCATCGTCATGGGGAGGCTTACGCATGAATCTATTGGTCGGCCCTTGCCGGGCAGAGAAAATATCATCCTGACAAGCAACAAAAATCATCAGGTTGATGGCTGCAGGATTATTGATGACCTGAAGTCCATCATTTCGAGAAGTGAGGATCTGGACGAAGTCATGATTATCGGTGGAGCACAGCTATACAGGAATACATTGGATGTAGCGAATCGCCTGTATATCACGGAGGTCCATACGGAAATAGAAGGAGACGTTTATTTTCCGGAATTTGACCGGGCACAATGGCGGGAAATCGACCGTCATCTTTACAAAGCTGACGAAACTAATGAGTATGACTATAGTTTCGTTATATTAGAACGCGTAGCCAGTTAAGAAAAATTATTTTACTTAATCCACGTTGCCTGTAAGGAAGGTACACTAATCCACATCTCATCTTCCAATCGAAGAGCGCTCAACTTTCCTCCCCATAAACAACCTGTATCTAATGGATAAACGTTATGTTTTTTGTAGTCGATATTGTAATTTCTTAAGGCTGCCCAGTGGCCGAATAATAGTCTCTTCTCCTTACTTAAGCGGTTTTCGATTTCGAACCAGGGATGGTAAGGCGCAGGTTGATTACCCGGGCTTGTTTTTTCGTTGAATTCCATTTGGCCATTCACTTCGCAATAGCGTAATCGGGTGAAATAGTTGGTAATGACACGTACTCTATCCCATCCACGTAATTCCTCCGACCAGATTGCCGGTGTATTACCATACATGTGGGCAAAGAAGTCACGGTAGCTATCACCTTTCAATATGGATTCCACTTCAAGGGCATAGGTACTTGCCTGCTCTATTGTCCATTGTGGCGGCAATCCGGCGTGGACTATTACGAATCCTAGCTTTTCATCCTGATGTATAAGTGGCAGCTGGCGGAGCCATGTGAGTAGTTCAACACAATCGTCTGCCTCTAGAATTTCATCGAGGGTATCGGCCTTCTGCATATATTGCGCCTGACCGTTGGCGATGGCGAGCAGGTGTAAGTCGTGGTTGCCGAGTACCGTGATGGCTCTACTACCAAGCTGTTTTACGAAGCGTAATGTTTCGAGGGATTGAGGGCCTCGATTGACCAGGTCACCACAAAACCAAAGGCAATCTTTGGATTCGTTGAAATTTATTTCGTTTAAAAGTGACAGCAATTCTTGATGACAACCCTGGATATCACCGATTGCATAGGTAGACATAGGCGTCAGATGGTGTTCGCTTACCTTACACGAAAACTCAAAGAAAGAATCTAGTGAAGCGTATGGGGAGTCGCTAGTCGGAACATAGGAACGGTTGCGTCAAATTCCAGTTCATCGTCAGCAAGCATATCATAAGTGCCCTCCATGCATCCCACGGGAGTTTCCAGCATGGCACCACTTGTATATTGAAACGATTGTCCCGGTTTCAAATGTGGCTGTTCACCAATAACCCCATCGCCATGTACTTCCTGAATTTTATTATTGGCGTCAGTAATAATCCAGTGACGGCGCAATAATTTCGCCGGAATTGAGCCGATATTAGTGATCGTAATTGTGTATGCGAACACGTATCGGTTTTTTTCAGGGATTGACTGTTCCTGTATATAATCGGTTTTGACAAGAACTTCTATGGCGTATTCTGATTTCATCATGGCTTATTTGACAATATTGTTCTTCTGGAAGCAAGCACCTAATTTGAATTTCTACTTTCTTCTACCGGTATAGTGGAGATTGTCTTTTGACACTTGAGTTTAGTAAGAATTCAGGGGCCGGGTAAATAATCCAGGTTCCGTGCGAAAGGGCATTAAGATTATCAGGCACTTTTCCTCCCGCGTTTCCAAGCTTTCCGACATGTGCCCCAAAATTGACTGATTTCTTAAAACATCATGTTTTTATTTTCTCCAGCCGACGATAGCTAATGGCTTCAGTCAGATGTTCTACTTTAATCTTGTCACTTTTGGCGAGATCGGCAATTGTTCGCGTTACTCGTAATATCCGGTGTATTGCCCGAGCTGACAAACCGAGCTTATCAATGGCCTGTTCCAGCAGCTCAATATGTTCAGTTTCAAGATTACAAGCCTGTTCGAGCTCCTTGCCGCTAAGTTTGCTATTGGTCTTATTGGCGCGTTTTAATTGAAGTTCATAGGCTTCCTGTACTCGTTTTCGAACCGTTCGACTGGATTCCGATTCTGACGCAAGGTTTCTACGAAGTATTTCTCTTGGAATATTAGCGACTTCAATATGCATATCGATTCGATCCAGTAATGGCCCCGAAATTTTTGCGCGATAACGATGTACGATCTCGCTGCTACAACGGCATCTGCCGCTAACATCACCAAGATAACCACAGGGACAGGGATTCATAGCAGCAATCAACTGGAAGTCGGCAGGGAATTCAGCCTGGTTGGCAGCGCGAGATATAGCAATGCGACCAGACTCCAGAGGTTCACGAAGTACTTCAAGTACTCGACGGTCAAATTCCGGAAGTTCATCCAGAAACAGGACGCCATTATGCGCAAGCGAGATTTCGCCTGGACGGGGCTGGCTGCCACCTCCGACAAGCGCAACAGCAGAAGCGGTATGATGCGGCGACCGTATTGGGCGTTGTTTCCATGACTGTTCAATGAAGCCCTGCCGGCTTATGGATGCGATAGCAGCGCTTTCCAATGCCTGGGTGTCTGTCATTGGAGGTAGTATGCCCGGTAGTCTTTCAGCCAGCATGGTTTTACCCGTTCCGGGCGGACCAATCATGAGCAGATTATGAGAGCCGCTGGCCGCGATTTCCAGGGCACGTCTGGCAAGGTGTTGCGCCTTGACCTCATTAAGGTCGTGTTTATAGTTGGGTTCGATCGTCTGGGTCAAGGGGCGGGCATGGCTGGAAAGCTTGTCTACTTCAGACAAATGCGAGCAGACTTCCATTAGATGTTGTGCAGGCAAGACATTTAAATCAGCTATTAAAGCCGCTTCCCCTGCATTTGTTTGTGGCAAGATGAGACTACGCTCGGCTGCCTTCACAGCATTAGCAACAGGTAAAATACCCCTTACCGGTCGTAATTCGCCGGTTAAGGCAAGCTCGCCAACAAATTCATATTGGTTTAATTCGGCATGCGGGATTTGTCCGGATGCGGCGAGAATACCAATGGCAATGGCCAGGTCAAAACGTCCGCCTTCTTTGGGTAGATCGGCTGGCGCAAGGTTTATAACGATGCGGCTAAGAGGGAACTCGAAATGATTGGTGAGGATTGCGCTACGCACACGATCCTTGCTTTCTTTGACGGCGGTTTCCGGTAGACCCACAATAGAAAGGCCTGGAAGGCCTCGTGAAAGGTGTACTTCTACGGTGACCTGTGGTGCATTTATTCCGGCAAGTGCGCGGCTATAAACAATCGCAACATCCATTTGCATCGTTCCTTGATTAATAAAATCATGTTTATTTTAAGTCTCTTTATCTGTTAATTCTGTTTCCAGGCGAGTGACTTTGTCTTGCAGATCTTCCACCAGTGCTCTTGTTTTACTCAGCAATTCTGACTGGATATCGAACTCCTCTCTTGTCACCAGTTCCATTTTCACCAGACTCGCATTGACTGCCGCCTGAATATTCTTTTTTAAATCATCTTTGTGTTTGCGGATATCGTCAGGAAGTAGTTTAAAAATTTCCTGCACAAAATCGACGGTCTTATTATGTTTGAGCATCCTGTGTAAATCTATAAATAGTTAGTTCAACAGTATGCAGTGATTGCAGATATAAAGAAAATACTCTTAAGCACTATATGGGTGCATATGAGCAAAACGATGCACGGATAGCGTGCGGAACTGACTTACTCCAGCTCCCATATTTTCCCTTCATGCACGCCAATTTTTCATTAAGCAATTGTTTATAAATAGTATTTCTGTTTTGGCACGATAGCTGCTCTAAGGACTTTAGAAATTATAAATCGAAACACTGCCTTTTGAAAATTGGAGAAATAAATGAATAAGTTTGTTGGTAGTTTGATTGTCGGGATAACAACAATAACGGGTATGTCTGTTCAGGCAGAAGATAGCCCCCATCAAATCAGTGCCAATGTTTCTTTACTCACAGACTATCTATATCGAGGAATTTCGCAAACCAATGAGAATTTTGCTCTGCAAGGGGGCTTCGATTATACACATTCACCAACGGGTTTTTATGTTGGTACCTGGGCCTCCAACATTGATTTTGGTGAAAGCCTGGAGATCGATATTTACGGTGGTATTGGTGGGGAAATGGCAAACGGCATAAGTTGGGACGTAGGTGGTTTGTATTATATTTACCCTGGCTCAAATGCTGAGCCGGAAGAAAATTTTTTCGAAGCTTACGCAAATCTGGGATACACCTTCAAAGAAGTGAAATTTGAACCTAGTTTCGGCGCTGGCGTGGCCTGGTCTCCAGATTTCTTCGGCGAAGATGGTGATGGTGTCTATATCCACGGGAATCTGGATCTGAGCCTGCCTCATGATTTCGGCTTGTCCTTCAATATTGGCCATCAAGATGTGGCTGGCGACAAGTTGTCTGGTCCTGCGGGTTTTGATTACCTTCATTACAGCATCGGTTTTAGTAAAAGTCTGGGCCCGATTGATTTGAGCGTGTCATGGAATGATGCGAATGATGACTGCGATGGTGGTAGTAACGAACTTTGTCAGGCGGTGGTGTTTAGTGTTGGCAGCAGTTTCTAGGAGGCAATCGGATTCGGGTGTTGCTGGCGGTACGGAGGAAATAAATCCTGTGTCCGATCGTCTCCTTAACCATTCATGCTTGTCCTTGCAAACAAAGAGGAGATATTTATGAAGCTGATAATAGCCATCATCAAACCTTTCAAACTGGATGATGTACGTGAAGCTCTGGCCAGGCACGGTGTGCAAGGATTGACAGTCACAGAAATCAAGGGTTTTGGTCGACAGAAAGGTCGCGCTGAACTGTACAGAGGAGCGGAATATGTGGTGGATTTCTTACCCAAATTAAAATTGGAAGTTGCCGTAGAAGATAAACACCTGGAAGAGGTTATCAGCACGATTTGCAAAGCCGCTGAAACCGGCAAGGTCGGGGATGGCAAGATATTTGTTTTGAATCTTGAAAACGTAATACGTATCAGAACAGGTGAGGCGGGTAGTGCAGCGCTGTGATTTTTCGGATTAGCCCGGCAGCGTTTTTTGAAATTGGCGTCCTGTCTTTTGTGGACAGGGATTGTAGCTTTTTGGTCTAAGCCTAAACGATAGAGGAGGCTGTTTGTGGAAAATCAAATTTATGAATTGCAGTACGCGATGGATACTTTTTACTTTCTTGTCTGTGGAGCACTTGTTATGTGGATGGCGGCCGGTTTCGCCATGTTGGAGGCGGGTCTGGTTCGGTCCAAAAACACAGTGGAAATCCTCACCAAGAATGTTGCCCTGTTTGCCGTGGCCTGCATTATGTACATGATCTGTGGCTATCATATTATGTACGACGGCAGTTTTTTTCTAGCTGACATAGCCGGGGGAGAAACTCTGGTATCTGATGCACTCGCTGCATCGGCAGAAAATGGTTTTTCAGGGGATGCTGTATATTCAACTGCAGCTGATTTCTTCTTCCAGGTGGTATTTGTCGCCACTGCGATGTCCATTGTGTCAGGTGCGGTTGCGGAAAGAATGAAGTTATGGGCATTTTTGTGTTTTGCAGTATTGATGACCGCTGTCATTTACCCACTGGAAGGCAGTTGGACCTGGGGTGGTAAGGCCGTATTTGGTCTATTTAATCTGGGCGAGGATTTTGGTTTCTCCGATTTTGCTGGTTCCGGCATTGTGCACATGGCGGGTGCAGCAGCAGCGCTGGCAGGTGTTTTGCTACTTGGCGCACGCAAAGGAAAGTACGCAGCCGATGGTAGCGTCAAAGCCATTCCCGGGGCTAATTTACCGCTGGCGACATTGGGTACGTTCATTCTGTGGATGGGTTGGTTTGGCTTCAATGGCGGTTCTGTACTGAAACTCGGTGATATCGCCAATTCTAATTCCGTAGCAATGGTCTTCCTCAACACGAATACGGCGGCGGCTGGTGGCCTGATAGTCGCCTTACTTGTGTCCCGCATAAAATTTGGCAAGGCAGATTTGACCATGGCACTAAACGGCGCACTGGCGGGTCTGGTCGCCATTACCGCTGAACCGTCGACACCTTCTGCATTATCTGCCACATTGATTGGGGCCGTAGGTGGTGGACTGGTGGTGTTTTCAATAATTCTCCTGGATAAATTGAAAATTGACGATCCAGTTGGCGCCATTTCAGTGCATGGCGTTGTTGGTTTCTGGGGCGTGATGGCAGTACCTTTGACTAATTCTGGAACCTCCTTTTTGGGGCAATTTGTCGGTGCACTTACTATCTTTATCTGGGTATTTGCGTCGAGCTTTGTGGTCTGGTCAATATTGA
The DNA here is from genome assembly GCA_047638675.1 of Planctomycetota bacterium. Lineage (GTDB taxonomy): Bacteria > Pseudomonadota > Gammaproteobacteria > Eutrophobiales > Eutrophobiaceae > WLWS01. Next base: position 25,747 of record JBLIML010000017.1, on the reverse strand, counting down.
AAGCTGTGATAGGAATACGAGTTGAAGCCGAAGAAGAGTACGAAGGTGTGGATTTGTCAGAGTGTGGTATGGAGGCATATCCTGAATTTGTCAATCCATCGGCATAAGTCGAAATACTTCAAGCTTAGATCTGTAGCACAGAGATGATATTTCTGGTGAAAGGCGTCGACAGCCAGCTTCTAAGCTATACGGCATGAATGTTTGATATAATTCTTTGCATACGCATGCCTGGCGTTAAAACGATGATATTCTGAGAACTCTCTGGTGATATCGAATGAATTAATATAATGAGGTATATTAAATGAAGTATCTGACCGCGATTATCAAACCTTTTAAACTGGATGATGTCCGTGATGCCCTGTCTGAAATTGGTATCCAGGGCTTAACGGTTACCGAAGTGAAAGGTTTTGGACGACAAAAAGGCCATACCGAACTATATCGGGGGGCTGAGTATGTGGTGGACTTTCTGCCAAAAGTGAAAGTTGAAGTGGCAATGGATGACAGCTTGCTTGAGAACGCCATAGAGGCAATTTGTAAGGTCACCAACACAGGCAAAATAGGTGACGGTAAAATTTTTGTCACTGATCTGGAACAGGTAATTCGTATTCGTACGGGCGAGACGGGTTCGGACGCGCTATAAGTCGAATTGTCAGACTGAGGTGATTATTGGCAATAGTCATTAGCTAAGCAATGCAACGCACCTATATAGTGCGTGATAGGGAAATATCGCACAATAATAGAGCGCAATTTTCTGTTTTTATGGTTTTCTACCTTCCTGGTTAATTCTTAACCAATTGATAAGTCGATCAATATTTCGATTGGCACACAATCTGCTTTTACTCTTCTGCAGCGACGTCTCAAATTGGTGCGTCAGAGTGCCGCGTAAGCTGGCGAAGGTCTTAAAATTCAGGGGGAGAATAATTTGAAACTGATAAGTGCTGTGATTAAACCATTCAAACTGGATGATGCTCGGGATGCTCTGGCGGAGATCGGAATACAGGGGCTAACGGTAACCGAAGTGAAAGGTTTCGGTAGACAAAAAGGCCATACAGAACTTTATCGTGGAGCAGAATACGTTGTCGATTTTTTACCTAAGGTGAAAATTGAAGTGGCTTTGGATGACGACATTGCGGACGCCGCGATCGAGGCGATTTGCAAGGCTACAAACTCAGGCAAGATTGGCGATGGGAAAATCTTCGTGACTAATCTGGAACAAGTGGTGCGGATTCGTACTGGCGAAACAGGTGTGGACGCCTTATAGGCTGGTTTTTGAGGATATTAATAATGAATCGGATTAAAAAACGTGTTGTACAATTGTTGCTGATCGTATCGGCCTCCGTCTTCTCACTTTCCGTGTTTGCAAGCGAACTTAACAACGCAAATACAGCCTGGATACTAACTTCCACCGCACTGGTTTTGTTCATGACATTACCTGGTCTGGGTCTTTTTTATGCCGGCCTGGTTCGCAGTAAAAATGTATTGTCTGTCCTGATGCAATGTTTTGCTATTGCTTGCCTGGTGTCCATTCTATGGATGCTCTTTGTCTACGGTCTCGCCTTCGGCGATGGCGGTGGTTTAAATCAGCTTGTTGGTAGTGGCTATACTTTTATGAACGGTATCACGGTTGATTCTATTCGCAGCGATACGAGTATTCCTGAGACGGTCTTTTTCATGTTTCAGATGACCTTTGCCATTATCACACCCGCGCTAATCGTTGGCGGTTTTGCGGAGCGGATGAAATTTTCGGCAGTAATGTGGTTTTCTGCTTTGTGGCTGATCCTGGTTTATGCGCCAGTATGTCACTGGGTATGGGGTGGTGGATGGCTCAGCAATATGGGTTTCATGGATTTCGCCGGTGGCTCGGTTGTTCACATCAATGCCGGCGTCGCGGCCATCGTTGCTGCAGTCGTATTGGGAAATCGCAAAGGGTTTCCTCAGACCATGATGCCGCCACACAATATGACCATCACAGTTATGGGAGCTTCAATGCTTTGGGTAGGTTGGTTTGGCTTTAATGCAGGCAGTGCTCTGGCCGCAAATGGTAGCGCCGGCATGGCCATGGTCGCAACGCACATCTCGGCCGCGGCTGGCTCGTTGGCCTGGATGGCTTGTGAGTGGATAAAACACGGTAAACCCAGTGTTCTTGGTATTGTTACGGGCATGGTGGCAGGGCTTGGTACTATTACGCCCGCTTCGGGCTACGTCGGACCCGCTGGGGCGCTGGCTATTGGAATCTCAGCAGGCGTGGTTTGTTACTTCGCGACACAATATATTAAACGCGGGCTTAAAATAGACGATTCACTCGATGTTTTTCCTGTTCATGGTGTCGGTGGCATTCTGGGTACTTTCCTCACAGGGCTTTTCGCGGCTAAATCTTTTGGTGGCATGGGTCTTCAAACGTCAATTGGAGAGCAGCTTCTCACTCAGTCAATAGGAATACTCGCTACTGTCGCCTGGTGTGGACTGGTCAGTTATCTGCTGCTCAAAGGCCTGGATGCTGTACTAGGTCTACGCGTGAGCGTTGAAGAAGAAACGGAAGGGCTGGATCTGGTGCTACATGATGAGCGTGGATATAATCTCTGATTAGCTAAACTCCATATGAGTAAAGAAAACGGGCGCAAATGCGCCCGTTTTTATATGTCGGATCCAATTATTGAAATATGTGTTTGATTCGAAAGCAACACAGCTTAAAATCAAACTATGAGATTTAGGAGTAATAATTGCGTGCCTGCGGTGAATATAGAGGAAAAGCATGTCAGATAATCTGGTAGATAAGGGCGTATTAAAGTCATTTGTACCGCCCAGTGCCTTAAATGCGGAAAACTTTCAGGAATTGGCAGGCAAGGCTGTGGTCGAAGAATTGTCCGCTGGCAAGACAATTTTTAAACCTGGCGATGCTGATCGTAAGACGATCTACCTGATTGAGGGTGAAATTGAGCTGACACCGGTAACTGGCGAGAAATCCCTTGTCAAATCCGGCACCGATATGTCCAGACATCCGATCGGAAATCAGCAGCCACGAAAGCATCTCGCTGTCGCCAGGACGGACTCAAAAATTACACGTATAGACAGTGACTTACTAGATATATTACTCACCTGGGATCAGCTGTCGGGTATCGAAGTCGATGAAATTACTGTTGCCGAAGATGGTGAGGAGGGCGGCGACTGGATGACGCGGATATTACAATCAAAGGCCTTTTTACAAGTGCCACCAGGCAATATCCAGGCAATGTTTATGCGCATTCAGGAAGTGCCAGTTAAGGCAAATGAAACTATTATCGCACAGGGCGATGACGGCGATTATTACTACATCATCAAAACAGGCAAATGCAAGGTCACTCGCCCATCAAAATCAGGTTCCGAGCTGATATTGGCCACCCTTGGTGACGGCGATGCGTTTGGGGAGGAAGCGCTGTTGTCTGAGGCCAAGCGCAACGCCAATATCATCATGACCACCGATGGCACATTAATGCGTCTGTCGAAAGAAGATTTTAATGAGCTTCTGAAAGAACCTATGCTCAGTTGGGTGACAAACGAAGAGGGAGATGCGCTGGTTGCCGAGGGTGCGGTTTGGATAGATGTTCGCCTTGATAGCGAATTCAAAAACAATGGCATCCCTGGCAGCATAAACATCCCACTATTTATGCTGCGCATGAAAGCCGATTCACTGGATGTGAATAAACATTACATACTCTATTGCGACACAGGCCGACGCAGTTCCGCTGGCGCATTCTTACTCAGCGAGCGCGGTATTCAAACCAGTTGTTTACAAGGCGGTTTGCAAAGTCGGAGCGTATAGACATCCAGTTCGTACGAGGATCACTCGCCGTTAGAGAAGCATAGTGGTATCGAATTCCGGTTTCAATCTGCAAGCAGGCACCGATAATTATTGTGTTATGGGTAATCCCATCAAGCATAGTAAATCCCCTCAAATTCACACAATGTTTGCCAGACAGTGCGCTCAGAATTTATTTTACCAGGCCATATTGATTGAACCTGGTTGTTTTGGTGAAGCCTTGAAACAATTTCATCAACTCGGTGGCAATGGCTTAAATATAACGGTGCCCTTCAAGGGCGATGCATGGGCTTCTGTAGATCATCGCAGTCGTCGGGCTGAAAAAGCGGGCGCGGTAAATACTATCTGGTTTGATGAATACGGAGAAAGTCATGGCGATACTACCGATGGCACGGGTCTGCTGAATGACTTAAGCGAGAAGGGTATCCAGGTGAGTGGTAAACGTGTTTTGGTGCTTGGTGCAGGCGGGGCTGTTCGAGGAGTATTGTCAGCCCTGCTGGAGCAGGGTACAAAACACATCGTCCTCGCCAATAGAACATTGACGAGGGCGCAGGAATTGGTGTCAATCTTTGAGAATGATGGAGAGTTGCAAGCCCTCGAATACGGCGCTTTAAAATCGGGGTCTGCCGACATTATTATCAATGGTACCTCTGCCAGTTTACAAGGGGAGCTGCCTCCGCTTAGTCCGAGCCTGGCTCAGGGAGCCGTTTGCTACGACATGGTTTACGCTGATAGTGACACCGCATTTGTAAGATGGGCGAAAAATAATGGAGCGGTGGAGGCGATGGATGGATTAGGTATGCTGGTAGAACAGGCTGCCGAATCCTTTTATATCTGGCGTGGCGTGCGGCCCGATACAAAATCTGTCATCGGAACCCTCAAAAACCTATCTTAATTTGTATTACTTTTTCACCGCGTCTCGCTACCGGCCAGGCATTATAAACCATGCCACTTATCCATTAGATTGGGTAGCCATAGAACAGTCTGCGGAAATATTAACAACAGGATTATTACTATTATTTGTATTATCACGAAAGGTAAAATGCCCCTGTAAATATGATTAATGGTAATTTCCGCCGGAGCGACCGCTTTAAGATAAAACAAAGAAAAGCCAAATGGGGGGGTAAGAAACGAAGTCTGCAAATTGATACCAATCAAGACCGCTAACCATAAAAGATCAATATTTAATTCCTGTGCGATGGGCTGTAATATAGGAACAACGATGAAGCAAATTTGTAAAAAATCCAGAAAGAATCCCAATGAGAAAATCAAGCCCATACTGACCGCCAGAAATCCCCATTCGCCTCCCGGCAAATTAAGCATCAGATCTCTGACGATGGAGGCTCCACCCATTCCGCGAAATACCAACCCAAATGCCGTGGCGCCGATAAGGATGAGAAATACCATGCTTGTCAGCCGTGTCGTTTGCTCCATCGCCTCTTGCAGTTTTTTAAGCGTTAAGCGCCTATGTACAGCCGACAACAAAATAGCCCCGATTGCGCCAATGGCAGCGGATTCTGTAGGCGAGGCGATGCCAAAGAAAATAGAGCCCAGCACGCCGAGCACGAGCAATAAGGGTGGCAAGAGAGTAATAATAACTTTGCCAACCATACTGCCATCTTTCGCCTCGATCGTGAGCGCCGGACCGACTTCAGGCTTTAGCCAGGCGATGAATGCGATATAAATCAGGAAAAGTGATATCAGAATAATTCCTGGAATGACAGCTCCGATGAATAGCCGGCCCACGGGAACACCGATGACATCACCAAGGAGGATTAAAATAATGCTTGGTGGAATGATTTGACCGAGTGTGCCGGCCGCCGCGATAGTCCCTGTCGCCAGCTGGGGTGAGTAGGATCGTTTTAACATGGTTGGCAGGGCGATGACGCCCATGGTAACCACTGTTGCGCCGACCACGCCTGTGGTTGCTGCCAATAATGCACCGACCAGCACAACGGATATGGCGAGGCCTCCGCGTACTCTACCGAACAATTGCCCCATGGTTTCGAGCAGGTCTTCCGCTAATCCGGACTTGTCGAGGATGATGCCCATCAATATAAATAAGGGCACGGCCAGAAGTGTAAAATTCGTCATTACCCCCCAGATTTGCAAAGGCAAGAGGCTAAAAAAGTCAACACCCAGAAAAATGCTGCCAAAAAGAAAGGCCACGGCACCCAATGTAAAAGCCACTGGATATCCCAACAAAAGCATAAACATTAAGGTGAGAAACATTAAACCTAGCCAAACTGTCATGACTTATTTCTCAAAATGTGTGCCAGATTTTTCAGTATGTCTCCAATCCCCTGTAATAAAAGTAAAGCGAAACCTAGCGGGATGACCGCTTTTAGCAGCCATCGATAAGGCAGACCACCAGGATCAGGTGAGCTCTCAAGTGAGAAGTAAGACAGGGAAACAAATGGCCAGGCACTATAGATAATCAGAATACAAAAAGGAATTAGCATAAAAACACCCCCAAATAAATTGACCCAGGCGCGACGATAATCATTCATGAAGTGACTTTGATAGAAAAGATCCAGTCGGACATGGTCATTGTGTTTGAAGGTATAAGCGGCGCTAATAAGAAATATGAAGGCGAACAAATGCCATTCCATTTCCTGGAGCGCGATTGAACCACTGCTGAATAAATAGCGCATGCTAACATCGTAAGTAACCAGCAGCACCAGGGCCAGGACCAGCCAGGAAATGATTTTACCGCTGTATTCAGTCACGGTTTCCAGGTTTTTCGAGACACGTGTGATGGTGTTAAGCCAGGTCATTTTTATCTTAAGCGCTAAATCGACGCGGCAGTATAAACCATTCGTTTAGATCAAACTAAAAGCTGTGAAATAAAAGCTACAACAACAAATGCTTAGTGAATAATCTTTGCTTGATATTGCAGAAAGTGATGTAGACTGGTGATCTTATTCACATAAATGCGGTCAGCTTGAAAGTTGGAATAAGTGTGTGCTCACTCCACAAGCGACTATTCATCTGTTCTTCCCTAAGTCACTGTTTCTATGTAACAAAAAGTCACTTTAGGTATTTTCTTTCGAAGAATAATGGGACAGCGCTAAGGCTTGCCCTGAATAAATGGATCTTAAATAATCCCCCAACTTATCCACAGTATGTAATTCATTGATTTTGCTGATGATAGAGCATGTTTGCCATGTTGACATAGTCTTTCACGCTGACATTTTCGGCACGAGATGTCGGCAAAATTGAAAGCGCTTCGAAGCCCTCAACGTCGACAAGGCCTTTTAAAGAATTACGAAGGGTCTTTCGGCGTTGACTGAATGCTTGTCTAACTAGCGCCTCGAAAAGCACGACATCTTTAATCAAACCCGCACGCCCTGTGTCTGGCAGCAGCTTCAAGACTGCAGAAGTGACTTTTGGAGCTGGTGTAAATGAACCGGGAGCTACGTTGAACAGCTTTTCTACCTGGCATTGAGATTGGATCATTACAGATAAACGACCGTAGTCGGCTTCGTTATGATTAGCACAGATACGATCAACTACCTCCTTTTGCAGCATCAATATCATAATCTTCGTAATTGATATTTTTTTCAGCAAATAGAACATTAGCGCTGTAGAGACGTTGTAAGGAAGATTGCCGATGATTTGCAGAGGTGCGGGCTGTATCTTTGAAAAGTCGAATTTTAAGGCATCACCGATATGTAATTTGAGATCGCCTACTTCCTTACATTTTTTTGAAAGCAAGAGGGCAAGATCAGTGTCAATCTCTATTGCATTTATTGAGCCCATTTTTTTCAAAAGGGGAATGGTTAACGCGCCTTTACCAGGGCCGATTTCAACGATGGCAAAATTGGGATCGGGGTCGAATTCTTCAATAATATGATCAATTACCCCTTTATTATGTAGGAAATTCTGCCCAAAACGTTTTCTAGGACGATGTGCCATGTCCTGAGTCATTAATCCTTCCCTGTATCGCTGTCATTCATTTCATCGTCTTGCCATTTCATTTCTCGCCATTACGATGGCTTGTTCGATAGCACATAACAGACTCTCAGAACTGGCATTGCCTGTGCCTGCCAGATGAAAAGCCGTGCCGTGATCTACCGAGCTTCGAATGATGGGTAGGCCGAGCGTAATATTGACCGAATCTCCAAATCCATGGGATTTTAATACCGGCAATCCCTGGTCATGGTACATAGCGATAACAACATCGGTGTTCCTCAGAGAATCTGGTGTAAAAGCGGTGTCGGCAGGAACCGGACCGATGATCTGCAAACCTCTTTCACGCAATTCGCTCAGAGCTGGGATAATCGTCGATATTTCCTCATTACCGAAATACCCCTGTTCACCGGCGTGTGGATTCAATCCACAGACAAGTATTTTAGGATCTGAAATGCCGAATCGAGTTGTCATCTCAGTCGCCGTAATGCTGATCACTTTTACAAGCCTTGCGTGCGTAATTTGTTCACTTACTGCGGCTAATGGCAGGTGGGTTGTGACAAGCGCAACACGCATTTTTTTGTTGGCTAGCAACATCACAGGAAAGGCCTTGTTGCAGCGCTCGGCAATGAATTCCGTATGACCCGTGAAAGCAAAGCCGGCCTCAATGATAATGGCTTTATTCACGGGCCCTGTAACCATGGCGTGGAATTCTCCGGAAAGACAGCCCATCGTAGCTCGTTCCACAGATTTCAGCACATAGTCAGCGTTTCTCACATCGGCCTGGCCGGCAACAACGTTCGAAGATACCTGCAAGGGGAGGATTTTTAAGGAGTTGGGAACGTGCCTCTGCGGACAAAGGTTGGTTTTATAGGTTTGAAGTGTGATATTGATGCCTAGCTTTGCCGCCCTATCCTCCAGAACACCTGGGTCTGCAAGAATGACAATCTCGGCATCTATATTCTCGCGGGCAATTTGTAGAACCAGATCTGGACCGATGCCCGCTGGTTCACCTGCTGTTAAGGCGATACGAGGTAGAGGCAGATTAGGATCCTTCTAACCTATATTCGACGTAAGCATCGTCCCGCATTTCACGCAACCAGTTTTGGTGAGCTTCTTCGAGTTTTCTTTGGCGAATTGCCTCGCGGGCTTTGGCACGTTTTACATCTTCCGTGCTGTCATGCTCACGGCGTTCAAGCACTTGTACAATGTGGTAGCCGAATTGGGTCTTAAAGGCTGGGCTGACCTCACCAGGCGCAAGCGCGTTCATGGCGCCCTCAAATTCAGGAACCAGGTCACCGGGACTGACCCAGCCCAAACTCCCGCCATCAGCGGCCCTCTCGCCAGGTCAGCAAAATCGTCGCCGCCTCTTATTCGCAGTAATAGTTGTTCCAAACGTGTTTTGGCAATTTCTTCGGTGATCAATTCATCAGGCTTGATTAGAATGTGCCTGGCGTTGGTTTGAGTGACAACGTGTTGCTCAGTGCTGCGTACATCCAGCAATTTGATGATATGAAAACCGCTGGAACTTCTGATAATGTTGCTATGTTCACCTTTTTGTATATCAGCTACAGCTTCAGCGAATAAGGTGGGTACCTGTCCCCCTTTGCGCCAACCCAGCTTACCGCCGTCAAGTGCATCATCACTATCAGAGTAAGTGGCGGCCAATTGCGCAAAATCAGTACCAGCGTCAAGATCGGCTAGCACTTTCTCAGCAATTTTTTTCGATTCTTCTCGGTCAGCAACAGATAACCCTTCAGGTGTAGAAACTAAAATATGTGCCAGACTGAATTCAGTTTCCACTTCTCCTTGGTGTTCCTGATTATCCATGAAATTTCGGATTTCGCGGTCCGTAACAGTAATCCGGTTATCGACCTGCCGTTGTCGCAACCGGGAAGTCAATATTTCGTGGCGAATATCTTCCCTGAATTTCTCGTAACTGTATCCATCGCTTTCGAGAATTTCTCTGAACTGCGCCAAACTTAATTTGTTTTCAGCGGCTATATTGCTAATGGTCCGGTTCAAGGATTCATCATCTACCCGAATCCCGGTATTTTCCGCCATCTGTATTTGAAGCTTTGTTAAAATTAAGCGGTCGAGTACCTGTTTCTCCAATATAGATGAGGGAGGGAGTGTCGTACCTTGTTCTTTTAATTGATTTTTTACCGTTCTAACTTTCTCATCTAACTCACTTTTCATGACCACATCATCGTTGATAACGGCAATAATCCGATCCAGTTCCACCGCCGCCTGGCTGCCCTGAAGCAGGCATAAAAAACCAACAAAAATTGCAACTGACTGTAAAAAGCGTTTGTACATAGGCTTAAAATCCACGTTTATATCCTGGTATCTGCTGAGAAAGAAAGTCTACCGTCATCTGGCCTACCCCGGCTAGTCCTTTTAGCTCAAATTGAAGAAAAAATCCTGTCTGAAAATCGCCATTAAGATTGGTTAGAAACCGCCGGCCTACAGCTCGAAACGCCCAACAACAGCTGTTGTATTCAACGCCGGCAAACATCTCAATGGATTTTTTCCGAGGTAAGTCATAATTCCAACGACCGATTAGGTTCCAGTCTGTATTCACAGGCCAGCTAAATGATGCATTTGTTTGCTCGATATTGGTGTTGGTGCTCCCTACGATGCTCGTGGGTATACGGACCACTCTGTAGCCTAAATTGAGCACTTTGCCATTACCAGGTCGATATTGCGCGTTTGCGGTTACTTTGCGAGCAATATTGTTTTCGTAATCCCACTGGTAATCACCGTAAATACGCATGCTTTTGAAAGGGCTTATATTGTAAGCAACAATAATGGGTGAATAGGCTTCTGTTTGAACTGTACGACCAGGAAGAACAACTTCGCGGTCTTGCAGAAAAAAAGCCTGGCCGACAGTGATACTTCCTCGGGTATCGGTGCCGTGAACATTAAACCTTGAGGTTAGCGATAAGGTAACTTGATTTGCATCGCCCATGCGATCAGGACCGCTAAAGCGATCTTGATAAAATAGAGTGGAATAGGAAGATGAGAGGTCATAGAGACTGGTATCGAATATGGGCAGATCAGATTGATCCTCTTTTGGGATATACAGGTAAAAAAGTCTTGGCTCGAGAGTTTGAGAGTAACTATGCTTGAAGACCTCACCTTCCTTGTCAAAATACAGTCCACTATCGAGACTAATGACGGGTAATATCCGGTTGGGTGATTTTTCGAAAGTTAGATTATTGTTTAATTCGTACTGTGTGTAGCGTGCTCCCAATTTCGGTTTAACGTAGCCTGACGTCGATTGCATTGGGTAGCTAATTGACGGAAATAGATCCAGTCGAAAACCTTCAACGTTATTCAGCGAAGGATCTTTTCCACGCTGGAAATAGACAGCCTCACTTTTTAAATGATAATTAAGAGAATTGTTTTTGGCGTGAGAGTTAAGATTGAATCGAAAGCTTGGTAATTTTTTGTAGGGCCGGGAGGTTATTGGAATATTTTCATTCACTATCTGTAAATCTTGAATCTGGGTATTTAAATTCCACCGGTAGTAACTGTTTGCGCCGTTGTATTTAAAAATGGCGTGACGATCAAGGTATTGGGTACTGGTGGCAGTTAGGGAACCGCCAAAATCCTCGAAATATCGAGCGTCTGATACGTGGTTATAAAGTAGATCGAGTTTGCCGCGACCAAACAAAGATTGGGTATGTATAAAATTTATGTTGCTTCGGTCTTTGCCTTGAAATTGGTCATCACCAGGCAGGTATTCAACATTAAGTATGCCGCTACCAGATTTTAGTAAATAGCGATATTCACCTATTCCCATTAGGCCACTATCCGCCATGTACCTGGGTGTGAAAGTGGCATCCATATTCGCTGCGATATTCCAATAATAAGGTGCGCGAAATTCAGCACCGTTACGTGACGAGGTGCCATAAGCAGGCATTAAAAAACCACTTTTTCTTTGCGCATCAAGGGGAAAGGACATATACGGGGTATAAAACACCGGGATATCCTTTATCTTAAATACAGCATGTTTAGCTGTACCGCGCGCCGTTTCGTGATTGAGCGTTATAGATTTGGCATGAATTTTCCAGATATTTGTGGAGAGCTCCCAGAAGCTCTTTTGCGGCTCGCAGGTAGAAAATTCGACGTTTGAGCCCTGCGTCAATGTCCCTACATCCAAAAATAATTCGTCAGCAACACCGCGTGCGCCATTGCTAATCAGCTTGTAGTTGGCGTTCTGAAAACTTCCCGTACCATTGTCGAGATCCAGATTTGCCGTGGGCGCCTTTAAATAGAGAGATTCATCCCAGTAATTGACTTTACCTGAGAGATCGACATTTTCCCGTGGTTGATAATAGTCAACAGTGTCGGCAGTGGCCTGTTGTTTATCTTTCGTCATCTCGACATTACCTTCGAGATGAGAGTGTCCTTTCTCAATAAGGTCCACCGTCTCTGCGGTAATATGGATGTCGCCCGTTTCCAGTTTATCTTCTACGACAGGACGTTTCGGCACGCCCAGCCCACTCGGACACAAAGATAGATCCATGGGAATGGAGATAGAACTGGTTTCTTGTGCCCCGGCGTTAGAGACAAGCAAAAGGGCACTAAGAAGGATGGAATTATTGATTGTCTTGCGTAGCATATTATTGAAAATATACGGATTATTGTGTTCTAAAGTTTATCACAATCGATCTGGTAAATTTCAATCATAATTCGATTTGTCTGATTAAGAATAAGGAGCCTCTCTTTCCAGGACTGTTAAATTCGTTAGCAGTGCATCTATAACAATCACATTCATCGATATCATCGGCGAGCGACAGACGTGCTTATTGTTATCTAGTGCTGGCACGGCTAGCCATTTTACAGTGTATCAGGGACTTTGTATGAATTTAATCCACTGAGAATAATTAATATCGGTAATAAGGTAGAGGCCGCACGGGGCTGGCCTGAACACCAAAAAGCGCCATTGTTGCCAAACACCACCTGCCGATGCTGCGCGTAGGACTATTTGGACATGGAAGTGGGGTATGTAAATCAGGAATGTTAAGGAGGCCCCCCTGTGTGGCCCACCTGTCAGAATGCATTTGCTTAAAATGAAAATTTACCCTTGCGGCTTGCCGACGGCAGAATTATTTATGTGAAGGATTGGGAAATTGACTGTTACTGCCAGACGGACAAACCACTTTGTAACGATGGCGGAGCGTTTGTGTTTTGGATCAGCGATTAGGGCAAGGTGTACGATCTGACAATAATAACCTTCAGCCATTAAAAATTAGCAGAATATACCTGGAGCTTACCTGGCACTTTCTGATTCTTCTGCCTTATCCCTGATTTCACCTAATAAGAGGATGACCTTGCTAAAACCAAATAACATAATAATGCCAATAACGCAGGTGAAAAAGGCGCCGAGGCAAAAAGCACGATATATGTCGCTTTCTATTACAGAAGTACCCATGAGGAATCCTCCTGCCATTAGGACTGCCATGAAACCCATTAACTGTAATGATCTAACAATATCTGGCACTGATGCTTTCATATATATATATATATGTCCTCGAAGATTATAAATATATTATGGGCGAGGACATGAGGAATGGTCAACCTTATTATTGATAATTCAAGATGGTAGCTCAGGATGTACTCAAGGCTTTCTTTGAAAACTGAATGACAGGCGCTTCGTCGTTATGACGATAGATGGTCACCGTATTTCCAATTTTCTGAATCAAAGCGGCTTTGGATCCAGCGCAAATAGCATCACAGACTTTATCCCGCGTTTCACGGTCACCGACTCTCAACTTGATTTTTATTAATTCATGGTGTTCCAGAGCGATATTGATCTCTTCTTTTACATTATCTGTTAAGCCATGTTGCCCTATCCAGATAATTGGTTTGCGATCGTGCGCCAGGGAACGTAAATACTTAAGCTGCTGCTTGTTAATCATATTATTGAATTGTTACATTATTTGTAGAGGACATCTCGATTTAATTCGTGGTAATTCAAAGTATTTTTGACAGCGGCGATAACAGCCCTTGGACTAATTGTAGCGCCGCTCAGCTGATCGAAGTTGCCACCGTCACCTACTACTGCCCACTGTTCATTTAAGGTGTTTGTTAGAGAACGTTTGTCAAAATTGAATATCCAGTCAGAGTTGTTTTGATCAATGCCATCACCCAACCCATGTGTTTCGTGATGATCAATTATCCTGACACCGCTTATTATACCCTCATAAGAAACACCCATCGCCAGTGTTATATTGCCATTATATCCAGAGGCAGAAATCGGCATAAAGACCAGGCCAATATTATCATTATCCTGCCTGGCGCGGTAAACTGTGGTTGATAATTCGGGCACAACTATTTTGTCCGTGTATAAAGTATTGTTGTGAGTGAGTGGCATGACTTCTTCGATAATGTTGACTATTGCCAGCTGTTTATTTTTATCTATCCTTTCACCGGTGAGTATATCTGTTAAATAAATTAACAAACTGCAAATCAAGCCAATAAGAAATATGGGTATCAAAGCAGGCAAAACTTCAGGGTGGCGTTCACCCATCACGCAGAGAACTCACCAAGCACGGAAGGACGTGTATAGTAATCTATCACTGGTACACAGGCGTTAGCGATGAGAATAGCGAATGCAATCCCGTCAGGGTAAGATCCCCAGTTCCTGATAACATAGATCAATATGCCAATCAGGCAGCCATAAAGTAGTCGTCCTCGCGGCGTAGTCGATGCGGTAACCGGATCGGTGGCAATGAAAAATGCACATAGTATTGTGCCGCCGCTGAATAAATGAAATAAGGGTGAGGCATATATATCACCATCAAACAAATTAAAACTCATACTTACCAACAGTATCCCTGAGAGCATCGCTAGTGGGATCCGCCATTTGATTACACCCGTGATCAGTAAGGCAATACCACCAAACAGGTAGCCGCCGCTGATCCACTCCCAGCCAGCCCCTGCATAGGTCCCAAATACGGGGTCACGTTTTATTTCCGAGACCATACTCATCAAGCCTAACTGCGATTTCATTTGATGCAACGCAGTCGCCCCACTAATGGCATCTATATTCGTATGGTTGGTGCTGAATATCCTCATTAAGTAATCGGAATTACTTATTGGATCATCCAGCATTGCTGGCCACACATTCATTTGAGCCGGAAAACAGAGCAAGATAAAAACGTAACCGGCCATCGCGGGATTAAAAGGGTTATAACCCAGTCCACCGTATAAATGCTTGGCGAAAATAATAGCAAAAGCGATGCCGCTAAGACTGATCCACCAGGGTGTAAAAGGCGAAATGGTCAAGGCGAAAAGTAATCCGGTTACAAGGGCGCTCCCGTCTTTCAAAAAAAGATAAACCGGACGACGACGTAATTTGAGCACGAAACACTCAAGTACTATAGCAAAGCCAATGGCGAGCAGGCATTGGAAAACTATGCCCCAACCGAAAAACCAGACATAAGCTATCAGGCCGGGAATAAGCGCAAGGCAAACACGTAACATCACTCCCGATACTGAAGAACCATCATGCTTATGAGGTGAACTAATGAAGTGATTGCTCATCTTAATCGTCTTTGACATCCTTTTCGGGCATGTCGTTTTGCTGCGCGCGTTTTGCTCGGGCTCGTTCTACTGCAGCGCTAATATAGGCTTGTTTGCCCGTTTTATCCTTTGCCGCGAGTTGTTGCTTTTTGACGTGTTGTTTTTCCTGCGTTATTTCGTCCAGGCGTTGATTACGAGCGAGGAAGCGTGCCTTCGCATGATCAGCACCATCCCGTCGTCGTTCCTCTGCCGCAATTTGGGACTTCGCATACCGATAGTATTGCACCAGCGGGATATTACTGGGGCAGACATAGGAACAACAACCGCATTCAATACAATCGAAAATGTGATGTCGTTGCGTCGCCTCCATGTCATCGGCCTTTGCATACCAATAAAGCTGTTGCGGCAACAAATTAACAGGGCAGACATCTACGCAATTAGCGCAACGGATGCAGGGCATCTCCACGGGTCGTGGTGTGTTTTCCTGAACAAGAATACAATTAGTGGTTTTGATCACGGGCACGTCAGGGTTGGTGACGTGCATGCCCATCATAGGACCACCAAGTATTACCCGACTTTTTTCATCCACCTCAAAATCACAGGCCTTGATACAATCCTTGACGGTGGTGCCGAGAAGCACCTGGAGATTACGGGGCTTTTCCACCATACCGGTGACAGTGACATAACGCGAAATCACAGGCTCTCCCCGTGTAACGGCGCGATACACGGCAGCTGCAGTGGCAACATTGTGCATGACTATGCCCACATGTATAGGAAGACCTCCACTGGGAACTTGTTTGCCTGTTAGTACCTGAATTAATTGTTTCTCACCACCGGCTGGATATCGAGTGGGGATCTTGATTAATTCGATGTCATCATCTACAAGTTTCGCGAGTTCGGCAAAAGCGGCCGGCATATCTTCTTCAACTGCAATTACACAATGTTTCGCCTGTACCGCGTGGCGGATCATTCGCGTGCCTGCGATAACGTAACTGGCTTTTTCCTGGATCAAGCGATCATCGCAAGTGATATAGGGCTCGCATTCGACACCGTTGATGATCAAAGTATCAACGGCGTTTTCTACACCCTCATTGAGTTTTACGTGGGCAGGGAAGCCCGCTCCGCCAAGTCCAATGATGCCGCATTCGCGGATCACCGCCTGTAATTTCTTTGGATCTACTGATGCGTATTCATGAGTTGGCTGGATATCGAACAGTTTATCTTCACCATCGGATTCAATAACGATACAAGGTGCTTTCAATTCAGATGGATGAGGCACCGGATAATTGCCAATGTCGATGATCTTGCCAGATGTGCTGGCGTGCATGGGAACACTGACATATCCATCGGCTCGCGCAATGACTTGTCCTTTTAATACATTTTCGCCAACGGCAACAATCGGAAATGAAGGGATACCAATGTGCTGATGAAGAGGCAAGATGAGACGCTCTGGCAGGGGATGTAAAATGGACATCTCAGTATCGGAGATTTCTTTGAACGTTGGCATCTTCAAGCCACCATAAAAAGAATGTAATTCACGGCTCACGCGCTTACCTCAAAATTGGCCTGCGGTTTTATCCAGACCCATTTTTTAATCTCAACATGCACAGATGTCATACTGATACAGTCTACTGGACATGGTGGTATACATAATTCGCAGCCTGTGCAGGCATCAGACACAATGGTGTGCATCTGTTTTGCAGCACCGATAATGGCATCAACAGGACAGGCCGAGATACAGAGGACGCAGCCTATGCATAACTGTTCGTCGATAATGGCCACCCGTGCTCGTTCTGGAAGTACATGTTCAGTATCCAATGTAAGGCTATCTCGACCGAGTAATGCTGCGATCTTATCTACTGTTTCATTCCCACCAGGTGGGCAGCGATTGATATCGGCTTCGCCATTGGCAATCGCTTTAGCATAAGGAAGACAACCCTCATAGTCGCATTTACCGCATTGCGTTTGTGGCAACAGAGCATCGATCCTCTCGTGCAGTTTGTTATTGGGTACAGACCTGGAGTCAGATCGTTTAAGCACCCGTGTCAGCCATGCAAATGCACAGGCAACTACCGGTAACAGAAATATAAGGAGGTGATGGCGCATTATGCGATTCCGGTGAAACCCATAAAGGCCATGGAGATTATGCCCAATGTAATGAGTAATATAGATACGCCCTGAAAAGGAGTCGGCACATCAGCGGCCACTATGCGCTGACGCAGTGCGGTGAAAATAACTACGATTATGCCAAAGCCAAGAGCAGAACCCATACCGAAAAATAGCGAGGCGACGAAGCCATGTTTTTCTTGCACATCCAGTAAGGCCACTCCGACCAGGGCGACATTAACCAACAGTAGAGGCAGGAAAACGGTAACTTTCTCATGCAGTGCCGGCCTGCATTTCTGTAAAAGTTTTTCAATAAACAGGCTAAGCAAACTAACGATGATGACGAAACCGAGTAGTTGCAGAAATTCCAGCTCCATGGGTGCAAGCAAAAACACATTAAGTGCGTAACAAAACACGGTGGTAACAGGCAACACCAAAAACATTGTCATAGACATACCTATGGCGGTTTCGATGCTGCGTGAGACAGCAAAGACCGGGCTGATACCCAATAAATGATCGAGAATCAGGTTGTTCGCGAGGCAGGCAGCAATAAAAACCAGGAATAATTCAGTCACTGGAAGGTGATCCGGCTGTTTGAATTCAATTTCAAGTATGAGATGAATCTATCCAGGCGACAAGCCTAATTCAATTGAACTTGCCAAGATTAGCGCGAACAAGTAAGAGGCAGAAGCAGAGCTCACTATTTGATGCGCATACCCGGCTCGGCGCCTTCATCCGGGCTCAGGATGAAAATATCACCGCCACCGGGTCCGGCTGCCAGGACCATGCCCTCTGACAAACCAAAACGCATTTTACGTGGGGCCAGATTGGCAACCATGACAGTCAGACGACCTTCCAGAGCGGCAGGGTTGTAGGCGGCTTTGATGCCAGCAAAGACGTTGCGTTCTTCGCCGCCAATATCCAGCGTTAATTGTAACAATTTATCTGCCCCTTCGACGTGTTGCGCTTTGACGATACGTGCTATTCGCAAGTCTACTTTGAAAAAATCATCAATAGTGATTTCCTCAGCAATAGGGTTGTCCAGCAAAGGTCCGGTTTGCCCTTTTTCAATTTCACCAGCATCTGTCGCTTCCAGGTTTTCTTTACTGTCTTCAATCATGGCGTCTATGTGTTCCTTCTCGACACGTGTCATTAAGGGTTTAAAGGTGTTGATTTTTTGATCTAGCAAAGGAGTATTCAAATCCTGCCATTGCAGAGCCGGGATGTTCAGAAAAGCTTCCACTTTTTCCGCAAGGACCGGCAGAACCGGCTTCAGATAAATTATCAACAGACGAAACAAGTTCAAACCCATAGTGCAGATAGCCTGCACCTCGGGATTCCGCCCTGGTTCTTTAATTAACACCCAGGGTTTGTTTTCATCTATGTACTGATTTGCCTCATCAGCTAACAACATAATCTCCCGCATGGCTTTGCTGTATTCGCGCGATTCATATAACTCCGCTATGCCGCTGTTGGCTATCCGTTCGAACAACTCAGGATTAGATAAAGAGGGCGCCAGGAGTCCCGCAAAGTTTTTGTTAATGAAACCCGCACAACGGCTGGCGATGTTGACGACTTTTCCAACCAGATCAGAATTCACCCTCTGTAGAAAATCATCCAGATTCATGTCAATGTCTTCCACACGATTACTAAGTTTGGCAGCAAAGTAATAACGCAGGTATTCAGGATCCAGATGATTCAGATAAGTTCGGGCATTGATAAACGTGCCTCGGGCTTTCGACATCTTCCGCCCATTCACGGTCAGGAAGCCGTGAATAAAGACATTGCTCGGTGTGCGAAAACCAGCACCGTGCAACATTGCCGGCCAGAACAGGGTATGGAAATACATAATGTCCTTACCGATAAAATGGTACATCTCGGTATCACTGTCAGTTTTTGTGAAGGCATCAAAATCAAGGTTCTTTTTTGCGCACAGATTCTTGAAACTGGCCAGATAGCCAATGGGTGCATCTAACCAGACATAAAAATACTTCCCAGGGTGATCCGGGATCTCAAATCCGAAATAAGGCGCATCGCGAGAGATATCCCATTCCTGTAATCCAGCTTCGAACCATTCATTTAACTTATTGGCGGTTTCGCTCTGCAGATTACTCGTGGTCCACTCTCGCAACATATCTTCAAAGTCGGGTAGCTTGAAAAAATAGTGTTCAGATTCTTTTTCCACCGGCCTCGCGCCGGATATGGCCGAAACCGGGTTGATGAGATCAGTTGGCGCGTAGGTACGGTCGCAGTTTTCACAACTGTCACCGTATTGATCCATGGCATGACAGTAGGGACATTCACCTCTGATAAAGCGATCCGGTAGAAACATCTTTTTTTCCGGATCAAAAAATTGTTTAATCGTGCGACGGCTGATGTGCCCAGCGTCGCGTAGGCGTGTATAGATTAAGTTGGCAAGAGCCTGATTTTCCTCAGAATGAGTACTGTAATAATTATCAAAATCAATAGCAAAGTCCTTGAAATCCTGTTCATGTTCTTGCTGAACCCTTTTTATCAACTCCTCTGGCGTGACGCCATCGTGTTCGGCACGCAACATAATAGGTGTACCGTGGGCGTCATCGGCACAGACGTAATAACATTCATGGCCTCGCAGTTTCTGAAAGCGAACCCAGATATCGGTTTGAATATACTCCACCATGTGGCCGATATGGATGGAACCATTGGCATAAGGCAGTGCGCTGGAAACCAGCATTTGTCTCGTTTTACCCATCATTCTTTATACTAGACTCGAAAAGGCGGCTAACTTAGCATTATTAAGGTAAGGCGTGAACTGGCAAATCCATGTCGATGGCCCAAATAGCCACTCATAGTAATTTTGCCAGCAACAGCAAATCGTAAAATAATGTAATATACCCGACCCAATTCAACTACGAATGAGTGAGAAATGTCAGAAGTTAATCGAGAACAGATTGAGCAGGCCCTTTCAGAGGTGGAAGATATCTATGTGCAGCAGGATCTGCTCAGCGCAGGATCAGTTAAAGACATCAAAATCAACGCAGATTCCGTCGACATTGTATTGGAGCTTGGATATGCCTCGAATGGATACATGGACGACCTGAGCGCGGCTGTCATATCACGCCTGGAGCAAATAGAGGGCATCGGTAAAATCAATGTGGACATTTCTTTCAACATTGTTTCTCACTCCGTACAAAAGGGCGTAAAACCACTAAAGAACATCAAAAATACGATTGCTGTCGCATCAGGGAAGGGGGGTGTGGGTAAATCCACAACGGCGGTGAATCTGGCCCTCGCGCTGAAGGCAGAAGGCGCCAATGTCGGTATTCTTGACGCGGATATCTACGGTCCAAGTCAACCCCGCATGCTCGGTTGCCAGGCGAAACCTGAAAGCCCGGATGGTAAGACCATTGAACCCAATGTCACTTATGGCATTCAATCCATGTCCATTGGTTACCTTGTCAATGAAGAAACGCCGATGATTTGGCGTGGTCCTATGGTGACCTCGGCATTGGAGCAATTGCTGGGAGATACTAATTGGAAAGACCTGGATTACCTGGTCATCGATTTGCCACCGGGCACTGGCGACATTCAACTAACTTTGTGTCAGAAAATTCCGGTCAGCGGTGCAATGATTGTCACCACTCCACAGGACATCGCCCTGCTGGATGCGCGCAAGGCACTGAAGATGTTTGAGAAGGTGGACGTGCCTGTGTTTGGCATTGTCGAAAATATGAGCACGCATATTTGCAGTGAATGTGGTCATGAGGAACACATCTTTGGCAGTGGAGGTGGATTACAAATGTCGGAGCAATATGGGGTAGATTTACTGGGTTCACTACCTTTGGATATGAGTATCCGTGAGGCCGTCGATAATGGTCGTCCCACTGTCGCCATGGAGCCTGACTCCAGGATTACGGCGCTGTATCGTGAAATTGCGCGCAAGACGGCGGCAAAACTTTCGTTACAGGCGAAAGATTACAGCAATAAATTTCCAAAAATCGTCGTCGAAAACGCCTAGGATGACAATAAAGTCTGATACATGGATAAGGCTTAAAGCCGAGCAGAATGGCTTAATCACGCCCTTCGAGCCAGGTCAAGTCAAAGAAAACGAAACGGGAAAAATCGTTTCTTATGGCACCAGCAGTTATGGCTACGACGTCCGCTGCGCGCCTGAATTCAGGATCTTTACCAACATCAACTCAGCAATTGTCGATCCAAAGGCCTTCGATTCAAATAGCTTTGTTGCTGTTAATGCGGACGTCTGTATTATCCCTCCCAATTCCTTCGCCCTGGCACGTACTGTGGAATACTTTCGAATTCCTCGCAACGTATTGACCATTTGTCTGGGGAAATCTACTTACGCCCGTTGCGGTATCATTGTTAACGTCACTCCCCTGGAGCCCGAGTGGGAAGGCCATGTCACTCTGGAATTTTCCAATACCACACCTTTACCGGCAAAGATTTACGCCAATGAAGGTGTAGCACAAATGTTATTCTTCGAGTCAGATGAGGAATGCGAGACCTCTTATAAAGATAGGAACGGTAAGTATCAAGGCCAGACAGGTGTTACCTTACCGAAAACTTGATAATTAAAAATCCGCAGAATATTTGCAGAAAATCCCGCGCCGCCTAAGGTTAAGCTGACGCAGTATTTTGTAATCCGGTGGAATGTTTTTCACTTGAGTTTTCTTCGCTTTCAGTCTCTTTTGCCTGTTTATCGCGCTTGATTCCCTCAGCCTGTACTTTGAAGATATGATTAATAATACGTTCTTCGTCGGCTTCGCTGATGCCTTTGAATTCGACTGCAATGTGATAACCCGAAGCACCACCGTCCCGAAGTTGATTACACAGTACCACCTGAGCAAAAACTGGAATGTAATGATGTTCGGGATAGGTGACGAGTTCCATTTTCAAATACATACCGATACTCAAGGGTGTTTCGGCGTTATATGCGGCGCCACTGGCACTGAGGTTGATTTCTTTTGCCTCGCTAAAGACATGTTCATCGTAATCGTCAATACCGAGCATGCGTTCATGCAGAGCGATTTTTCTGCTGAATAAATTTAGCGCCTCCGCAATCAAGGGATTGTCTTGCGACAATTTCATGTTAATGACTTCAAAGCGTGCATCTACCGCGTGTACGGCATTGCGTAAATCAGACAGTTCTCGTTGGCGCCTGCTTGTTTTGGCAATCTCCTGTTCAATGTCTTTGGCTTGCACGACACGGTAACTTAACGAGACCTTATCGTTTATTCGATAAAATTGCCTACGGTCTTTGCTATCTTCAATCACGTTGCTTGCTCACTTAAGGGCTTTATTGGTTTTTTTGAAAACTTTTTTATTCGTTCTTCCAGATCCTTTTGATCAACACTGCTTTTTTCAATAGTGACTTTTTCTGGCAGCTTATCTTTAGTTTCGCTTTTTTCATCGATGGCAGAGGAAAGCTGTGCATTTACTATCGAAACCTCAGTTTGCGCATTGATCACCTTATCTTTCACAGTGGATAGGGGGGCGGACACTTTGCTCTCGACAAGCAGTTCGGTGTTCGCTTCACTACTGATATCGTCCAAATCAATCTTAGCTTGAGCGTTATCGACCTGCGCGGGTTTGAGATCCAGGTGCCCCTGGTCTTCGCCCTGAACAATAGTTAGTTCAACTCTGCGGTTTGAAGCCCGGTTAGCGGCGCTGTCATTTGGCGCCAGAGGGTGAGAATCTCCATGCCCTTCGACTACGATCCGTTTTCGATCCAGTTCATCATTCTTCAGCAGCTCGTGCGCCACCGTTACGGAACGAGAGGCGGATAACTCCCAGTTTGAGCGAAACCTGGCGGTATTTATCGGCACATTGTCAGTGTGTCCAGCGATGCGCAACTGGCCTTCGATAGATTTAAGTTCACCGCGCAATTTAATGATGACAGGCAGAAAATCGACCCTGAAACTCGCTGAACCTGAGGGAAAAGATCCTTTTTCACGTATCCTCACCAGGATTTTTTGACCTTCTGTAACAATCTCGATAAGTCCTTTTCTCACCTCAGACTCTAGCGCCTGTAATAATTTTTGCGCGTCCTCAGCTGTTTTTGAATCGGTATCCAGAGCTTGTGAGTAATTTTCCAGTAATTCCTCATCGAGTCCTAATTCTTTTAATTGGTTGAGCTGCTCGGCTTCTGTCGGGCGTTGGATGGGTTGATCAATGGCACCATCACCATCCTCGCCCGATTCATCGTCATCACCTTCTTCCTTCTTAGTCGTGACATCGGTGAATTCCAGCGTTTGCTTGGTATCATCTATTGAGTTTTGCCGGATGACATTGAGTGGCGTTGGTGAAGGGCGACCAGGACTGAATTCCTGTGCAATAACGCTAGTACCTTTTGGCATGTCCATAGTCTTGATATCTCTTTGCACACCAAAGGCATCTTTCATTGAGCCAGCCACTTGCTTGTATTTTGACAGATCCATGTCGGAAAATGACAAGAGTAAAACGAAGAAGCACATCAACAAAGACATCAGATCAGCAAATGTCATCACCCATGCGGGTGCACCAGAAGCTTCTGCTTTTTTCGGGGGTGGCTGGTCGCTCATGACAGTAGTAAAGTAGGTGAGTTAGGCTTGAAAAAAGTTACTCATCCGCATCCGCTTTTTTGCGCTTGGATCCAGGTAAATACGTCATCAGCATGGTCTCAATGACACGTGGGTTACGACCCTCCTGTATGCCATTGACGGCGTCGATAATCATCGACTTGACCAGGCGCTCCTCGTTACTGCGTAAACCCAGTTTCTCCGCAATAGGGCCAGCAAATACATTGGCGATCATTGCACCGTAAAGCGTAGTCAGCAGAGCCACAGCCATAGACGGGCCGATTGATTTTGGATCATCCATATTGGATAACATCTGTACCAGACCGATCAGGGTGCCAATCATGCCCATGGCAGGTGCCACATCCGCGATAGATTTGAATATTTTTTGCCCCAGTTCATGCCTTTCAACGGTCAGGGTCATTTCGCTGGTCATCATTTGACGAACGACATCAGGCTCATAACCGTCTACCATCATCTGGATACCCATCTGGAAAAAGGGGTTGCCGGTATCTTTCTCTTCCAAAGCAAGCAATCCACCTTTTCGGGCAGAGTTGGCCATTTCAATGGTAGTGTCGATTAATTCCTGTGGTGCTAATGCGGTATTAAAAAACGCTTTAAGGCCGACTTTCATCGCCCCCAAAAACTGAGCCACACTAAATTGCATTAGTACCGCACCTATTGTTCCACCAAAGACCACTAACATGGAGGGAACATTTAAAAAAGTACTTGCACTGCCACCGAGAAAAATCGATGCCATAATGATGCCAAATGCGGCAATTAATCCTATAAGGGTGGCCAGATCCACATTAACCTCCTAATGGTTTGTTAGAATACCGAAAGATAAGTGAATGAATTTCATATGAATATTGCAAACGTCAAATTTATTAATATCAGGGTGTATATCGGAATAAAGTCGATAAACTTTAAACCTAAATCAGCAGTCTCCATGGATGGGAAATGAGAAACTAATAAGTGAATTCGGGCATAACGCCTACAATAAACCAATGAAATTTCTTCCCCTATTTTTCGATATAACCGATCGACCCTGTCTTGTCGTGGGCGGGGGCGAAATAGCGGCTCGCAAAGTGAGGCAATTGCTCAAAGCAGAAGGGAAGGTACGAGTTGCAGCACCAGCCTTGTGTCCTGCACTGGAGGCCTTGCTTGCCGCAGGCCGAATTGAACACGATGGACAGGATTTCTCCTCAAACATGCTGGAGGGGTGCGTTATTGTTATCGCAGCAACTGATAACACAGCGGTGAACGAGGAAGTGTCGATTTTGGCACAGGCAAGACAGCTACCAGTGAATGTTGTTGATAATCCGGCACTCTGCAGTTTCATCATGCCCTCGATTGTCGATAGAGATCCGGTGCAAATAGCCATTAGCACCGGTGGCGCCTCGCCCGTCCTTGCGCGACTTTTACGCGCACGACTGGAAACCATGATCCCATCTGCCTATGGTCGTTTAGGCGCGTTAATGCAGGCATTTAGAATCAAGGCCAAACATCGTTTTCCAGATATGCAACAAAGACGTCGGTTCTGGGAGGAGATATTACAGGGCCCCGTCGCCGAGATGCTTTTCGCTGGCCAGGATAAAGCCGCCCTAAAGGCCCTGGAACGTCAACTGGAAGATCCTGACGTTCCGCTGGAAAGAGGAGGTGAGGTCTATCTGGTCGGTGGCGGTCCGGGTGATCCTGATCTGCTTACTTTTCGTGCACTACGATTGATGCAACAGGCAGAAGTTATCCTTTATGACAGATTGGTTGCCCCGGAGATTGTTGATTTGTGTCGTAAGGATGCCGAGCGAATCTACGTAGGCAAAGATCAGAATTGTCATGCTGCCTC
>JBLIML010000016.1:0-35863 GCA_047638675.1 Planctomycetota bacterium | reverse complement strand
ATTGTCCTGGTCGGCAAATTTAAAACGAAGAGCGCCTGCCTACCTTCAATCTCGCGTGGATCAACGCGCTCCTGTTTTATGCCTGACAGTATTGAGCGCGTATGGTCACCGAAATCAACTGTTAACTTCATTAGCTTTTTCGATTTTTCTACTTCACTTACGGCACTTATCGTGCCTACTCTAATATCGAGTTTTTCAAAATCTTCAAACGTTATTTCTTCTTTTATTGGAGAGGGATTCATTGCTTTATTTTTTTTGGGCTCTTCAGCAGATTCTGGGGGTTAACGACTTAGGGCAACAATAAAAAACCGTCATTCCCGCGTGCTTTTCGCGGGAATTATATTTCCATTTACGGTACAGATTCTGTAATTCTACCCTCAGATTCTGTTTAAGATCCTTTTTATTAGACGTTTGCTTATGTGATTAACAAAATCACACTTCGGAGTTCACCCTCGGTAGGATATGGGAACGAAAGACATTGCACTGAAGCAGATACGAGAATACGTAAATACTAGATACAATCATCTGGCTAATTGTGTACAATTTTTTCCTGGTAGACATGAGCTTTGTATCGGGACACCAAGTCCTTTTGTAGCCTAATCAAACACTTATACTATGAAAAAAGCCATCATTCTTGTTATGGATTCCTTCGGCATAGGCGCGACAGACGATGCCGATCGTTTTGGCGACACAGGCGCCAATACCCTGGGACACATAGCGCAAAGCTGCCTGAACCAGCGGAAAGAAGCACTACAATTGCGCAATCTGGCAGGCATGGGTTTATATCATGCCTTTAAGGAAAGCTGCGGCGAGTTTCCCGCTGGCTGTCATACCGACGTGAACATCATTGCGGCCTATGGTCATGCGGCAGAACTGAGTACTGGAAAAGATACACCCAGTGGCCATTGGGAGATGGCAGGTGTGCCGGTACTATTTGATTGGGGTTATTTCACAGAAGCCACAAATTCCTTTCCTCCCGTCCTTTTGGACAAGTTGATACAACTTGGTCGCTTGCCTGGCGTGCTTGGGAACTGTCAGGCTTCCGGTACTGAAATCATCACAGAATTAGGTGAAGAGCATATGCAAACGGGTAAACCGATCGTCTACACCTCCGGCGATAGCGTATTCCAGATAGCCTGTCATGAGCAGACTTTCGGACTGGAAAAATTATTGGCACTTTCGCAGATAGCGCGCGAACTGGTAGACGAATATAACATCGGCCGCGTCATCGCCAGGCCATTCGTTGGCGATAACAAAGATAACTTCGAACGCACGGGTAACCGCCGTGATTTTGCCGTAGCACCTCCTGCTGCAACGGTGCTTGATAAGTTAGTCGAAAGTGGCGGTGAAGTGATCAGTATCGGAAAAATTGCGGACATTTATGCCCACCAGGGTATTACACAAAAAATCAAAGCGCACGGCAACGCGGCTTTATTTGATGCCACATTGAAAGCGATGGACTCAGCGCCGGATCGTTCAATCATCTTCACAAATTTCGTTGATTTTGACTCCCTATATGGGCATCGCCGCGATGCCATGGGCTATGCGCAGGCGCTCGAGTACTTTGACAAACGACTTCCCGAATTAATCGAAATAATGGCAGATGAGGATATCTTGATCATCAGTGCTGATCACGGATGCGATCCTACCTGGCCAGGCAGCGATCACACCCGGGAACATATCCCTGTGCTAGTCTATGGAAAGCAGGTTAAGGCTGGTTCTCTCGGCAGGCGCGATACTTTTGCAGATATTGGTCAGAGCCTGGCAATGTATTTTGATCTGTCCGCCATGGATTACGGCACCAATTTTCTGGCAAGGTCTTGATTGTTGATATACCTTGTGTAAGCCAGTAGTCTCAATCTTCATTCTTATTTTTATACTTATCGATTCATGAAGAGAACCTTACTATGCCTTCGAAACATATTAATGCACAATCCGGAGATTTTGCCGACACCGTAGTGATGCCGGGTGATCCCTTACGCGCTAAATATATCTCAGATAAATATCTACACAATGCTAAACAGGTAACTGATGTGCGTAATATGTTGGGCTTTACCGGCGATTATAAAGGCACCCGACTTTCTATCATGGGCCATGGGATGGGAATACCCTCGATTTCCATTTACGCAACGGAATTGATAAATGAGTTCGCTGTAAAAAAAATTATTCGTGCTGGCAGTTGCGGTGCAGTGAGTTCAAAAATACAATTGCGCGACATCGTTGTTGGCATGGGCGCATGCACTGATTCTTCAGTCAATCGTATGCGCTTTAAAGGTTATGACTTCGCTGCTGTTGCCGATTATGGATTATTAGAGAATATCGTCACTGCTGCTAGACAAAGACGTATTGAAGTACAGGTCGGCAACCTCTTTTCTGCCGATTTATTTTATAGTCCTGAACCAGAGATGTTCGATATTATGGAAAAATACAATATCCTTGGCGTTGAGATGGAAGCTGCGGGATTATACGGCCTGGCAGCGGAGTTTGGTGCCAGAGCGGTTACTATTTGTACCGTTAGTGACCACATTCGGAGTGGTGCTGCACTATCGAGTGAAGACCGAGAAAGCACTTTTGATGAGATGATAGAAATTGCGCTGGATTCGGCAGTACTCGCTGGGAAATAGTGCGAGCAATGCTACCTATAAATAATAGCTAAATTATCCCATGACTCAATTCACTGGTTTAATTGGCATCGTAGTTATCTTTTTATCCGTCTACCTGATGTCCAATAATCGTCAGGCGATAAACTGGCGACTGGTAATATGTGGGCTTAGTCTGCAACTTTTCCTGGCCATGTTTATATTAAGAACACCCTGGGGTCAGCTCTTGTTTCAGGTCTTGGGTAGCATGGTTGAAAAAATACTGGGCTTCGCTGAGGCAGGTGCAGGTTTCGTTTTCGGCCCTCTGGTTTCTCAACCAGAAAAATTGGTTGAATTGTTTGGCCCGGGGGGTAGTTTCATTTTCGTATTTAAACTGGTTCCAGTGTTTATTTTTGTCGCCTCTCTTGCTGCACTTGCCTATCACTTCGACATCATGCAACGGGTCGTTGGTGGAATGGCCTGGGTTGTCTATCGGCTTATGGGTGCGAGCGGCGCCGAAGCGACATCCAATTCAGCAAGCGTGTTTGTTGGCCAGGTAGAGGCGCAAATACTAATTAAACCCTTTCTTGCAACGGCGACAAAATCAGAGTTGCTGGCAATAATGGCGGGTTCCATGGCCTGCATCTCCGGCGGCATCATGGCTGTCTATATCAATATGGGCATCGCTGCGAATTATCTAATGACCGCCAGCATCATGGCCATACCGGGTGCATTGGTTATTTCCAAAATACTTTATCCCGAAACTGAAGAGTCGCCTACGAAAGGCAGCATCAAACTGGATCTGAAAAAAGAATCCGTAAATGCGGTGGACGCCATTGTTATTGGTGCCAGTGATGGACTGAAGATAGGCCTTGTCGTGACCGCAATGCTCATCGCCTTTATTTCTATCATTACCATGCTTGATTATTTGCTTGGCAATGTTGGTTTATATCTGGCCGAGGTATTTTTTGACGGTGGGACTGAGGCTATATTCTTTAATATGGATTTGAATAATCTGACATTCAGCAGTTTGCTCGGTGCATTTTTCTATTATCTCGCTATTCTGATGGGCGTGCCTGTTCAAGATGCCCTGCAAGTGGGTGGCTTAATGGGTACGAAATTGGTCATCAATGAGTTTGTTGCCTACAGTCAGATGGTGCCAATGATAGATGTTGGTAGTCTCAATCCGAAATCAATTATCATCGCCACCTTCGCCTTATGTGGTTTTGCCAGTTTTGCTTCAGTCGCTATGCTTATTGGTGGCATCAGCGAAATGATACCGGAACGTAAACACGAATTGGCAGAACTTGGGATGCCCGCCATGGTATGCGGCACACTTGCCTCATATCTCTCCGCCACGCTCGCTGGCATTCTCTATATACCGCCCGATTCCAGCCTCAATAATTCCATCATTCTGCCGCTAAGTGTTATGGCGATTGCGATTGCGGTAATTGCCGTGTTCAATGTGAAAACCGTTGACAAAGAACTTACGTGAAACCCTCAGCAGGTTGCGATTATGGGAAAAAATATTACAAGTAAGCCTGAAGATGTTCAATACTACTTTCACAAAGCGCAGACTATCAATGGAGATAAAGCGCGATGCGCTTTCGTATTTGTGCATGGCTTACGTGACCATGCAGGCACACATACTTTCTTTTTTGAGCAGCTCAATCGGGAAGGCTGCCACATACTCAGTTTCGATTTGCTTGGTCACGGCTACAGCGCAGGCGAACGTTGTTCTATCAACGATTATAAGCAGCACGTAGTTGTCGTGTGGCGTAGTATCATTCGTGCATTACGCGAGCACATCCCGCAGCGAATACCCGTTGTCATAATGGGCTATTCCTATGGATTTTCTTTGGTTGTACATGCCTTGCATGAATTAATAGAAAAACACGCGAGCGTCGAAAGAATTATTCGTAAACGGGTCGCTATCGTAATCGGCCTGAGTCCCGCGTTTAAAGTAGGTCATACGGCGTCGCCAGCGGTACGCTTCTTTGCTCCCGTACTTTCATTTCTGTCACGCCACATTAAAAATATCCCCTTGATGTCACCCCGCCCGGACAGAATCACAGATGACGAAGGTATTCTTAATATTATTGAGACCGATCCCCAAGTCTTCAAAGGTCGTATCAACGTCCAAACAGCGCGTAACGTTGATGTTGCAGGCAGATCAGCCCTGCGTTTATTACCACTTATTAAATTACCGTTTTTGTTGGTTTTCGGCAGCGAAGATTTCGTCAAACCAGTGACGAAAGAGGAAATAAAAGATTGCGAAGATATTCAGGTTCGTATGATCCCAGGAGGGAAACACAATATATTTGATGGCAATAATATCTACGCCGGTCGTACCCTGGAATCAATCATGCGGGTAGTAGAACAGTATTGTTGAAAATAGAATTACGGCTATAAATTCAAGCCAGGAATTTTAAATAAAGTACGCGTTTGTCAATCAACCCCACCATCATTTATTGAAATCACCTAGAAATTCTCCATGTGCGGCATCAATTCTCCATTGTAAATATACCGTCGCCATTTCGTTATAGTGATAGATTCAAATATTCCCGCTAGATTTAAAGGGTCATTATTAATAAAGTTCTCCGCTTCAGCGCGATCCTCTGTATCGAGAATGATTATAGCCCCACCAGCACGTGAGCCGTCTTCTTCCAGGAGTGCGCCCGTTGCCAGCATTTTGGGTATAAATGCGATGAGATATTCCTGATGAGCTGGCAGTGTTTTGTCAAATATTTCACGAATATTGGACTTCTCTTTAACTTGAATAAGATAAGGCATGGTCATTTTCGCTAGCAAAAGAATGAATATACAAGTTATTCAATCAGAGATCATTGCCAAAGATTGTTGAAATCACTGATATTTTGTCGTGCCAGCCCGTTTAACGGTAATTCAGAAATTCTTAGTTTTACTAGCATCACCATTACCCACTATACTTGACACTATAATAAAAAATAAATGTGCTTTATCCCCTGTTCCCGGGGATCTTGGAGGAAGAGGCGTGCAGCAGATACAAAAGCCAATCTCAGAATTTTTGAGTGACAAACCAGATCTCAGCATTCCTGCAGATGCCACTGTGCTGGAGGCTGTCAACAAAATGGCCGCAGACCATAGCGAATGCTTGCTAGTGATTGAAAACGATGAACTTGTCGGTATTTTCACCGAGCGCGATTTTCTCAATCGAGTGGTGGGTGCTCGACTTATTCCCGCGGAAACTTCTCTCCGTGATGTGATGACTGCTAATCCCGATACCTTACGAACTGGCGATGGTGTTTCCTATGCAGTTGAGCGTATGGCCACCAGAGGATTTCGAAACATACCCATCTTCGATGATGACGACCCAGCGGCAGTTTTAACGGTTTGGGATGTCATGACTCACTTATCAACGGTCCTCGCTGAAGTCCAGGAAAATAAAACCATTTGTCTTGACGAATGGACAGATATAGGAGGTGGATAGAGAATGCTTGATAAAATCGCAGAAACACCGATAGAAGATATCCAGGGCCGAGAACCCGTTCGCGTCAGGACGAAATCACCCTTATTGTCTGTTGTGCTGGCAATGCGGGAGGGCAGACGCGGTGCCGCCATCGTCGAGGACAGCGCTGGGAAGATGGTAGGTATTTTTACTGAAAGGCTCCTGATTACAAAGGTTGATCACAGTTCACAAGCCTGGCTTGATCAGTCAGTTGATGAAGTGATGGATCCCAACCCAAAAACCATTGAAGAGTCCCACTTTATTCGCGAAGGACTGGCAATTATGTCGGGCGACAGGATTCGCAACCTTCCTATCGTGGATGCAGACAAACGCGTACTTGGCATTGTTACAATCCGCGATATTCTTAAGCACGTTGCAAGTCACTTTCCCGCTGAATTCCTGAATTTACCCCCCGATCCGGAGCACGAAGCCAGTGACCGCTATGGGGCTTGATGGCGATTCAGTGCTATCCCTCTAGCCCGAACCCACGATAAATATAAGCTTCAAAATAATGCTCGGTCTTAATAATCGACTGAGACTTAACTTCTTGCCCTCTAGCGCGGCTTTAGCTGCGTACTGATGTGACACTGGCATTACTGCACTTTACCTTTGGATATGACAATCCGGTAAATCCCGACGGTAAGTAAGGGCACTAAAAATATCACCAGAAAAAACCAGGCGAAGTATTTTACCCCAATCATAATCAGGTCAACCAAGCCTATTTTTGTCAATAAGGATGCAATGATCATCAAGATAATTGCCATTATCGGCCGTATTTTTCTTGGCATCGTCTGGTTTCGGACACGGTATAAGCTGGCAACACGTTCGTTAAAGGCATGTATTACCCCCGTCCCCGTTTCAATTAATGTGCCGAGTAACACCACTTGAAATAAAACCTGAAACCAGCGCGCGTTTAATGACTCAAGCAAAAAGTTGGACGGCAACACCACATCCTTTATGGCCGGATACTGACTCAACATCACCAGATAAAACAAAATACCCGGAATCATCGCGATCGGCCCCACAAGTAATCCTGCAATAACAGCCTGCTTTCGAGTTTTGATATGATGAAGAGCAAAAAGGGCGGCGGGCATCATGCTCAACTGCAAGCCTGCAAAAGCAGTACCATTGAGTAGCCAATTACTTCCTGTCGGCGGCATCGCAAGGCTCGTGCCTATATTATCGCCATGCAAGCTGAAGGCCCAAACGAAAAAAAGAATGTAGGTCAGATAAAGTACCAAAGACCAGACAGACAAAACCCGTTCAACCACAATGCTGCCCCAAAAAACCAGCAAGGCAATCGAGCCCATCAAAAATAGCGTGCCTGCGAAATAAGGCAGGGAAAATGTTCTGGAAAATATTTCACCCGCAGCCGATCCCATGACGCCAAAAAAGATGGTTAGACTAAGTAGAAATCCGATCTCCCAGATGAACCAGCCCCGACCCAGGATTAATTGAAAAAAACTGCGGTAATCATAGGCGCGAAACAGGCGAGCCAGTTCAAAACTGAGCACAGCACTCAAACTGATGACCGGCACGGGAATCAAGACGATGGCCAACAGCCCTTCCTTCGGCCCAAGGCTAAGGAAAAAGATGGATAGCTCCTGACCGGTACCATAACCACCAGCCACAATAATGGATTGGAATACCGCTCCGGGTAACAGGAATATCAGGAATATTTTTCGCATTACATTGATTGTAAAGGTATTTTTATCTAAAGCTACAGATATTAACGGCTTACTAATCCCTGGCTTTTTAACTAGTAAATATAGTCTGTGCTGAACATTGCTTATTTTGTAAACCAATCTCACCAGAGTGACACTAAACAGTTATGAGAGTATTCCTGAACATCGTTTTGTTGCTTCTGGTTTCAACGCTTTCGAGAGCAGAAACTGTTGAGCCATTATATGGTTTCACGGCCTTTCCTTATGACCTGAGCGTTGAGGCGATTGAAAAAACTTATGAAACCGTGCTCGGTCATTCCTCCTTTTTCCCTTTGCATCTGGACGACTGTGTCCCCTGGCACGCACTACTGTCAGGCACGGCAATTCCACAATGGGTGCTTGACGACTGGAGGGACACTAGACGAAGAGTTGGTAAATCCAGACCGATTTATATAGCCATCACGCCTACAGGCACAGACCGCCGCACCATCGCACCAGCCTGTGGTAAGAATAAAGATGAAAAGCGTAAAGCCCCGAGGAAACTACGAAATATTTCTTTCGATAGTGCTTTGTTCCAGAAAATCTATCTTGCCTATGCTGAAAAAGTTATCCGTTTTTTCGATCCTCGTTTTATCAATATTGGCATTGAGATGAGTGAACTATCGCTGAGCCATCCCAACGAGTGGCAAGCATTTGAGAATCTATATCGAACAAGCTTACAATCGATAAAACGCTCACATCCACAGACCCAGGTCGGTATTGAGTTCGTTTTACAGTCAATTATGACCCCACGAGTGGGTCAACAAATGCGCCCCGCTGTCGAAATAAGCGATTTTATCTGTATCAGTTTCTATCCCTACGGATCTGCCGCTGGCGTAGCTCAAGGTGCCGTGCCACTACCGAAAGGTCGTGCACAATGGCGTAAGCCCTTAAAATGGCTACGTGAATATACAGATAAACCGCTGGCAGTTTGTGAGACAGGCTATGCTTCGCGTCCCTTCACTTTGAATATAGGTGAGGGAATAGCATTTGAGGGAAACCTGAAATCTCAGGCATTGTTTCTCGAAGACATGGTGAAATTTGCCAAACGGGATAATTATCTCTTTGTCGTCTGGTTTACAGCGATTGATTATGATCGCCTCTTAGACAAGATGCCTGATGCACCTGAATGGTTCGGTATCTGGAAAAGTACTGGTTTGTATGATCGGGATCTAAAACCAAAGCCAGCCTGGCGTCACTGGCCTTTATCAGGTTCAACAGATAACACGCCGATAACAACGTCTTCACTACCTTCTCGTGAAACAAGCGTGGTAAATGACAACGCAGTCTTCAGTTTAGGCTATAGCGGAGACACAGTGCCTTTTACTTGTGCTGGCAGCGCACAAATGGAAAAGGCAGCAGGTTCCGAACAGACAATGACCTGGCCAATTTCCTATGAGGGCGACTGGACTTATTGTGGAGCCAATATAGGGGGTATTGAATTGCAAAAGGTCAATTTCATTCGTTTTCGAGCGAAAGCAAAGCGAGCAGCACCGATCTTAGTGCGTCTTGACATCGCAAATGGGCAAAGCTGGTATAGCATTATTAATATAGACACGAAATGGCAGGATCATGAGATTTCGCTATCAAACTTTATACATAGCGAAGGATCAAAAACGACACTACCAAAATCAAAAGTCGTCAGTATTGCCCTTGCGGACGGTGCCGGTGCCGATGGCGAACAACGATCACAACGTTACTGATTCACAACGATTGAATTTACAAAAGAATAAATGATAAAAATTATTGTAAGACTGAAACCAACCTGATTTATTGTCACCTTCGCGATTCATAGAGTCATAAAGTTTAATGATCCAGAATTAATAATCACTCTCATCAATTTTATTTCCAGCCTCAACAATGATAAGACCGGAACTGGTGCCAAGTCGAGTGGCCCCTGCTGCAACCATGTCACAGGCAGTTTGATAATCCCGGATCCCACCGCTCGCTTTCACGCCTATATCCGGTCCAACAGTCTCACGCATTAATTTCACATCTTCTATTGTCGCGCCGGAGCTTGAGAAGCCTGTTGATGTTTTTACAAAATCCGCGCCGGCTTTAACACAGATCTCGCAGGCCTGAATTTTTTCCTCCTCTGTCAACAGGCATGTCTCCAGGATTACTTTTACCGTCTTCCCCCTCGCTGCCGTCACTACGGCGGTAATATCATCTTCTACCCTCGCCCATTCAGCTGATTTTATTAAACCGACATTGATGACCATATCGACTTCATCAGCGCCCTGGTCGATGGCGACTCCCGCTTCAATTGCCTTGACCGCCGATTCATTTGCACCCAGGGGGAAACCAATTACCGTACAGACTTTTACGCCAGACCCTTTTAACAATTTGGCAGAAAATGCTACGAATGTCGGCAGGATACAGACTGAGCAAAAATGATGTTCTATTGCCTCCTTACATATTTCTTCAACCATGGCAGATGTTGATTCGGGTTTTAGTAAGGTGTGGTCGATGTAGGATGCGAAATTGTTATTAGCGTTCATATGTTTAATCTTTTTTCATTTTTAAGGTAGTCACTTTCACGACTTTCTGGTGGATGCCAGAACGACGAATTGCCAGAGTTTTACAGTCTCCTATTCAGATTTCTTTCCACTTTTAACTGTTGTTACCATGATACCGGCAATACCTTTAATCCTCGACTGGCAAGTCCAATCCTGAATTCCGGATTTTCTGTTGCCAGTGTTATGTTTGGTATTCTTTTCAGTATACTGGTAAACATTATATCCATATTCAATCTTGCCAGGTGATTCCCCAGGCAAAAATGCGCACCAATGCCAAAGGCCAGATGTCTATTCGGCTGACGCGTCACATCAAACAGATCCGGGTTTTCAAATTGTGCCGCGTCACGATTTGCTGATGCATAAATAACACCGAATTTTGTGCCTTTTTTGAAAAACAGATTTTTATATTCCATATCTTCCAACAGGAAGCGATGAAAATATGGCAAAGGTGGGTCATAACGAAACATTTCCTGCACGGCTGTTTGAGTGAAAGCGGGCTGCGAGCGGAGCTTATCTAATTCCTGTGGATGCTTTAAAAGCGCCAACATTCCGTTTCCTGAAACATCAATTGTAGAACCGTGGCCTGCCATAAGAATTAGCATACAGGTTGATACAAGCTCGTCCTCATTCAGATGTCCGTCCAGCATCGCAGCAACAAGTTCTGAAATGAGATCATCCTGCGGATCAACACGACGCTCGGCCGCTAGCCTGGACAGATAATCGGCAAATTCAGCGCATGTATCCTCCGCCAGCTGTATTTGCTCGACCGTTCTTTCCGGTTCAAAAAATTGTACGATGTGTTCCGACCAGAGGCGCAATTGAAGTCTATCCTCTGCCGGTACACCCAGCAAATGACCGATAACATATCCTGGAATAGTCGCGACGAAGTCTTCGATGAAATCCATTTCCCGGTCTCCAATGATCATATCAATCCGTTGGTCTACATAGGCCTGCACAAGAACTCGAAGAGCCTGAACCCGAACAGGGGTAAATTTACGGAAAACGAGCTTTCGCAGGCGATCGTGCATCTCGCCCTCGCTATCAAGCATGCTCACGCGCACATAACGACTGATATTGGGTGTCCGTGACCAATTTTCGACTTCGCGTCTCGCGGCAACCGCTTCTGCAGGCATGACGTGATCCAGGGTCCTCACCATACGCGAGTCATTCACCAGTGTGGCAATATCCTCATAGCTTGATAACAGATACAAGCCCCATTCTTTGTAATAATAGATCGGGTGTTCTTCGCGCAGACATGCGTAAACCGCGTAGGGATCACGGGCAAATTCCTCAGTGAAGGGCTGAAACGAAAATTCCTTCTGCATTCGGGTTTGCATTTCGTGATCTATAGACAATTATCGAGTAATTTATTGCTTTCGTTTCGTGCCAATACAATTTAAAGACTGTTATTATTGTACATCGATTAATTATTGATGTGGATTAAAGACCAACAAACCATGAAATCTAATTTGAGACGAGTATGTGTATTTTGCGGATCCAGCCCAGGTGAGCAGACAGAATACATGGATGCTGCGATAAATCTGGGCAATGAGCTGGTAAGGCGTGATTTAGAACTGGTTTATGGTGGTGGCGATGTTGGTTTAATGGGCATTATCGCGAACACTGTGATGTCTTCTGGCGGTAAAGTAATTGGCGTTATACCGGAATTTATGACCAAAAAGGAAGTTGCTCACAATCACCTGACTGAACTTCACATCGTACAGTCGATGCATGAGCGTAAGGCGATGATGTCCGAGCTTTCTGACGGTATTATTGCATTGCCTGGCGGGATCGGCACTTTCGAAGAGTTATTTGAAGTGCTGACCTGGCAACAATTGGGGATACAGTCAAAGCCCTGTGCCTTACTCAACACCCGAAATTATTTTGAACATTTATTGAAGCTAATGGCTCACGCAGTTACAGAGGGATTTCTCAAACCCGTTCATCAGGAAATGTTGATGGTTGGCGAGTCAGCCGAGCAGGTAGTCGAGTGTTTAATGAAATATGAGCACAGCCATACCGATAAATGGGCCGACGATATTTCCATTGCCGATCAAGAAAAGCTTATCTAGGGAATCGACCCAGGGGGCCTGGTACCACTGTCATTTAATTAAACTCACCAAGTTTAAGTCGATTGATAAAAGTTACGGGGTTTGTACGCAATAAAATCGTTGGGCAGGACAAGCCAGACACAATTTCATCTTCGTTTTCTGCGTACCAGTCGTCCTGGAAAGCCTGCATATGGCCTTCCGCATAACCTTTTTTATAATCTTTCCTGCCCAGGACTAGCCAGTTTCTTGCCTTAGCATTTTTGTATCCCTGTTCATAACCACTTTCGTAATCTGCACATGAAGTGCCGAACAACAGCATGATAATCCCCATGCAAAAGGCGGCAATAGCTGATTTAGGGTTTATGCTATTTATAATCTTAACTTGCGCTGAAAGCGGAGGCGTGATCTTCAACAAATTGAGTAAATAAACGAGGTGCCCTGCCAACGACTTTTTGAAAAGTATCAGTAACCATCGCTCCTTTGTCCTCGGCAGTTAATTTAAATTGTTCCATAATAGTGTCGACGAACCACTCGCTGGGACTCCATTTCTTTAATTCGTTTCTGAAACCTTCCGGTGGAACATCAACGTAAGTAATCTCCCGACCCAGTACTGCTGACATTTGTTCGGCAAGATCATAAAACGACAGAATTTCCGATCCCGAAATATCGTAGGTTTGACCATCATGTCCACTACCAGTCAGAACTTCGACAATAAAAGACGCAACATCAGCTACATCGATAATCCCCGTTCTACCTTTGGCAAAAGGCAAATAAAATTTATCTTCTGCTATGATGGATGCGGACGCATGCAACATATTCTGCATAAAATAATTCGGCCGTATATTCGTATAGCCAAGACCCGACGCTGCCAAATATTGTTCAGCATCACCATGATATCTTTTCAGTACGATAGATGAGCCTGCTTCGGCATTCGAGGCAGATAATTTCACCAGGTGAGAAATATTGCTCTGCTTTGCTACATCGATAAAACGTTTTTCATTGTCCAACTGCTTTTCTACATTCGCCATCATTAAAAAAGCCTTGTCCACACCTTTCATGGCATTCTCAATTGAGGACGCGTCTTCTAAATCACCCTGAATGATTTCGAGTCCAGGCATCGTCAGGTCTTTTACCTTGTCCAAATCCCTCACCATTGCACGCACCGGAATATCTTCTTTAGACAATAAATCCAGTACTTTTTTGCCGGTTGTGCCGGTGATTCCTGTGAGTAATATCATGTTATACTTTCCACCTTATTTTTCGTTATATAGATGACCAATGATTATTGCTAAAGATATGGGGCCCTGCAGAATATTTCAGCCTCTAACCTGCAATGATTTCTCGTTAGTATAACCCAATAATTACTATGCCTCATATGCAAAAATGTTTGTGCCTTCTTCTACTAAGTTTATACGTCCAGCCAGGCCTGGCAAGGAATGACCTCAATATAGCCGTTGCTTCAAACATGTCTCACTCAATCACTGAAATCGCCGACTCATTTCGAGAAGAAACGGGTATCAACGTCAATCTAACATTTGGATCATCTGGTAATTTCGCTCGTCAGATTATACAAGGTGCCCCATTCAAATTATTTCTCAGCGCGGACCAAAAATATGTCAAATTACTAAGAGAAAATGAAATAAAGCTACTCTACGACATCGAATATGCAAGCGGGCGTATCGGTCTTTTTATACCCATTAATTCTTCAATGTCTGACATCGATGATTTAGAAACAGCCGTAAAGAAACTAATCTTTGGGAACTATAAGCGCCTCGTCATCGCAAATCCTGAACACGCACCCTATGGTATCGCCGCACAACAGGCGTTGCAAAGCGCAGGTCTTTGGGTAGTCGAACAGCAACGCTTATTGCTCGCAGAGAATGCTGCCCAGGCAACCCAAATTGTGCTGAGTGGAAATGTAGACGCGGGCATTATTCCGGCTTCCTACACGTATTTACCAAAACTGCTGGATAGGGGGAAATTTTTTCTTATCCCTGAACAATGGCACACACCTTTGCAACAACATTTGGTTTTGCTGGATGGGGCGAATAATTTGGAAAAACAATTTTTTGATTATTTGCAGAATAAAAAATCGCAGCTAATTATTCAAAATTATGGTTACAAAGCCACATTTTTAAATCAACAGAAAAGAGTTTATGGATTGGCAAGCCCTTAACCTCTCCCTCATGCTGGGACTCTGGACGGTTGTCATACTGATCCCGACAGGTGTATTGCTTGCCAGGATAATTGCATGGCGGCGCTTCCCTGGTCGAAACTTTTTGCAAACACTGTTAGCGCTACCCTTAATATTACCGCCGACTGTATTGGGATTTTACCTCTTGCTGATTCTCGGCAACCGATCGATGCTTGGACGCGGTTACGAAGGAATATTCGGGGAGTCTCTGGTTTTTTCCTTTCAAGGTTTGCTTGTGGCATCAATCATATTTAACATTCCCTTCGCAATCCAACCCATGCAACGCGCCTTCGAATCCATCTCCTTATCAATTCGTGAAGCGGCCTGGTGCAGTGGCCTTGGCCCCTGGCAAACCTTCTGGAAAATTGAATTACCCCTGGCCTGGCCCGGTATTCTCTCAGCAAGTATCCTTACTTTTGCCCACACGCTTGGAGAATTTGGTGTAGTACTGATGGTCGGCGGTAATATCCAGGGAGAAACCCGGACCATTGCCATTTCCATTTATGACCGAGTGCAGGCTTTTGATAACCAAAGCGCCGCCATCATGTCCGGTGCACTTTTGCTTTTTGCCTTTATAGCCATCATCACCATCTACATGCTCAACGATAAGCTGGATAAACGCCATGGGCGATAAGGCAATCGAAGTAACACTGAAACAGGAAGCGCCCATTCCACTCGACGTAAGTTTCTCCTGCAATACTGGTGAAATTCTAGTCATACTTGGCCCTTCTGGCAGCGGCAAGACAACAATTCTCCGTTGCATCGCCGGACTACACTCACCCGTAAGCGGCAAAATCAATGCCAATGGCATTAATTGGTTCGATTCAGAGCGAAACAATAATATGTCAATCCAGGAGCGACAAGTTGGCATGGTATTTCAGGACTACGCGCTGTTTCCACATCTGAATGCCCTGGAGAATATTAAAACAGCACTCTCGCATGTTGATAATTCCATGCAAGATGAAAGAGCGGAAGCGTTACTTGAAAAAGTTAACATGCAGGGGCTTGGTCTCCGTCATCCGCAGCAGCTTTCTGGTGGCCAACAGCAACGCATTGCCCTGGCACGAGCGCTGGCACGTGAACCGAAGGTTCTTTTACTGGACGAACCCTTCTCCGCGGTAGACCAACAAACTCGTCGTAAACTGGTAAGGGAACTCATACAGCTGCGTAGTCAGGTGAACATTCCCATTATTCACGTCACTCATGATCTTAATGAAGCCAGACGCATCGCTGATCGAATTTGTATTATTCATCACGGTCATATCCTGCAAATCGATACCCCACAATTTATTATGTCGAAACCACGAAATAAAAACGTTGCTCACCTGGTGGGACATTACAACGTCTTTAGTGCAAATATAGAAAAGCACGATGCTGAAGCGGAAAAGACCTATATTCGTTGGTTTGATCACAGCCTGGAATCGCCGTATCGACCGGAACTGAATGCTGGCGATGAGATAGACTGGATGATACCTGCAGAAAATCTGATCCTGCATCGCCGCGATCGTCCATCGAAGGGTGAACGGGAGAATCCCGTGAGTGGCACAATCGAAGAATTTATTCCTCTGGGCGAAAATACTTCAGTAACTATGCAAGTAGCGAGCAGTGACCAGATTTTATACTTGAGCGTACCGAGCCACGTAGCTCAACGAAATGGCCTTGAGACAGGCGCAAGCATTGCAGTTTCTCTATTGAGCGACGCCATCCATCTTATGCCTAAATAACGCTACAGCTAATTTTACGCCTACAATAAAAATGCCAGATCGTATCGACAGCATATAGCCTTTGCTTCAAATTCAACATCCAGATGTCGATAGTCTTTAGCAGCATTTTCCGTCAACAATATCTGTTCTCGCACCCTTTTTGGTCTGCTTAGGAAAACCAGATCCTTAGGCGCAATTTCCGCATGGGATGCGTTATCGAAATAAGCTTCTGTCGTTAATACACCATGATCCCTGTGTCGCATTTTAACGTGGATATGCGCCGCACGAGGCAAATCCTTATGTTCTGAACCTGGTAGACCAGACAAATGATACCAACGTGGTCTAATCGTTTTGAATAGGTAAAATCCTTCCTCATTCGTGCGCACTTTTCCAAAATAAGCGAAATTAGGATCCAGCTGATCTTGACCCCAGCCTCTGGGATGCCGGTAATTGCCATTGATATCGGTATGCCAGATTTCCACCGTCGCATTATTCAAAGGTCGCCCCTGTCGACTCAGAATCGTGCCAAATAGATATAAAGTCGTACCCTTTGCTCTTGCGCCATTACTCCCCATGGTCGTCAAATCATGCAGCCAGGGTATTTCCTCGGGTGGATACAGAGGTCCGTCTTCCGTCATTCCGATAAAAGGAATTTTTTCATCGCCATAAATGGCATCTGATATTGCTTGCGACTTGTCTTCACTTGCCCGTAGAGTTGTGTATATACCAAAGGTACCAATCATTCCGACTGTTGATGCAGATGCACTTACAAACTGGCGTCGTGATATCGATTGAATTATTTTTTTCATTCTCACCGCTTCCCGTAATTGATATTACTATTTAAATGATCTAGATATCCTGCCAATCACAACTATATGTCTTTAACATTCTTAAGTAAGAATCTGTTTCGTATCAATGAAAATATCGGCTTCCATGTATTGCACCGCGTGACCGGCTATAGCGACACGGCTACCTTTTAATCTGCATTTCAGATCACCACCCCTGGTGGAAATTTGCCTTGCCGTCAAAACGTCTTTACCCAGTCGCTGCGCCCAGAATGGCGTCAACACACAATGAGCGGAACCCGTAACAGGATCCTCATCAATTCCAAACCTTGGTGCGAAAAATCGACTGACAAAATCTACGGAATCTCCAGGGGCGGTAACGATAATACCGCGTGTATCTATTTCTGACATGGTTTTGAAGTCAGGACTTATGGCCTTCACCTCTGCCTCGTTTGAAAAGAGGGCCACGTAGTCTTCATTTGTAAACAATTCCAGGGGTGCCACGCCTAGTGCCTCTATCAGTAAATCAGACACTTCACATTTGACGGGGATTTTACTCGGAAAATCCATCACTAATTCTTCACCATGACGTTCAACGAAAAGATCACCCTCTCGGGTTAGGAAACGTATTTTCTTTTCGCTGTAGTCGAGCAAGTGAAAAAGAACATAGGCACAGGCTAATGTGGCATGTCCACATAGGTCCACCTCTGTCTTCGGGGTGAACCAACGCAAATGGAAGCCATCATTTATGGGAATGAAAAAGGCCGTTTCGGAAAGATTGTTCTCGATGGCAATGGATTGCATTACTTCATCAGGTAACCAGGATTCCAGCGGGCAAACCGCCGCGGGATTGCCCGAAAAAACTTTGTCGGTGAAGGCATCAATCTGATAGAGTTTTGTTTTCATCTTTTCCTCGATCTCACGCTCCGGCGTGGGAATGCATAAAGTTCTCCATCATAGGCTCTCTAATCAACTGGATACTGGTATGCGCCAGTAAGACGATTTCGAGATAATTCACTTCACCACCAGGGCCTTCATACTCAAACAACGCTGATCTTCCTGCAAAGCAATTTTCAAGGCCTTGGTGCTACCCAATGAAGAAGCCTGATTGTCCTCTATCGCCTTTTGCAATGCCTCATTACTGGCAGAGCTGCAATAACCTTTAAGCAATGAACGCGCATAAAATTTTAAATACTGCTGATCTTTTTTACCATCGAGATCCGCCAACAGATTTAAGACGTCTCCCAATAAGACCTGCCTGAATTCAACCTGATAAGCTGGATACAAATACGCCATGGCAGATCGCAAGTCGGCAAGTGGAAGCTCTGTTTTATCATCCTGAATTTTTGACAACCACGTTTGCTTATTTTCCAAATTTGGCGCGGCAGATTGAACACCAATAGCCGCTTTTTGCCCAGTACTGGAAGGATCACGCTCGAGCTCCTTCACAAGAATGTCTTCAATACCCGTGTAAGCATGAGCACTCAATCTCTGTACGAGTCCCCAACGTCGATCCTGATCCAGCACAAGACCTTCAACGTCAAGTTCCCCATTTAGCTGTGCTTTCAGTTTTCCAAGACCCTCCGCGCTGTGTACGATGGAAACGTAATGATCAAACCAGATCTTTTGTAGATCAATCTGTTTCTGATAACTTTGTAATTTATCCCAGGCCACGGCCTCAAATCGGTCCCGATACCAATCCCTCGAACTGTTTTCCTCGAGATCGAACAGGTACAGGTAGGCGATTGTGTCACTGATGGTGCCGGTTACCTGACTCAGCGTTTTAAGATTAGTCTCCCCGGCAATATTGGCTAGTACGATATCAGCGTAGTCAA
This sequence comes from Planctomycetota bacterium, assembly GCA_047638675.1. Classification (GTDB taxonomy): domain Bacteria; phylum Pseudomonadota; class Gammaproteobacteria; order Eutrophobiales; family Eutrophobiaceae; genus WLWS01. Next base: position 17,007 of record JBLIML010000016.1, on the reverse strand, counting down.
TCAAGGATAATTTAGCATCACGTACGGCCTCCCACAGATTTCGCCACAACATGGAACGCATCAGGGGATCACTAAAACCGTTAATATTAGCTTTCAATAATTTTACTTCACGTTCCGGCAGATCAACTTTAACAAAAGCCCAATCATCATGATTCGGGTAAACAAAATCTGGACAATCCAAACCAGAGAGTTCAGCAACATCAGTACTTGCCCCTTTTATTATCACGGGAACTGCTGCAAGTAGATTCATACCCTGATTTTCGTCCTGCTGATACATCCCCAGCATTAGTCGATGTTCACGTAGTTCAGGATTGTTTTCCTCACTTGTTTGTAACATCTGCATTGAGCTTATTTTGCCATCCTCACATTGATAGTTGCTTATGATCTTATTGGTTCCTTTCGTATACAACCACTGCCGTGTCCATTCACCCAGATCACGATCAGCTGCGCTCGCTATCGAAGACATGAAATCATTCAGCTCGCTATTTTGATAGGATTTGTCCTTCAGGTACTGACTGACACCTTGACGAAATACCTCAGGGTCAATCAAATAGGAAAGCTGCTTGAGCACAGAGGCTCCTTTTCCATAGGTGATGCCGTCGAAATTGGCAAAACCGCTTTCGGTGTTATCTACAGGTAGTTCAATCGGATGATTTGTTACCTGTTCATCGGTGTCATAAGCCCATAGCTTGGTACGTGAATAGAAAGAATGCCACGCCTGTGTGAAGATTGTACTTTCTGTTAATGCAAGATAGCCCATATAGGTAGCAAAACTCTCGTTCAACCACAATCCATTCCACCAGTCCATTGTTACCAGATCACCAAACCACATATGCGCCATTTCATGGAGTATGACGTAGGCAATCCTCTCTCTTTCTTCAATCGTATAAGCACCGCGTCTGATAAAGCTTTCGGAAAAAGTTACGGCAGCCACATTTTCCATTGCACCGGAATTAAAATCGGGCACGATGAGTTGATCATATTTGTGAAAGGGATACTTGATTTCATAATAGTTTCCAAAATATTCCAAGCCCTGTCGGCTTATCTCAAACCACTCTTCCTCATTGACATACTCAGCAAGGCTCTGGCGTGCCATCAGGCGCAGTGGAATATCTCCAGCATCCGCTTCCCAAACCTTGTAAGGTCCAGCGTGCAGTGAAAATATGTAGGTACTGAATTTATCGCTAGGCGGAAAATCCCATAGCTTTCTCGCGCCTTTATTTATAATTTCCGATTCGCGACGTGCTGTAACGACCAACCAGTCAGCAGGCGCTTCCACCTGCACGTCATAGCTGGCTTTCAAGTCAGGCTGATCAAAACTGGGAAATATTCGATTGGCATCGTAAGGTTCAAGATCGGAATAAATATAGATCTTGTTGTCTTCCGGATCAGTGAATCGATATAAACCCGAGCCTGTTTTCGAATAGGGATGGGTAAACTCAATGTTTAAAATTTGTGGCCCCGTACTTAAGGCAGAGCGCTCAATCGTTATAAACCAATTGTTGTATTTAAAATCTACGGCTTTACCATTCAAGGAAACTTCCTTAACGGCACCTTCATTAAAATCTACGGTTAAGGCCTGGTTCGTATTTAACAAATCAAAAGTGATTTCTGCACTACCTTCAAAATCAGGTGCATCACCGGAGAGAGAGAATGAAAGATTGTAGTCGACCTTGCTGACTTGTCTGCTTCGTAGTCTGGCGTAATCCTCGTTAAGGTAGCTGACCTCGGCCCTCTTAAAGCTCTGTGCTTGTTGCGGCTTTTCATCCGCCGCTTTGTCTGAACATGAAAGCACTGCGAAAACGCTGATAAGAACTAATAACCTGCTTATATACATTGTAAGGTCCTCAATTTACTTATTACGGTAATTATCTCCCAATCTATTTCCGATCGGATAAATAATAGATTGAATACTACACATTGTTTAAATTCCGTCGATTATTCAGGTCAAATGCCCTTCGTACATTTGCTCTATTTCACCCAGATAACGCTTGATGATTTCTTTACGTTTCATTTTCAACGTCGGTGTTAGTAATCCGTTTTCTACTGTCCAGGCTTCGTCTGTACAACTAATATGATAAACCTGGGCATAGCCTGGAAATTCGCTCAAACATCCGGATAAGCGCTCCAACAATACTTTTTCCGCTGCCTTGTCATCGGTGGCCTCTGTCGGCAGATTATTATTACTGGCAACTTTTTTCCACTGATGCATATTTAGAACTGTTAGCACGACGAGGTAAGGTTTAGCTTCGCCAATGACCAGTGCTTGATCAAACAAGGTGTCCGATGAGATAGCCAGCTCCATGTCTACTGGCGAGACCTTCTCGCCGTTGGCCATTACGATAATGTCCTTGATACGTCCCGTAATGTATATGTAGCCATCTTCAATTTTGGCCTTATCCCCGGTTGCAAGCCAGCCATCTTTCAGAACCTCATCCGTTGCTTGCTGATTCTTCCAGTAGCCAAGCATGATATTGTCGCCTTTTGCAAAAAGCTCATCGTTCTCGCCGATTCGAACTTCTATTCCGGGCATGGCCTGGCCGATGCTGGTTGGCATATTCCTCTCTGCGCAATTTGCGCTGATGATCGGACTTGCCTCTGTCAGACCATAACCCTGGAATATTGGCAGTCCCAGACCGATAAATATCCTTGATATTTCCGGCGACAGCGCTGCACCACCGCTGACAGCAATCTCGACATTGCCTCCAAGGCGTTGTGTTATCTTGTCAGCAACGAGTCGCTTTAATAAGGGCCATAAAAAAATAAGCAATGGTCTTCTCCTCCGTCCTTGCAGGTATTCAAATCGTTTCCAGCCAACATCGACCGCCAGATAAAACAATTTTTTGACCCAGAGAGGTTTACCTGCAAGATTCTCCTTTATCTTTGCATACACCCGTTCATAGATTCTTGGGACAGAGATCAGACCATGAGGTTTTATCACTTGTAGGTCTTTCGCAAGTTCGGGTATGCCTCGGGCATGAGCCACCGTCGCGCCTGCCATCATCGGTAAATAATAACCGACGGTTCGCTCAAGCGTGTGGGAGAGCGGCAAAAAAGACAGATAGACATGTCTCGGTTCGACATTAAATATCTGCAAGCCACTGTAACAATTACTCAGAATATTTCGATGACTGAGCATCACGCCTTTGGGGCGCCCGGTAGTGCCCGAAGTGAAAACAATTGTGGCTAAATCATCGGCATTTATAGCAGGTGATTGGACCTCGGCCGATTCCATTGGCAGCCATTCACTGAGATTCTTAAAACGTTTATCTCCACGCTTTTCACATTCTGCGATACTGACTATACGTTTCAGCTGTGGCAATTCCGCCATGCTTTTGTGAATATCCTGCCATTGCTCATCGCCGCCAATGATCAGTAACCTGGTTTCGGTTTGCTCAAGGATATAAGCCACGTTATCGGCGCGATCTTCTGTGTAGACGGGGACTAACACCAGGCCCAGGGACAAAGCCGCTTGATCAAAGATCACCCAGTAACGAGAGTTGCGTGCCATGATGGCCACTCTGTCTCCCGATTTCAGTTTTTCCCCGGCTAGAGCGGTACGACAACGATTGACGTCACCCCCCATTGTATTCCAGGAACAGTCGTTCCAGACACCTACCATTGCATCAAAAAATCGATATGCGCATTTATCGCCTGAACGACGAATTCGTTCCTGAAAAAGTTCGGGGATGGTGCTGGCCACATTCGGACCGATAATATGCTCACCTACTAGCATATGAAGTACGCGACTTTCCAGTCAATGACAGCGACACATAATGTACAGCCAAATGAGTCAGTCTTCTTTACTGGGTACCGAACCGGGTCCGGTTTAATACGGAAGATACCAGCTGTCACCTAGGTAAGCTCAGTTTGTATCAAATCCTGCCAACCTTTATCCGGGCTGAATCGTTCACCATATTTATTCTCGAGTTCAGTCAGCGCACTTACAATCTCTTCAATTCCTCGCGTTGCGGCATAATGTATGGGTCCACCTCGAAATGGTGCGAAGCCGGTTCCGAAAACCATACCCGCATCCAGTAAATCTTTATCTTCAACTATACCCTCGCGCAAGCAGGCAACACATTCGTTTAAGATTCTTAACACCATACGATCTTCAATATCCGCGAGCGAGGACTCCTGGATATTTTTATTTTTCTTTGCTCTTCCCTTTTCATACTCATAAAAACCACGCCCGGATTTTTTACCCAGGTCTCCTTTATCTACCATCTGCTGTAACTTATCGGGGATAGTAATATTGAGTGTGTTTGCCATATTTTTAGCCACAGACAAACAAATATCGAGCCCCACTGTGTCAGCGAGCTCAACAGGCCCCATCGGCATACCGAAATTCTTTGCCACCTTATCTATTTGTTCGGCAGGAACGCCCTCTTCCCACAATGTCACTGCCTCCAGAAGATAAGGTGTCAATATTCGATTGACAAGAAAACCTGGAGAGCTTTTTGCCGGTACAGGTAAGCGTGATATTTGCCGGCAAAAAGCGGAGGCTTTGTCGACCCACTGCTTGTTCGTTTTGCTTGAATGTATTACTTCAACTAACTGCATCTTTGCCACAGGATTAAAAAAATGAATACCTGTCAGACGACTGGGATCTTTAAGTTCTTTACTAATCTCATCTAGTGGAATACTTGAGGTATTGGTAGCGAGAATTGCTGACTCTTTTATGCGCGGTTCCAGTTCCTGGAACAGTGCTATTTTTATTTCCGCGTTTTCCACTATTGCCTCAATAATCACATCCGCCTTTTCCACCCCCTGGGCTTTGCAGTCCGGAATTAATCGGTCCATAGCCGCGGTCACCAGTCTGGTTTGTTTTAATTTTTGCTTAAACAAACTGTGCGCGCGCTTCATCGCTGGTGCGATAAATTTTGGTTCGCGATCCTGTAAGGTCACGGTCAAACCTTGTAACACACACCATGCTGCGATATCTCCCCCCATTACCCCGGCGCCAATAACGTGAACATGCTCCGCTTTGAATTCAACTTCCTTATTCTTACTTTTCAGGCGTTCCTGCAACTTGAAAAGGCGAACCAAATTTCGCGAAGTCTCCGTCACAAATAGTTTCGATGCCGATATCGCCTCTGCATCAAGCATGCCTTTTTCATCACCACCGTGTTTTTCCCAGACATCAATAATCGCAAAGGGTGCGGGATAGTGCTTCTCGTTGGCCTTCTTTCGCAGTTCCGAACGCATGTATCTTGCCAGCAAGGGCCTGATAAAGGCCTGATTTGCCAATCGCATTAATATCGTCGGTTTTCTTTGTGGGTCTCGCCGGCGAATCATAGTTTGTGCGCTACGTAGCATTTGACGCTCCGGCACTATCTTATCAACCAAACCTGATTTTTTGGATTTTCGCGCATCGAGCGTGCGACCCGCGAGCATCAGAGGGATACCTTGTACTGCGCCGATTTGGCGTACCATACGCATCGTCCCACCGAAACCTGGATGAATTCCCAACATCACTTCCGGTAATCCGATACGGGTTCCGGGATCATCCAGCGCGACGCGATAACGACAGGCAAGCGCTAGCTCCAATCCACCGCCAAGACAAAAGCCATTGATTAAACTTAACGTTGGGCAGGCCAGGGCCTCAAGACGGTTAAACAACAGGTGGGCCTGTTTAATAGTGGCCAAGGCTTCACTGCTATCTTGAATCGTCAGAAATTCATCTATGTTGGCACCGGCTATAAAACCGTTCTTCTTGTCAGAGGCAATAACCAGCCCTATGGGCAAGTTCGTTTCAACATTGCTAATGATTTGTTCAAACTCCTCCATAACAGAGGAAGACAGAACGTTTGTCGATTGGCCTGCGACATCGAGGTGGCACCAGAGAATACCTTCGTCATCAGATTTAAGATTCCAGTTCTTATATTTTTTTTGCTTTTCTGCCACGTCTAAACTCCACTAATTCGTCATTCCCGTGATTCCAGTATTGAGGTACAAATAATTTTGTTAGCTTGTTAATCCCTTTCAATCAACAGCGCTCCACCTTGACCTCCGCCAATGCAAATTGATGCAATACCTTTCTTCGCATTGTTTTGTTGTAATACATGACACATATGCAAGATGATCCTGGCGCCGCTTGAACCCACTGGATGACCAAGGGCTATAGCGCCTCCATTTACGTTCAGTTTTTCCTGATCTATTTCACCAAAGGCCGAGCGTAATTGTAGTTGCTCTCGGCAATATTTCGAATCCTGCCATGCCGCGATACAACCCAGAACCTGTGCGGCAAAGGCTTCATTTATTTCCCAGAAATCAATATCTTCAACTTTGAGTTTATGCCGCTTCATCAAAGGCGTCATGGCATGAACCGGACCCAATCCCATTTCTTCAGGTCGCAAAGCGGCCCATTCACTATCCACTATTCGGCCAAGTACGGGTAATTTGTGTTTTTTAACCGCTTGCTCGCTAGCGAGAATAAGCCAGGCCGCACCATCAGTGATTTGCGAACTGTTTCCCGCCGTGACCATGCCAAATTCCCGATCAAACACAGGTTTTAATTTGGCAAGCTTCTCTACCGAACTGTCACTTCGAACGCCATTATCATGATCGTAATAATTGCCATCATTGTCATAAATGACTTCAATCTCCTGCAGCCTACCCTCTGCCTGAGCGGCAGCGAGACGTAAATGGCTTTGTACAGCAAAGGTGTCCATTGCCAAGCGATCTATGCCAAAGTGAAAAGCGATTTCTTCAGCGGTCTGACCCATATTTAATCCGACAACAGGGTCGGTTAAACCCTGCAAGAGGGCAATTACCGGCTTTAATAATGTTGGACGAAATTTGCTTATGGACTGCATTTTTGCGGGTAGAGAACGTGCCGCGTAAAACCGCCCCAACCAGGTGACCATCGCCGTACTGAACAGCAAAGGCCCATGACTCATTGCTTCAACGCCGCCTGCGAGTACCAAATCCGACCGACCAGAAAGAATATTACGAGCCGCACTATCGACGGCTTGCATGCCGGATGCACAGTTACGTTGTACGGTCCACGCTGGCACATTCTCACCGCAGCCCAGACGTAATGCCACAACACGGCCGATATTAGCTTCATCAGGAGAAGGCATAGTACTGCCGAGGATGACTTCATCCAGTTCTGAGGCGTCAAAATTTTGCCGAGCCAGAAGGCCTCGACCAGCCAACACAGCAAGATCAGCCGCATGAAAAGGCCCGGGGATACCACGGGCCCGAATATAGGGTGTCCGACTTCCATCAACAATATAAACGGAGTCTGGAGAAGTCTTTCTTGATTCAGACATTGTATTTACGCTCATTTATACAGACCTTGCATACCCATCCGGCGCAATGTATCTGCTTATTATCGGCACGGTCAGAAATCCATTGACTTAAATCCGATTAATCTCTGTCGACTCATATAGTTAAGCTACCTGGTATTATATACCCGATGACAGATTATTAGATATTAACATCCTGATTTTCTGGAAAATTGTACCCTTTGCGAAATAGCGATCCATCTGCATAATAGCCATCAATTGTTAGTCTGGCCGACGATTCGAATTGAGGGAGGAAAACTTGAAAAATCATCATTGTCTACGCTTTTACGTCCTTTTTGCGTGCCTTAGCCCAGCCTTGATGGCGGATGAGGCAGAAGGAACCCAATCCCCCGCCAGGATCTTCCAACAGGAATGTCATAAGCACCTGGCAAAATCCAGAGCTCTCTTTCACTCAATTACGACTTATCAGGGGGCTAAAAACGTTGAGACAATTTTGCTCCCGCTAAATGAACTGGAGATTGTGATTGAACAGGGAGCTAACAAGGCTCAGCTTTTTTACAATGTGCACCCGAACCCCGAAGTCCGTGATGTGGCAGAAAAATGTGAGCAAGACTTTTCTAAACTGATAACACAAATCAGCCTGTCACGTCCCCTCTATGATGCCATTAATGCAGTTGATGTTAGTGGAGATGACAAGACCACTCGACGCTATCTGCAACATAGCTTGCGGGATTTCAAGCGTGCTGGTGTTGACAAAACTAAGGCTGCCCGCAACAAGATAGAAAAATTACAAGAGGAACTTGTTAAGTTGGGGCAGGCGTTTTCCAACAATATTCGCAATGATGTTCGTTCTCTACAGCTCGACTCCGCAGAAGAGCTCGCAGGTTTGCCTGAGGACTACATTAAAGATCATTCGCCAGGTGTTGATGGCAAAATTACTATCACCACCGACTATCCAGACTATATCCCCTTTATGAAATACGCGGAACGTGACGATTTGCGATACGACATGTATAAAAAATTCCGCAACAGGGCTTATCCGGATAATGAGCCCATCTTGAAAGAGATTCTGCTTAAGCGATTTGAACTCGCACAGCTACTGGGTTATGAAAATTACGCAGAATATATAAGCGAAAACAAGATGATTAAAAATGCGTCGTCGGTACAGTCCTTCATTGAGAAAATTTCCTCAATAGCGAATAAACGCGCGGACGCAGATTATCAAACGCTTTTAAAAAGATTACAGCGTATTGAACCGAACGCAAAAGCGGTGGGTGACTGGCAACAAGCCTATTTATCGGAATTGATAAGGCAGGAAGATTATCAATTTGATTCGAAGCAGGCACGCGAGTACTTCTCTTACAAAAAAGTACGGAGTGGCATTTTTAAATTGCTCAACACCTTGTTTGGTATCACTATAAAACCGTGGGATACAGAAACCTGGCATAGCAGCGTCGAAGCCTATGAAGTCTGGGACGAGGGCAAATTGATCGCCCACTTTTATCTGGACATGCATCCTCGCGAAGGTAAATTTAAACATGCAGCCCACTTCCCAATACAAGGTGGTTTGAAAGACAAACAATTACCCATATCGTCGCTAATTTGTAATTTTCCTGGAGGCGATAGTGGCTCAGATTTAATGAGTCATAGTCAGGTTAAAACCTTCTTGCATGAGTTCGGCCATCTTCTACATCATTTCTTCGCTGGCCAACAAAGCTGGTCATCTTTCTCAGGGGTGGCCACTGAATGGGATTTTGTCGAAGCACCATCGCAAATGCTTGAGGAATGGATCTGGGATGCCAGGACACTGAAACTTTTTGCAACAAACGACAAAGGTGAAACGATACCGGACGAGCTGGTCGAGAAAATGAATACCACTCGTTATTTTGGTCGCGGTTTATGGGTCAAGAATCAGATGTTTTATGCTGCAACTTCACTCAATTATTACAATCGCGATCCGCAAAGTTTTGAATTAACGCCTCTCATGACCGAAATGCAAGAAAAGTATTCCCCTTTTGATTATGTAGATGACACCCACTTCTTTGCCAGCTTTGGACATCTGGATGGATACTCCGCCATATATTATACCTATATGTGGTCGCTGGTGATTGCCAATGATTTATTCAGTCTATTTGAAGAGCATGGCCTGCATAATAAAAAGGTGGCGAATCAATATCGTGAAAAAGTGCTTGCTCCAGGTGGATCTAAAGACGCTGCGGAGCTGGTCAGTGATTTTCTGGGAAGACCTTATGACTTTCGCTCCTTCGAAAAGGAATTGAATAAGGGAGTAAATTAGCCCAGCTAATTAGATATTATTGTTCTCCGCTAAACTGATATAGTGCGAGCGTCAACGTTCCTGATGAGAAAAAGCATAAAAATAATTAGCCTTTGGCCACATTTTATATTAACAGGATGCCTGTTTGTTGGACTAAGCTCCTGTTCTCTTGACTGGGAAAGCAATGTCGTATCCGGTAATCGTGACCAAATCCTGCATTTAGGAAATGGCGAAGAACCCCAGGAGCTCGATCCCCATTTGACGACAGGTATTCCTGAATTTAATATTCAATTATCCCTGTTTGAAGGGGTCATCAGCAAACACCCGTCCGATCTCAGCATTCAACCCGGCGTCGCTGAATCCTGGGATATCTCCGATGATCAATTAGTCTATACCTTTTACTTCAGGGAAAACGCGCGCTGGTCAAATGGTGATCCGGTCACCGCTCACGATTTTGTCTACTCCTGGGAACGCGCCCTGAGACCGGAGTTAGGCAGTCTTTATTCCTACATGTTCACCTATATAAAAAATGCCGATGAATTTGTTAAAGGCAAAATAGATGATTTTAGTAAGGTTGGTATAAAAGCTTTAGATGCACGCACCCTGCAGGTTGAATTACAGTCAGCAACGCCCTTTTTTTTACAATTACTCGATCATCATAGCTACTATCCCGTACATCCGCCAACAATTGAAAAATTCGGCGGTATGATAAAACGCGGTAGCCAATGGTCAAGGCCAGGAAATTTTGTTGGCAATGGATCTTTCGTATTAAAAGATTGGAAATTGAACCGGATTTTAATTGTTGAGAAAAGTCGTACTTACTGGGATGCGGATAGAGTTAAGTTGAAGGAGATACATTTTTATCCCATTCAAAACAATTCCACAGAAGAACGCATGTTTCGAGCAGGTCAGTTACATATTACCAGTACAGCTCCCAACGAAAAAATTTCCCTGTACAAAGAAACCAAACCAGAATCACTCAATATTACGCCCTATCTGGGCACCTATTTCTATCGTTTTAACACGAGCGTAAAACCACTCGACGATGTGCGCGTTCGGAGGGCGCTTTCCAAGTCTATTAATCGTCAACAAATTGTTGAACACGTGACAAAAGGTGGTCAAATTCCCGCCTACACTTTTACCCCACCTAACACAAACGGATTTACATCTATCGCCAGAGTTGAATACGATATAGAAGGCGCGCGAAAACTACTCGCCGAAGCCGGTTTCCCGGATGGCAAGGACTTCCCAAAACTGGAAATAATTTACAATACTGACGAATCACACCGCATGGTTGCAATTGCGATTCAACAAATGTGGAAAAAAGCGCTGAACATAAACATCACACTTTCAAACCAGGACTGGCAGGTCTATCTGGAAAATGAGACCCAGGGAAATTACCAAATATCCCGCGCCGGCTGGATAGGGGATTATCTGGATCCAAATAACTTTCTGGATATGTTGCTCTCCGACGGTGGTAATAACCGAACGCGCTGGTCAAACCAGGAATACGATGCAAACATTGCAGCAGCGGCAATAACACCTGATAAACAGGAACGCTTTAAGCTGTTTCAAAAAAATGAACAAATACTCGTGGAAGAATCGCCTGTTATGCCTATTTATACGTACACGCGGGTATTTTTGATTAATCCAAGTGTTAAGGGTTGGGATGAAAATATTCTGGATCAACATCCTTATAAATATGTGTATCTTCAAGACGGACAATAATGATTAAATTTATTCTCTTACGTCTACTGCAGGCCATACCGGTGCTGCTGATCGTTATGGCCATTACCTTCGCATTGATTCATGCCGCCCCTGGCGGTCCATTCTCTGCTGAACGTGCAGTGCCACCGGAAGTTATCGAAGCTCTCAATGCACAATATAATCTTGACGATCCCGTTCATGTGCAGTTCTTTCTTTATCTGAAAAATGTTATTCAAGGCGACTTCGGGCCGTCGTTTAAATATACCGGTCGTAGTGTCACCGAAGTAATTGCTGCAGGCATGCCTATCACGTTTGAACTAGGTCTGTACGCCATCCTTATCGCGCTGGTTTTGGGTATCAGTGCTGGAGTAATCGCATCTCTTAAACCTAATACTATGCAGGATTACATTCCGATGTCGTTTGCCATGATCGGTATTTGTTTACCGACCTTTGTCATGGGACCACTAATGGTATTGATTTTTGCTATTTGGTTAGATTGGTTGCCAGTTTCAGGCTGGGGCTACATCCCTGGTGACAAGATCCTGCCTTCTCTGACCCTGGGCTTTGCCTATGCTGCCTATATTGCCAGACTGAGCCGCGGCGGCATGTTAGAAATACTCTCCCAGGATTTTATTAGAACTGCACGCGCCAAAGGTCTGAGCACAGCAACCATTGTTTTTCGTCACGCACTACGCGGTGGCATGCAACCTGTTGTCTCGTTTATGGGGCCTGCACTGGCTGGTTTACTGAGTGGTTCGTTTGTTGTTGAAACTATATTTCAGATCCCCGGCATGGGTCGCTATTTTGTACAGGCAGCATTTAACCGCGACTACACCTTGATACTTGGCACAACCATCTTTTTTTCAACGCTAATTATTATTTTTAATTTGCTCTCAGACGTCGTTACCGTTTGGCTTAACCCACGTTTACGTGATAACTCAAATAATTAACTATGTCGCAAACACCTGAATCTTCAATCGAACCTTCGATCATCAGCAGTCTCGACAATGTCGAGTCAGGCACATCGCTTTGGGAGGATGCCTGGAACCGCCTGAAGAAAAACAAATTGGCCATGTTCGGCCTGTGTGTTGTTTCCTTTATGATCCTTATTGCACTGCTCACGCCCTGGTTAGCACCCTATTCTTATTTTGAACAAGATCTGGACCTGGGGGCGACATCGCCATCCGCCGAACATTTACTGGGCACGGATACGCTTGGAAGAGATTTGTTAACTCGAATAATGTATGGAGGCCGTTTATCTCTGATGGTAGGTTTTCTCGCCACGGCGGTTGCGCTGAGCATTGGCGTATTGTGGGGCACGGTATCAGGCTACTTTGGTGGTCGTATTGATGCCTTTATGATGCGTACAGTAGATATCCTGTACGCACTGCCTTTCACCATTTTTATCATCCTGTTAATGGTAGTGTTCGGTCGTAATATCTTATTATTGTTCATGGCTATTGGGGCGGTGGAATGGCTGACAATGGCGAGAATTGTCAGAGGCCAGGTATTGAGTATTCGCCAACAGGAATATGTTGACGCAGCTATCACGATGGGACTACCTAAACATCAGATTATGTTACGCCATGTTATTCCCAATACGCTTGGCACTATTATTATCTATGCAACACTTACCGTTCCTAATGTGATCTTACTTGAATCTTTTCTTAGTTTTCTGGGTTTGGGTGTTCAACCACCGCAGAGTTCCTGGGGCCTGCTTATTTCCTATGGCGTAGAAACCATGGAGGAATATCCATGGCTCCTGGTTTTCCCTGGGCTGGTGTTATCCATCACACTTTTTTCTCTTAACTTCCTTGGTGATGGCTTGCGTGATGCGCTCGACCCAAAAGCATCGAGGGATTAATCAGGACATTATGGCCCTACTAACAGTCAAAGATCTCCACATCCACTTTCACACCCGCAATGGCCTCGTGAAAGCAGTTAACGGCGTGGATTTTACGGTTGATAAAGGCGAAACACTGGGGATTGTTGGTGAATCGGGATCGGGCAAAACCGTCTGCTGTTATAGCTTGCTTGGATTACTACCCACACCGCCTGCCCGCATTGAATCCGGGTCTGCGATGTTCGAAGGCAAGGATTTACTGCATATGCCAGAGCCTGAATTACGAAAAATCCGAGGCAAGCGTATTGCCATGATTTTCCAGGATCCGATGACTTCACTCAATCCATATATGAAATTGGGTGCACAACTCATCGAACCCTTAACTACGCATAACAAGATTTCCAAAGAAGAGGCGAAGAAACGAGCGATCTCAGCGATGAGGGAAGTCGGAATTCCAGAGCCGGAAAAACGCATTAATTTCTACCCCCATGAGTTTTCCGGCGGTATGCGTCAAAGGGTGATGATTGCCATGGCTCTGGTCACTGAGCCGGACATATTAATAGCTGACGAACCCACTACGGCACTTGATGTCACCGTCCAGGCACAAATTCTAGATTTGATCAAAAAACTGCAAAAAGAGCACGGTATTGCTGTGATTTTTATCAGCCACGATCTCGGCGTCATTGCTGGCATCGCAGACAAAATTATTGTCATGCATGAAGGCAACATCGTTGAATGCGGTAGCACCGACGAGATCTTTTATGAAACGAAACATACCTACACGAAAAAACTACTGGAATCGATCCCCAATAGCAGTAAGCCCGCAGAAAGGATTTTCGATACAAACACTAAACAACCAGCTTTCGTTCGCATTGACCATCTACATACCAATTACCCTGTAAGTGACGGCCACTTTTTTAGTAGTGGCATAAAACAATTTCATAAAGCCGTTGATGATGTTTCCTTAAGCTTAAAGGAAGGCGAAACCCTGGGACTCGTTGGGGAATCCGGTTGTGGAAAATCGACTGTGGCAAAATCCATTATGCGTCTGGTCAATGTAGCTTCTGGCAGCATTAGTCTCGACGGCAAAGATCTTACGCAACTGGAGGGGAAGAAATTAAAAGCCGCGCGCAGGGATTTCCAGATGGTCTTCCAGGATCCTTACGCATCTCTAAACCCGCGAATGACTGTCTTCGACATGTTGGCTGAGGCTATCTCGACTCAGGGCACCTACACTAAAAAAGACCTACTTGAACGAGTCATCACTTTGATGAATGACGTCGGCCTCCCGGCAAAAGCCATTCGCAAATACCCTCATGAATTTTCCGGAGGACAACGTCAACGTATAGCCATTGCCAGGGCACTCGCATTAAAACCACGCCTGCTCATCGCCGATGAGCCGGTATCTGCCTTAGATGTCACTATTCAAGCTCAGATTCTTGATTTATTACTGGCACTGATCCAGAAATATAAAATCACTATGATCTTTATCTCTCACGATCTCTCGGTTGTACGCTATCTGAGTGATCGATGCGCAGTGATGTATGGTGGCAAAATCGTCGAATATGGCGAAACTGAAGAGGTGTTCAAAAATCCTCAACACCCTTATACTAAATCTTTGCTGTCAGCCATTCCCATCGCTGATCCAAAAATGGAACGCTCGCGGAAACGCATTGCATATAGTGCTGAAATGATAAGCTAGTATTTTTAACCGCCGATGAGTCTACTCGAAAGTCATGTCCTCTGATATTTCCCAACGATTACAAACTGGTTTAGAACATCATCAATCCGGCCGCTTTCAGGAAGCGGAAAATATTTATCAATCGATTCTAAAAGATCAACCTCAACATCCTGACGCATTACATTTGTTGGGCGTCATGGCCCACCAGTTAGGGAAAAGTGACATTGCTGTTAACTTGATCGAGCAAGCAATAAAAGCAAATCCCGATGAGCCGAATTTTTACAATAATTGTGGAGAGGCCTATCGATCGCTACAAAAACATGAGCTCGCCATCAGCCGTTATGAGCAGGCGCTTGCCATTAAATCTGACTTTGCTGGCGCACACAACAATCTGGGAAATGCCCTTAAAGAGCTCGGTCGCCTGGGCGAGGCGATAACTTGCTATGAACAGGCAATAGCCATCAGTCCTGACTTTCCCATGGCGCACAACAATCTGGGGATTGCACTTAAGGCACTGGACCGAGAGGAAGAGGCCATTAGCGCTTATGAACTGGCCATTGCTATCATGCCTGACTATGCCGAGGCGCATAGCAACATGGGCAATGCCCTTCTAGCCCTGGGTCATCATGACGACGCTATTAAATGTTATAAACGAGCTATTTCCATCATGCCTGATTATGCCGAGGCGCATAGCAACATGGGCAATGCCTTCAAAGCACTCGGCGAACAGAAACAGGCCGTCAGCGCTTATGAACAGGCCCTGCTCATTAATCCCAACTTTGCCATGGCACATTACAATATGGGAATTGCCCTTGATGAATTGGGCCGACCGGATGAGGCTATTAGTTGCTATGAACAGGCCCTTGCCATTAACCCCGGTTATGCCGAGGCCCACAATAATCTGGGTTTTACACTCCAGGAATTAGGCCGTCAGGATGAAGCCATTAGACATTATGAACAGGCCCTCGCCATAAAGCCCGACTATGCTGCGGCACATCTGCATCTATCGATGATAGTGCCAGGGCAAGAGCAAGTAGCCGTCATAAAAAAATTATTAGACGAGCCTTCGTTAACAGAAGTAGATACATCTCATTACCATTTTGCACTTGGGAACATTTATCATAATCTAGACATGTTTGATGATGCTTTCAAGCACTTCGATAAAGGCAATGCGCTAAAACGTCTTACCTTTAGCTATGATTCACATGACTATACCGCTTACGTAGATAGATTAATTGAGACCTATTCACCTGACTACCTTGAAGAAGTCGCTAAATATGGCTCTACCTCAAAACTGCCTGTCTTCATTGTCGGCATGCCTCGCTCCGGCACGACACTCGTTGAACAGATTCTCTCAAGCCACCCATTGGTTTATGGGGCGGGAGAACTTGTATTGATAGAGAGTATTGAAAAAGTAATAGCGAATAAAATAAATGCAGGGACGCCTTATCCGGAATGTATGTCCTCCATAAACAGTGCTGCTATAGACAGATATTCTGGCGAATATTTAAGTGAAACCAAACAATTCTCAGAAGATGAAACACGCATTACTGATAAGAACCCGGGTAATTTTCACAGAATTGGCCTTATCAAGACACTCTTTCCAGGGGCCAGGATTATTCATTGTCAGCGCAATCCATTGGATACCTGCACGTCTATCTTTTTTAATTATTTTGTACTAGGTAACGAATATTCTTTTGACCTGGATGAATTAGGAAAATATTACCTGGATTATGAAAGATTGATGACTCACTGGGGAAACTTGTTCGCCACTGACATATTAGCCGTACAGTATGAAGATTTGGTTTCAAATCAGGAAAAGATCAGTCGCCAGTTAGTCGAGTATCTTGATCTGGAATGGGATGATCGTTGCCTGGACTTTCACCTCAATAAACGTGCAGTACGAACGGCTAGTAGTGTGCAAGTGCGGAAACCTATGTATACGCATTCAGTAAACCGCTGGAAACACTATGAGAAACAACTTGCTCCGCTGCTGGCATCTCTGCGGCTCTCCTCACCTGGTTTGCCCTGATATAAGGTATGGACGAAGCGCTAATCTGCCACTTGTCCACACTGAAGTTCAATATCACCTTGATGAATAAGCTACGGTCGTGCCAAAATGACCGTTCCAGGAACCTATAAAAATAATGCGGGGTAATTTATGAGTCTGCTTGAAGGGAAACGCGCCTTGGTTGTTGGCGTTGCAAGTAATCGATCGATTGCATGGGGTATCGCACAGGCGATGCAT
>JBLIML010000015.1:0-37242 GCA_047638675.1 Planctomycetota bacterium | reverse complement strand
AGCGCATGATGTACGGACTACCTCTCATATAATGCCAGTCAAGGGGATTGACAGAAGCTGCAATCACCTTTACCAGAACTTCATTATCCGCAGGGGTCGGTTTTTCGATGTCTACTAATTCCAGCACATCAGGTGAACCATAGCAGCGATACACAATGGCTTTCATCAGTTCCGCTTTGTTAGAGACTACCGGCGCCGGTCCGCAGGCAGAGCTGTGGCTTAGAATAAACGCCAGTGACACGATCCCAAGCGTCATAAAAACCAGTAAACCGTTCAAGATTTTGTATCGTAATTTCATCGGGCTATCTCCTAAAACGAAGGCGTAAGACTTTTTCAATCCTGTAGAATATGAGTAGCTTACTAATCAAAAGCCAAAAGAGGAATATTTTCCGTTTTTTGACACCATCTTGGTTGAACCAGGAGAATGGTTATCAGATATCGATGAACTATTAAAATAGGTTAATATCGAGTCCTTAAACAACTGAAGACTGGGGTTCATTCCTTTCCTTCATCATTAACCAGGAGCACATATGCCTAAAGCCAGTGAACTTAAACGGGGTATGGTAGTAGATTTCGATGGCATACCCCATGCGGTTAAAAATGTTGAGGTAAGGAATCCTTCTTCCAGGGGAGCCTCTACCCTGTATAAAATTCGTTTCACCAATCTTCTGTCACACACGAAGGTGGACGAGTCTTTTAAAAGCGATGAACACTTGAAAGAAGCTGATTGTGTGCGCATGTTCGTACAGTTTTCTTACAGAGATGGTGACAATGTAGTATTCATGAACTCTGAAGATTACTCCCAGTACGAAGTGCGTGAGGAGGATATTGAAGACTTGATGGGATACGTGACTGAAGGAATGGAAGGCTTGACTGCTTTGATCATGGACGGTGTTTTATTGAGCATCGAATTACCACAGTCCGTAGATATGGAGATTGTTGATACGGTACCGGGGATTAAAGCCGCGTCTGCGACCAGTAGAACCAAACCAGCTACATTGAGTACAGGCCTGGAGGTTCAGGTACCAGAGTATATGGAAGTCGGTCAGGTGATCAGGATCAATACTGGAACCGGAAAATTTATGTCCCGCGCGTGATAAGATATTTGACGTTCGGGGCTTCGTTCAATAACGGATCTCGAAAGTTCGTATAATCGCTCCGAATCCTATATCACAAGACAATCTGAATTAGTCAAATAGGAGACCCGTATGTCCGTACGTGAGATTCGCGATGCAATCGAGAACATGACCCAGGTTTTATCTGAAGAGCCAGAGAAGGCGCTATCAACAGGCGCTGCTACGGCGACTCTCGAGTCTGGCTTGCGCTTTCGGCTCAGCGGTCAGAACTCAAGCATGGCGTTTACCGACATGCCCATTTCGTTGGGCGGCCAGGGCTCTGCAGCTAAGCCGGGCTGGTTTCTACGCGCGTCTCTCGCCTCATGCAATGCGACTGTGATTGCCATGCGTGCTGCGCAATTGGATATTGAGTTGAAGACCCTGGAGGTAACGGTGATCAGTAACGCGGACACTCGAGGTCTTCTTGGCAGCGATGATAGTGTGTCTGCCGGTCTTTTTGATTGGCGAACGCAGGTCAGGATTGGTGCAGATGAGGCGAGCCCTGAACAACTTAGAGAAATAGTCACCTGGGCCGAGGCTCACTCGCCCGTTAGTTGCTCAATTCGTGATGTCAAGTCGACAGAAGTTGAGATCGAAATTGTATAAAGATTTGCGGACAGGCCACCATACCCAGGTAATATAGAGACCGGTCAAAATATTATTTACACTGCAATCAAATCAACTGTCCCAGATACCGTATACTTAGTCCCGTACTTTCACTCACAACCGAGGAGTAAACCATGTCAGCATTCGAGACCGCCACAAAATTTTTCCATACTTGCGAAAGCCTGAAAGGCTGGGAAGGATGCCAGCAATACGTTGCACCCGGGGCAAAATTCACTGCGCAGAGTGAACCACTTGTAGAGATCGACACAGTTGAGGGATACGCGGAGTGGATGGCAGGACTGGGACTCAATGTATTGCCAGGATGTGGATACGATTTACATTCGTCCTCATACGATGAGTCAACACGCACAGCGATTTTTTTTGCGACGTTTATCGGAACCCACACAGGTGAAGGCGGTCCCGTGCCCCCCACCAACAAGCAGACGAATTCGCACTACGTGTATGTGTTGACCATGGATGAAAATGATCAAATAGCCAATATGGTTAAAGTATGGAATGCGCCCTGGGCATTAGTCGAACTTGGTTGGGCCTAATCGTAAGACAGTATCTGATTCCGTATTTCAAGCTAATTTCGTCAATCCCCATTGGTACAATTAGGCGCTAACATTGCGCCTGAAAATATACCAGGTTGATGCGTTCTCAGCTTATGTCTTTAGTGGAAATCCCGCTGCAGTAATACCGCTAAAGCATTGGCTTGACGATGCCACGATGCAAGCCATCGCAGCAGAAAACAACCTCGCCGAGACTGCCTTCTTTATAGCTAAAGATGATCACTATCATCTCCGTTGGTTTACGCCGACCCAGGAGGTGCCTCTTTGTGGATATGCGACTCTGGCTTCTGCGTTGATTGTGTTTACAAAACTTGCGATGTCGCGCCAAGCTGTAAAATTTGAAACTTTGAGTGGCATGTTAGAAGTTAGAAGATCTGCAAATGGCGATCTTACTATGGTTCTCCCAAAACTTGAGCCTCTATCCTGTAATACACCTGCGAACCTGGTCGAGGGCCTGGGGCTTGCGCCAACGGAAGTCTTATTGACAGAGGTTGATACTAATTATTACGCGATTTATAACAATGAAAATGAGGTTCGGTCAATTATGCCTGATCTGATGATGCTAGAAAAACTTCATCCTTTCGGTGTGGTTGTCACTGCAGAAGGTGAAGAGGTTGATTTTGTCTCACGATATTTTGCACCCGGTTATGGTATCCCGGAGGATCCCGTTACTGTTTCAATTCATTGTGCGCTGATAGCCTTTTGGTCTAAAAAACTGGGCAAACAAAAAATGTTAGCGCGCCAGATATCGAAACGCGGTGGGGAGTTAGCTTGTGAAGAACTACAAGACCAGGTATTGGTTTCTGGACATGCGACCATATACCTTGAAGGTGAAATTACTGTCTAATCGAGTAATTGTTACTCTGACCCTCATTTAATTAATTAATCAGGCTTAGCGCAAATGTCTCCTGCCTTTTCCATCTCAATTACTCGAGTTAACTGACTGGCCATGTCGCCTTTGATTTCTGCCAACATCGCCTGAAACTCAGGTTCACTACGAATTGATTCAAGGCTGGGGTCAATCTCCAGGAAGTACCACCATCCATCACGCCAACCTTCATCAATGGCCAGTCTTAACGCTGTCAGTGCTTCTTGTTTCTCGCCTAGCATTGCAAAAATCCGCACGTCACTTACCTTGTAACTGCCAAAATCGAGTAGAGAAACACCACTACGAATAAATGCGAGGCTACGACCCAATAGTATATTAGCCCGCTCTTGTTCACCGCTAAGTTGTAAGACGTAGGCAAGGTCAATAGCTTCTTGATAATTCGTTCTATTTATTACCGGTTCATTCTCTGTCAGTAATGCCGGATAAGACTTCTCGTAGAGAGAGCGAGCGTTTTCATAACTTCCGGCTTGCAAGTAATTGTCACGCAATAATATTAATGCATCACGGTTGGTGTGATCGATCTCCAGGGCTTTCATCGCATAAGAGAGCGCCAGTTCGTTTTCTTTACGGGACGTATGAAGATATACCTTTATTAAATTCGAAAAGAGATCTTCAGGGCCCAGCTTCATTGCGCGGTTACCCCAGCACTCCGCCCGCCTGTCGTCACCGAGCGTCAGGAAAAGTCCACTGGAAAAGGCATGATATTGCGGACTGTTTGGATCGCGTGCTACAGCCTTTCTAATCCATAGAACAGCTTCATCCAGCCGTCCATAGACTGACCAATAAAGACGTGCCTTACCAACATAGCCCTGAGCCGCGGTCGGATCGATTTCGATGATCTTCTCAAATTGTGCCATGGCCTTGTCAAACTCTCCTGCTTGAGCCAGATAGAAAGCAACATTCGTATTGATAACGATTGAGAGTGGATCTAGCGTGAGTGCTTTCTGCATCTGTGCTGTGGCTTCTTCAAGCTGGCCTAATTCACTAAATAAACTTCCATACCAATGATATGACGTCGCATAGTTAGGATTCAGTGTTAATGCCTGCTTGAAGGCGGCTTCCGCACCAATATAATCATTCCTTTCCAGTTTAAGTAAGCCCAGGGACGCATAGGCTTCTCCTAACTTGTCATCCAGTGCCAGTGCCTTGTTGATAGCCATTTCAGCTTTTGCATTCATCTCTTCCCGGGGCAAGCCGCTGTAGAGGAACTGAAGTTGAGTAGTATCCGATAAACCTACATAGGCAAGCGCAAACAGTGGATCGAGTGCAATTGCCTGTTCAAAGTAATCGACCGCCTCTGCCAACCTGTCACTTATGCGTGACACCATGCGTTGTTTGCCGAGCAGGTAGGCCTCATAAGCTGAAAGATTTTCGGTAGGCACAGCGCCAAGGCGTTCCTGTTCTTCCGGAGAGAGGGTGGCACGCAAGGCTTTTGCTATGGCAGTGGAAATTTCACTTTGGATGGCAAAAATATTAGCTGCTGTCAGTTCCCTGTCGTAGATTTCTGCCCAAAGATGCTCATCCGTATTCACATCAATCAACTGCACATTAATACGTACCTGGTTCGCGGCACGTTGCACGCTGCCCTCAAGAAGCGTTGCCACACCCAACTCACCGCCAATCGTCTTCATGTTCTTAGTTGTGCCGCGATAGCCCATCACTGAGGTACGGGAGATGACCTTCATGTCGGTGATTTTCGAAAGGTGGGTTAACAAATCATCGTGCAGACCATCTGCGAAATAGGCATCATCCTCCGACTTGCTTCGATTGGCGAAGGGCAATACGGCGACTGATTTTTGATTAGCAACATTAGACTCATCCCTAGTTCTCTCAATCTCCGTAGCAGCCGTTATCACAGCCTTGGGTGCTGATGTTTCCTCCACCCACACATAGTTATCTATTATCAGAAAGATAACGGCAGTCAGTAGCAAGGTAATAATGGTGAATTCAAACTTGCGTCCCCCTGTGCTTTTGCTAGCTTCAATCAGTCCGATTTGTCGGGTAGGTACTACGCCATCCGGTGTCAGTTCAAAGGCCCAGGCAAGCAGCAAGGCGACGGGAAATCCCATAAGAATGAGAACGGTAACGAGGGTGATTGCCCATGACGGCAGATGCAAGGCAGGGAAGGTAACTGCTGCCACCTGTATAATTATCCAGGCAACAATGGTGTAGGCCACACCTACCTTAAACACGTTGCGACGGCGAAGTTCATTGAGGAAATTGCTTTTGATTATTTTTGCCTTCTGCTCAGGATGATGGCTGTATGCAACAATCGATTGACTTATGTTTTTAAGATTTTGCTCACCCATCGAATAAAAGGGCACATCAATTTTATTATTGACTGAAGTATAGACCGGTTCCGAGATACATATACCGCCCGGTGTTGCCAGTGGTTCAAGACGCGCTGCGATATTAACACCGTCGCCAAAGACATCATCACCACGTCGTTCGACATCACCCGTATGGATACCGATGCGAATTTGGATGACGTTTTCCTGGTCAACCGTGTCATTATATTCCTTAATAACAACTTGCATGGCGAGTCCTGCTTCAACAGCCTGCAGGGTACTCGGAAATTCAATCAGTAAGGCATCGCCAATGGTCTTGATCTCGCGCCCATCAAACTTCGCGAATATTGGCCGCAGAAGCGCCCAGTGTTTCTCCAGCAATGTAAGCGCAAGCGCCTCATTACGTTGGGTCAGCGCACTGTAACCGACAAAATCGGTGAACATGATGGCAGCAAGTTGACGCTGACCCACCTATGTCACCTCATTATCCAATTGGACGCAGGTAGGAGTGGAATACTCTCCGTTCGCTTAGGTTTCATCTGCTAAGGATAACACCTGCCGAACAATATAATCAGTAGTAACTCCTTGTTTTCTGGCTCTCATTTCACTAGCATTGCATTTTATCCGCTGGTAAGAATGTGGAGAGGTGCTGTCTTGAAATACGCTTTCATGTAGCTTTTCTCGTAATCATCATTCGCAATTCCAGTGTTCGTTCAAGCAGACGAACCCTACTAATGTCCGGTAACTCACGAAGCCAGAAAAATGCAGGGGTCATCTTTCCCAGAATTCAACTGGTATGGCACCAGCAGGCAGGCAGCAACTGCGCCTGACGACGGTATTTGGTACACGACTCGGTCAGGTGCGCTTATATCGATGAAGATATTTTGGTGGAGTGATGGATTTAGGATGGGTATGAAATCAGATCTGAGTGTCGAGATTAAGAGTCTAGATGGTAAGCAGGCCTTCCCGAAGATTAGTAAAGCCTGAATTCAAGTAATAAGTGCAATTGAGAAAGGTTTAGCTTCGTCTGGTCCGTGGGCGATACTGGTGGGTATAGACTTTTTTGATCCGGGATGATGGCAGATCACCGGTCAATTTCATGATGAAACGCTGAAATTCATCGTCAATATTTTAGACCTTAAACAACACTCGTTATCGGAACCAAAGTTAGAGTAATTAATTAGTCGATCCTGAAAAAGCCTAATTTATGAGTTTTTCAGGATCGACTAATTAAGACCAGTGTAACAATAGCTACACGATAGGAGGTTCCCGAGGTGTTAGTTCATCTGTTGCCGGGTCCAGTTCGTTCAAACTTTCTTCCAGTTGTTCGACTATCTCATCGTCACTTTCAAAACGGGCAATATGAAAAAGCGCTTCGCCTTCATTCACCAAAGGCATGTTTGTGCGGCCAATGATAATGCCACTTGCAGGTGCTCTTATTTCTTCCTCATTCTCACCGAAAGGATCGGCCACAATACCGAGGAGCTCGCCCTTCTTTAAGTTTGCGCCCAGGGGTTTCATGGTACGCAAAATTCCACTTTGCGATGCCCTTACCCAGAGGCTGGATTTCGCTACCAGAGGCTCAATCTTTGATCGAGGCTTAGTTGACTCAGCTAGCATGCCAATTTCGCGCATGACAGAAAAAATACCTTTCACACCGCCGCGAATAGATGCTTCATCGAAACGCAGCGCTTCACCCGCTTCATAGACAATTACTGACACGCCCATTGTTTCAGCAGATTCTCTAAGTGATCCTTCTACGATTTTGGTATCCAGAATAACAGGCAGACGAAAGGCATGGGCCATGCGGTCTGTCTCGGAATCATCACACAAGGCTCTGATCTGGGGAAGGTTGTCTCGGTGAATAGCGGCGGTGTGCAAATCAATACCATGCGTACATTTTGAGACGATCTCTGTTAAAAAAAGATTCGCCATCCTGGCACCGAGTGAGCCTTTTTCAGAGCCGGGGAAACAGCGGTTGAGATCGCGACGATCCGGGAGATAACGGGTTTGATGGATGAAGCCATAGATATTGACTACGGGAACGGCAATCAAGGTACCTTTGATCCGATTAATGGCTTTGCTTTTGAGAATGCGACGAATAATTTCTACGCCATTTATCTCATCGCCATGTACCGCACCACTTAAAAATAAAACCGGACCGTTTTGTCTTCCGTGAACCACATGCACCGGTAGTGTAATACCTGTGTGTGTATAAAGATCAGGCACCTCAAGTTCCAGAGACGTGCGTTCATTAGCTTTGATGCTGACGCCGCCAATTTCTATGGCTTCACGCACTATTAACCTTTACCTTTAGTTTTGGTTTTACCTTCCTTTGCATGCTTTTCCATAAACTCGATTATCATGCCAGCAACATTCTTGCCGGTAGCTTCTTCGATCCCTCGAAGACCCGGAGAGGAATTAACCTCCATCACAACCGGGCCATGGTTGGAACGCAGTATATCTACACCACAAACATTCAAACCCATTGTTTGCGCAGCCCTTACAGCGGTCGAGCGCTCTTCCGGGGTAATCTTGATCAGGGATGCAGTTCCACCACGGTGAATATTCGAACGAAACTCGCCTTCAGCTCCCTGTCGTTTCATTGTTGCCACTACTTTATCTCCGATGACAAAGCAGCGAATGTCTGCACCACCGGCTTCCTTGATGTATTCCTGGACGAGAACACTGGCTTTTAATCCGAGAAATGATTCGATCACGCTTTTTGCGGCCTGTTTGGTTTCTGCTAATACCACACCGATTCCCTGAGTACCCTGTAGCAACTTAATCACCAGCGGTGCACCACCTACCATTTTTATCAAGTCATCGATATCGTCGGGTTGGTTAGCGAACCCCGTGATTGGCATGCCAATTCCCTTTCTCGACAGGAGTTGTAAGGCTCGTAATTTGTCTCTTGAGCGACTGACCGCCACAGACTCATTCAAAGGGAATACCCCCATCATTTCAAACTGGCGCAGTACAGCAGTCCCATAAAAAGTAACCGAAGCGCCTATACGGGGAATGACCGCATCAAATTCGCTCAATACTTCTGCTTTATAGTGGATCTCCGGGCGATGGGCCGTAACGTTCATATAACAACGTAGGACATCCAGCGTACGGATCTCATGACCTCGTTCCTCGGCTGTCTCGATGAGCCGTTTACTGGAGTATAATTTTGAATTACGGGATAAAAGTGCGATCTTCATGATAACTGGCTCCTTTCGTTTGCCTCATTTGAGACATTTTCATATGAATGTTGTTGCTTTTTACCAAGCAGATAAGATGCTTCCGGCTTCACGATGAAGTCGCCATCGATCAGCGCTCTCCGTCCGAGCAACATGCGAAACATCATGTCTTCGCGATTGGTCAATGTAAGATCTATGGGCCAGGTCTTATTACCAAGGCAAGCGCTTGTGTTAATCACATATCTATTTTCGGAATGACCGCCTGAATCTTTTACTATTCGTTTATCTATGACTTTGGCTTCACAAACCAGCTCGATATCTCTATGCCGCACCGGGTGAAGCCAAAATCGGATATGTTCCTCGTCGTCTTGCATAAATGGTTCTAACTTAAACGCATGCAGGGCGGATGTTTTGGCGCCTGTATCAATCTTGGCTTTGATTGCCGGTATAGTCAGTGCAGGTAAAGAGAGCCATTCACGCCAACCTATAGTAGTAGATAAGTTTTGATCAGTACCGTTCATGCCGGAGATTATAGAGATAAAAGGTGCAAAAGAAACATCCATGTAAGAAATTTGAACAAATTGTTTTACTTCAACTGATATCGGAGTATTCGTGCAAGAATGAGTGTAAATTAGCCATTAACTCCATTAATTTATGATGCTATCTGAATTAACAGGAGGATGGTTCTCACTTGGTAGTCGCAATGTGCCGGAGATTTAATGATGAATTTTGAATTATTAAAGGTAAAAATTGAAAATATTTTTGTGCTCGCACTCAAATGGGCAAGCGGTACAGATTTCTATTTGCAGTGCGGATTGATCGTACTCAGTATCATTGTGGCCTATATCCTGGCTTTTGCATTAAAAAGATACTCCACAATTTTCAATCAACGACCAAAAAAAGGATCCTTGCTGCGATTAAGACGCAATATTTTTAATTTAGGAGATTTGATATTTCCATTGTTTAGCATTATAGCGCTGAGTATGGTCACGAACTTGAGCGAAAACCTTGTGCAACAAAACTGGTTATTAAGAATAGCAGTGACTTTAGCCATTATACTGATGTTGTACATTTTGCTTACACGCTTTATTGAGAAAAACTATATCAAAGCGTTTGTTAAGTGGATCTTAATACCCATTGCCGTATTGCAGGCATTTGATGCGCTGGATGATGTTATCAGCTATCTGGATTCTATCTTTGTGCAAGTAGGAAATATCCGATTTTCTGCCTATGCTATGTCCAGACTTTTTGTTTTTGGTGCGATCATATTCTGGTTAGGCAGGATCTCAAACGTGGTCGGCAAACAAATAATCCGTGGTCAACAGGACCTTGATGCTGGTGCCCGGGAAGTCTTTGCGAAGTTGTTTGAAGTAGCTCTGTCTGTTTCCATTTTTGTTCTACTATTGGAACTATTAGGCATCAATCTCACTGCACTAGCCGTCTTTGGAGGTGCTTTGGGTGTTGGCCTGGGGTTTGGCCTGCAATCAATCGCTTCAAATTTCATTTCAGGAATCATTATTTTATTGGATCGCTCAATTACGGTTGATGATTATATACAACTGCAAGATGGACGGTCTGGGACGATAAGAGAACTGAATATGCGTTCAGCCATTCTTGAGACCTTTGATGGTAAAGACATCATGGTGCCGAATGAACAGTTTATTACCAGCAATTTCGTCAACTGGACACACAAAAACAAGAAACAACGTTATCCAATTGAATTCACTGTCGCCTATGATACTGATTTGGATCTGTTGTTCAAAGTAGTACGGGACGTGGTGGCCAGTCATCCAATGGTTTTAAGTGGTGAAGAGCTTCCAATTGAAGAAAGACCTGATGCTGAAATAGCGGGTTTTGGTGATTCTGGTATCAATATCCTTGTGGAATTCTGGATGGAGGGAATTGATGATGGGAAAAATCGGGTGGGTGCCGATTTGCTACATATGATATGGAATGTACTTAAAGAGAATAACATCGAAATTCCATATCCACGTCGTGAAGTAAAAATACTAAACCCGGAGAATAACCCGCAAAGATAGAACAGGGCAGTGTCAGGTCTCGCTTTCCAACATAAGCGTCTTCCACTTGAATTAAGCAAGTTTAGTTTTTAATGGACTTATTTTCTCGGCCTCAATAAATACTCGTTTAACTTGAGGATGCTGCGCCTTTATCGCTCTGTCGAGTTTGGTGATAGTGTCTTCAACTTTTCCAGCCGTTATACTATCTTTAAAACCCACACTGAGATTTGCAAGAATATAATCAGGTCCCATGTGCATGGTTAAGACTTCGTTAACATGCTCTATCAGCGGATTGGCTTGTAAAATTGCTTTTATATCGTTAACCACCTGACGATTCGCGCTTTCACCAATCAATAGACCTTTTGTCTCATACGCGAGCCAGGCCGCAGTGCCTACGAGGATAAAACCAATGATGACAGAAGCCATTCCGTCAAAGTAAAGAATACCGGTGTATTGAGTTAATGCAATGCCGATGAAAGCGACTACCAATCCAAGCATCGCGGCAGAATCCTCAAACAACACGACAAAAACTGACGGATCTTTGGCACGTTTCACCGCTTCAATGTAACCCCATTCGCCTTTGGCTCGGCTGAATTCACGCAAGGCAAAGAGCCAGGCAGCACCTTCAAAGAACATGGCCAGAACAAGCACAATGTAATTGATTGCCGGGTTCAATATTGCTTCAGGATGCAATATATGCCGAATACCCTCATAGATAGAAATTCCACCACCTAGTGCAAATACAAGAATAGCGACAATGAAGCTCCAGAAATAGATTTCTTTTCCGTGGCCAAACGGAAAGTTTTCATCGGCAGGTTTTCTGGACTGTTTAATCCCATGTAAAAGAAGAATTTGATTGCCTGTATCAACCAGCGAATGGATCCCCTCCGACAACATTGCCGAGCTGCCAGTAAAAAATGCTGCAATAAACTTTGTTACTGCAATTAAGCCGTTGCCCACTAGTGCGGCATAGATAACTTTTGTTGAGCCGGTAGCCATTGTTAATGATTTTCTATCAGATAGGTGTCTTGGTTTATTGGCTGGCGCAAGATTGACTTAGTCTTTTCCCCATACGCGTTTCTTGCTACCTGTTTTTGGTTTCCACCGGGTCTTTTTAATCGGCACCTTCTTTTCTTCCACAGGTTTTTCTTTTATTTTTTTCCTTGCCGGTCTGTCGTCATCCTGAGAATCGGAGTCCAGATAAAGAATTTCTACTTTCTGCCGTGCCCATGGCGTCCTCCGAAGGAATTTTAGACTGGATGCAACACTCGGATCTTCTGTGAAACATTTGATGGTGAT
The DNA here is from genome assembly GCA_047638675.1 of Planctomycetota bacterium. Taxonomy (GTDB): domain Bacteria; phylum Pseudomonadota; class Gammaproteobacteria; order Eutrophobiales; family Eutrophobiaceae; genus WLWS01. The sequence goes on along the minus strand of JBLIML010000015.1, from coordinate 25,270 downwards.
CCGTCGCCCCATCTCTTGCCAACCGTATTTCTCCACTAGCTGCCTGAGGATCATCTCCAGGGTCACGCCATGCAGTGGATCCTTGACGTCTGGCCTAATTATCCGTTTTGGTGCTTCATCTGTGTCCGTCGACGACTCGGCTTTTTTAACACGTATCTTGTTACCATCCACTTCCATACCGTTGACGTTTTTCATTGCTGCTTTGGCATCGCCCTGTTTGGGCATCTCGACGAAGCCAAAACCTTTGGAATTACCCGTTTCCTTTTCGACAATTACGGTACAGAATTGCACTTTACCATAGGTTTCGAAAATAACCCGAAGCGCTGCCTCTGTCGTGTTACGGGCGAGATTTCTTACTATTAGTTTCATGTGGCCACCGTGTTAGTATAAGGCGTAGGCACTATACAGCTTCTCAATAAAGCATACACTTCAAACAGGCAATGAGATTGGGTAAATTATTGTGGGAACCGCTGCGAATCGAGCGCTTCACCCATGATGTTTCCAGATCACTAATATCATGATGCTTACCTACGAAAGACTGTTTGGCTCTGGCCCAAGAGGCGGATTGATGAGCACGATTTTATTAGTGCTTGCCTATTATCTGGAAGACAGGGTTGGATTGCCTGAAATATTAAAAAACTATGAAATTCGTTATAGCGTTTTTATCGGATTTATCATTTTGGGGATAGCATTGATTATATGGAGTCTGGTTTCGCTTCCACTAAAGGCACGGGGCAGAAAATTAGTGAGGACAGGTGCCTTTCATTTTTTCAGACATCCACTTTATGCAGCTTTTTTATTATTCTCTAATGTTGGCATCGCATTTTTGCTGAATAACTGGATTTATATGATATGGGTTCTGATATTGTTTCCACTGTGGTCTTTGAATGTAAGAAGTGAAGAAATACTAATGAGAAAAGCCTTCGGTGAAGAATATGAAGCGTATTGTAGAACAACATGGCGATTCGTCCCGAAGTTATGGTAATGAAAAGACATCAATACAAAAATTGCTGAAGCAAGCACTCCAACTATTGTTCAAAAACTTTTAATAAAAAGATAACTGTGTCCAAAACGATCGAGATAGATACTGTTGCTGCAATTATTAGAAATAATGCCGAGTCGAATGCCAATCGCACGGCGACTGTTTATAAGGATGTTCATTATAGCTTTCTGACACATTACGAACGTGCTCAAAAACTAGGCGACTCCCTCTCTCGACTGGATTGTAAACCCGGTGACAGAATTGCCATCCTGGCAAAAAACAGCATTCAATATCTGGAAATATATAGCGCCTGTGAAATCGCCGGGTACATTATCGTGCCAATTAATTTTCGTTTATCAACGCCGGAAATCGCTTACATACTCGGGAACACAACTCCCTGTGTTTGTTTTTATTCATCCGAATATGAAGATGAAATAAAATCAACAAGAAAAGAGCTTGACGATGTTCAACACTATATTCGCATTGATGAAAGCAATGCTGATGCGGATGAATATGGAGAATTTCTCGAAGCTGGTGAAGTAATCACGCCACGCTACATGCCGGGCGCCGATGATCCGGCCTGTATTATTCATACCAGTGGTACAACCGGTCGTCCGAAGGGAGCCGTGCTGACACAAGGGGCATTGTACGGTATTGCGAATACCATAAGCTCTGATGCAGATATTCAATCTGGCGATTTAGGCCTTGTCATGCAACCCTTATTTCATGTGGGAGCCAAATTTCTTCAACTCGCACATCACATTCGTGGTGCCACTATAAATTTGCAAACGGCCTTTGACCCTGTAATGGTCTGGAAGATGCTTGTTCGTGAAGATATAACGACCATGCAGGTGGTGCCCACTATGTTGGACATGTTGTTGGACGAGATAAAAGACGGTGATTATCCGCCTACAAAATTGAAGACCATTTTTTATTCGACAGCACCCATACGAGAATCTTTATTGAGACGAGGGCTTGCAGTGTTCGGTCAGGTTTTTCTGCAACAATATGGATCCACCGAAGGAGGCCAGGTAACGACTTTAGCAAAACGTCACCATATTAACGATGGTACCGAAGACGAGCAAAGATGGCTTACGTCCGCAGGCAGCGCTAATCCCGAAATTGAAGTGCGCGTTGTCGATAACGAAGGTCATGACTTGCCAACTGGTAAGGTAGGAGAAATTGTTGTTAAGCACTCAAATATTATGAAAGGTTATTGGAATGACGAAGAGTCGACATCCAGCACCATCGTCGAGGGTTTCTTGCACATGGGTGATATTGGCTATTTGGACAAGGATGGGTTTTTATATATCGTCGATAGAAAAAAAGACATGATTATTTCAGGCGGAGAAAATATTTATCCTCGTGAAGTTGAAGCCGCCTTAGTGCTACATCCAGCGGTAATGGAAACGGCGGTCATTGGCGTCCCCGATAATCGTTGGGGCGAGGCCGTATTAGCGTTTGTAGTCTGTAATGAAGGTATGTTTGTTACAGAAGAAGAATTAATTGCTCATTGCAAAGAACATATCGCCAGTTATAAAAAACCGAAATCCGTCTCCTTTGTAAAGGAGTTGCCCAGGATAGCAACAGGCAAAGTGGATAAGGTATTGCTACGCAGACCTTATTGGGAAGGACAAAAAAGAGTTCTCATATGATTTACAGCAGCAAAGTTAAGCTGAACTAATGTCATTTACGTAATATCACTCTACAGGTTTTATCCCGGCATCTTGTTCGTTAGTGGTTCGCTGTACGTGAGTTTTTTTCACTGGATTTATGTCTGCATAAATTAGATATTAATGAGCTTCACCTCAAATCAGACTATGAAACAATAATGATGAATACCGCTAGCCTTGCATTTGTGTCCTTGCTTCCTATCCTTTCCGTTATCCTGTTTCTTGTGATTTTACGTTGGCCGGCGAGGCGCGCTATGCCAATTGCTTATGCTGTTGCAGCCATTCTTGCACTGGAAGTATGGCAGGTACCGTTGTCTAAAATCCTCGCCGCCAGTGTCAAAGGTCTGCTTTTGGCCGGCACACTTATCTATATTATTTTTGGTGCCATTTTGCTGCTGAATACATTGCAGCAAAGTGGTGCCATGCAATCTATTCGCCAGGGTTTCTCCAATATCACCCCGGACAGACGTATACAGGTCATTATTATCGCCTGGTTATTTGGCTCGTTTATAGAAGGGACTGCCGGGTTTGGGACGCCAGCTGCGGTGGCCGTTCCTCTTTTGGTAGGGCTTGGTTTTCCAGCAATGGCTGCAGTTGTGGCGGGCATGATAATACAAAGTACGCCGGTGTCTTTCGGCGCAATGGGCACACCAATCCTTGTGGGGATTAATACAGGACTTTCAGCCGATCCAGAGTTGCTGCAATATGCTTTAGATCGTGGATTCGAAGATTGGTCACAATTCCTGGCCTTTATCGCTACAAGAGTCGCCTTGATACATGCTGTCGCAGGCACTTTTATCCCCTTGATGGTGGTTGCCGTTATGACACGCTTCTTTGGCAAGAATAAATCTTTTGTCGAAGGCTTGCAGGTATGGAAATTTGCCTTGTTTGCGGCATTTGCAATGACCGTCCCCTATTTGCTTGTCGCCATTTACCTGGGACCGGAATTCCCCTCATTATTTGGCGGTCTCATTGGACTGGCTATTGTGGTGCCAGCCGCGAAAATCGGTTTTCTGATGCCGGCTCGCGATACGCCATGGGATTTTGATATGAGGGATAATTGGGATCCTGAGTGGTCAGGCTCTTTACCAGACAGGGCAACGCAACAAACAATTGATAATCCTTCTATGGGTCTAATCAGGGCCTGGTCGCCTTACCTTGTTGTCGCATTATTGCTGGTGTTAACACGCCAGCCTTATGTGGATTTGGAATCATTCTTAAGACACGCCAACGCATTAACCACCTGGTCATGGCCGGATATTTTTTCTAGTGGAATCACAGCCTCATTCCAGCCGCTGTGGTCACCTGGCACTATTTTTATAATCGCCTCCCTGATAACAATACTATTGCATAGAATGCGAGTTTCGGAATACAAAGTTGCGTTGACGAGTTCGCTTCGTACCTTAATTCCCGCTTCAACAGCATTGATATTCACCGTCCCTATGGTCCAGGTATTCATCAATACAAGCGGTGGCGCTGCTGGTTATGGGCAAATGCCGATTGTTCTGGCAGAGGGTGTTGCAGCGTTCGCCGGTTCGGCCTGGCCTTTCTTTTCAACATTCATCGGTGGTTTGGGCGCCTTTGTAGCGGGTAGTAATACCGTGAGCAATATGATGTTTTCTTTATTTCAGTTTGGTGTGGGTGAACGCATTTTGGTAGATCCTGTCTGGATAGTCGCCTTACAGGCAGTGGGTGGTGCCGCTGGTAATATTATTTGTGTTCACAATGTTGTTGCAGCATCTGCTGTGGTGGGTTTGGTCGGCAAGGAAGGTGCCGTAATTCGTAAGACCTTGTTGCCCTTTACTTATTACGCACTGATTACGGGGTCCATTGGTTATGGCATCGTTAATATGAGTTCGGGTATATTTAATGCTGGCTTCATTGTAGCTGGGCTTATTTTTCTGACCATAATCTATTTTATTATTCGTTATGGGCGCGCCGGTGTCAGTGCGCAAATACGAAAAGATTAGAAATATATACCGGCACTGTCTAAATTCCGGATCGTTGTACAAGTAAAAAGATACTCCTTGCTAAAAAGATTATGTTTTCAGACAGTCTAACAAAAACCAACTTCCAGTTTTTTCAGGATCTCAGTGTTTGACGAATGGACAGCCAGAATATTACGCGTCCTGTTTTCTTTGTGTTCCCTGATTTGAACAAGACGTAAAGGTTCTTTATTTTTTCCGGAATAATTGGAGAGAGCGAAGACAACATAGTCACGTTGCCATAGAAAATCCATTATCTCTTCTTTATTAATTGAAATTTCCATTAGCAGGCAAGGCTTGTTGGTTTCGATAGCTTCCGCACCGCCACATAACATTTCGTACTCATAGCCTTCAATATCCGCTTTTAATAAAGCAAATCGACGATCTCTGCCAAACTGATTGGTGAGAATGTCGATAGTGGTCAAAGAAATGGTTTCGCTTAGCACTGATTCATCAATATTGTCTTCATCATCATTCGCTACTTGTGATAATCCGAATCTAAGTACGCCATTATTTTTAATGGGGGTCTGCAGAATTGCCTTGCCCTGTTGCACGCCAATTCCCATGTTAATAATTTTTAGTGGATGCAGACGATGCAGAATTTTTACAATTCGCAATATAGATAAAGCATAACTTGCCGGTTCAATTGCCAATACCAGGCCGAGTGGCGCGCGTGCAGAAAATAACTTGGAAAACTGACCGGCATGAGCACCGACGTCGATAACGAAATCATCTGCTTTCAAAATAATATCGAAAAGCGGCCATAGTTGATGATGGTAACTTCGAAATACAGCTTTGTAGCAATGGGTGAGCCAGCCGAGCTTACGTCGAATATTAGTCACCTGATTCATTCATCAGTGACGCAGCCTTCTGAGGCAGACTTTACATTCTTTATGTATTTATACAGTGTGCCGCGCTTAGCTTTGTAATCAGGCATACGCCATTCTTTTTTTCGTTTCGCCAATTCTTCAGCACTCAGGTCAACGTTAATGATGTTGTTCACAGCATTGATTGTGATCTTATCGCCGGTTTTAATCAGGGCAATAGGACCGCCTTCCTGGGCTTCCGGGACGACGTGGCCGATGATAAAACCATGAGATCCACCGGAAAAGCGTCCATCGGTGATCATGGCTACGCTGTCACCAAGACCGGCACCAATAATCGCTGAGGTCGGTGTCAGCATTTCCGGCATGCCGGGACCGCCTTTTGGACCTTCATAGCGGATTACGACAGCATCACCTTTTTCGATTTGTCCTTGTTCCAGGGCTTCCAACATCTTTTCTTCTGAGTCGTAAACTTTTGCCGGACCGGAAAAGTGCTCTCCTTCTTTTCCCGTGATCTTTGCCACTGAACCACCAGGAGCAAGATTGCCCTTGAGAATGCGGATGTGACCACTTTCCTTAATAGGTTTATTCAGTGGCATGATGATTTCCTGACCTTTCGTGAGACCCGGTAAATCTGTAAGGTTTTCAGCGACAGTTTTGCCAGTAACGGTCATGCAATCACCGTTAATTAGTTTGTTTTCCAGAAGAAATTTCATCACCGCCGGCGTGCCACCAATGTTGTGCAGGTCTTCCATCACATATTGACCGCTGGGTTTCAAATCAGCGAGAAAGGGGGTTCGATCAGTGACAGCCTGGAAATCATCCAGTGTCAAATCAACTTCTACAGCTCTTGCCATTGCCAATAAATGTAAAACAGCATTTGTCGAACCACCGAGTATGGTGACAATGACCATGGCATTTTCAAAAGCCTCACGGGTCATAATGTCGCGTGGTTTTAGATCGAGGCTTAACAAGTTTTTGATTGCCGCTCCAACCTTGAAACATTCTTCGAGTTTACCCGGGTCAACAGCAGGTGTGGAGGAACTGTAGGGCAAGGACATGCCCATGGCTTCGATTGCAGAGGCCATGGTGTTGGCGGTATACATGCCGCCACAGGCACCTGCACCGGGACAGGATTTTTTTACAATATCGCTACGTGCAGCATCATCAATATTACCGCCAATGAATTCGCCGTAACTCTGGAAGGCGGAAATAATGTCTATTTTCTTTTCATTTCGATAGCCGGGCTTAATGGTGCCACCGTAGACCATTAATGCAGGACGATTAAGCCGACCCATGGCAATAAGACAACCAGGCATATTCTTGTCACATCCGGGAATGGAAACATTGGCGTCGTACCATTGAGCACCCATAACTGTTTCGATGGAATCAGCAATCAAATCACGCGATTGCAGGGAGAAACTCATGCCATCGGTGCCCATAGAAATACCGTCACTGACACCAATGGTATTAAAGCGCATGCCCACGAGTCCTGCCGCTTCGACGCCTTCTTTTACCTTCGCGGCCAGATCGAGCAAATGCATATTGCAGGTATTGCCTTCATACCAGACGCTGGAAATACCGACCTGAGCCTTGTCCATATCAGTATCTGTCATACCGGTGCCGTATAACATGGCTTGAGATGCGCCCTGAGATTTCGGCTGTGTGATGCGTGAGCTGTAGCGATTGAGTTTCTCGGTCATTTATTTGTCCACAAAATTCAGTGATTTAGTAAAGGTGAGATAGAATACCTCACAGAATTCATTTTTTCAGTCCCAAATTGTAAATAGTGTCATGACAAGACTTAGCCCCACATTCATGGAAGCATTTTCCAGCCTGATTGCAGCGCCATCGGTGAGCAGCATCGATCCGCTTTTCAATCAGAGCAATCGCCCTGTTGTGGAAATGCTCGCTGGCTGGTTTGAGGATCTTGGTTTTGCCACGGAAATACAATTGGTCTCAAGCGATCCCGACAAGTTAAACCTCATCGCTTGCCTGGGACAAGGGGAAGGTGGCCTCGTGCTCTCAGGGCATACCGATACGGTGCCCTATGATGAAAGTCTGTGGAAGCAGGATCCTTTCAAGCTTTGTGAAATTGACAATAGACTCTACGGTCTGGGTAGTACGGATATGAAGGGTTTTTTCCCCATTGTTCTGGCAGCGCTGGAAAAGATTGATCTGGGAAAATTTAATCGCCCGCTATTTATTCTGGCTACCTGTGATGAGGAAAGTACCATGGCAGGGGCCAAAGCGCTGGTTTCATCAAAGCACGCCCTCGGTCGGCACGCATTGATTGGTGAACCAACGGGATTGCAGCCTATCAACATGCATAAAGGCATTATGGTGGAATCGATCAAACTCATCGGTAGTTCGGGTCACTCCAGCGATCCGGCCTTTGGTGTGAATGCACTGGAAGGTATGCATTCGGTTATCGGCGCCCTGATGACCTTACGAGAGGAAATACAGGCGCAGCAACACAATCCAATGTTCAAAGTACCTGTGCCAACGATGAATTTCGCCAGTATCCACGGTGGCGACAATCCCAATCGAATCTGTGGTGATTGCGAGTTGAAAATTGATATGCGCATGTTGCCCGGTATGGATATAGAAGATTGTCGTGCGGCAATTAGACGAGCTGTCATGCAATCAATTGATGGCCGCGGATTGATAGTAGAATTTGATCCAATATTTAGTGGATTACCGGGCATGCAAACAGATAAAGATGCTGAAATCGTCAAGCTGGCTGAAAAACTGGCGGGCCAGCCCACAGGCACAGTGGCCTTTGGTACGGAGGGTCCCTATTTTAATTCCATGGGCATGGAGACGGTAATTTTGGGTCCCGGAGATATTGATCAAGCACACCAGGCCAATGAGTATTTGTCATTGAACAGAATCTCGCCAATGATTAATATTTTGCAAAAGATGATCACGCATTTCTGCATAAAGTAAGTCTGATATGAGCGAAACACTTGCACAATTCGTCAGCTGGTTTCGATCCGCTGCACCCTATATCCGCGTACATCGAGGCAAGACCTTCGTTATTCAGTTTGAAGATAGCCTCATCTATAGTGAGATGTTTACCGATCTTGTTCATGATCTGGCTTTGTTAAATACACTGGGCATCCATCTGGTACTGGTTTACGGTGCGCGCCATTCTATTGAAGCCTGGCTGAGTGAAAATGATCAGGCATCTACCTACCATGAAGGGGTGCGTCTTACCGATGCCGATACCATGGAATTGGTGAAGACGGCTGCGGGTAAATTGCGGGTGGAAATTGAATCAAAGCTATCGATGGGGCTGGGTAATACACCCATGTCCAATGCCGAGCTGCGAGTAAGTTCCGGTAACTATGTCATGGCAAAACCCAGGGGTATTGTCGATGGCGTGGATTACCAGTTTACCGGAGAAGTTCGAAACATTGATGTGAAGGCCATTCAGTCGAAACTGGACAGTGATGAAATCGTTTTGGTACCACCTTTGGGATATTCTATAACTGGCGAAGCATTTAACTTAAGCGCAAGCCGATTAGCAGCAGCGCTTGCCATCGAATTAAAGGCAGACAAACTGATTTATCTTATCGATGGCGAAGGATTGCAGGATAAAGATGGAAATATTATTAACCAGCTAGTTCACTCAGAAATCGAGACCATGCTGGTGGATGGCAGTATTGAAGATTCGGTCTATTTGCAGGATGGCCTTCATGCCTGCAAGCAGGGTGTGTCGAGAGTGCAACTGATTGATCGACATAGCAGTGGTGCCATCTTACAAGAATTATTTACCCGTGATGGTGCTGGAACAATGATCAGCGCTAGCGCCTATGATGTACTCAGGCAAGCTAATGAAAGCGATATCGCCGGGATTCTGTCTCTGATCGAGCCCCTGGAAAAGCAGGGTGTTCTGGTGGAACGCTCAAGAGAAAAACTGGAACTTGAGATTGATCACTATACCTTGATGCAGCGGGACAACATGATTATCGGATGTGCCGCTATTTATCCTTACGGTGGGGAGAAAGCGGCTGAACTGGCCTGTTTCGTCATCCATCCTGATTATCATAAACAAGGCATGGGCGAGCTGCTATTTGAGGCAATGGAAACAAAGGCCACCAAGCTAGGTTTGAATAAGATGTTTGTATTAACTACCCAGGCCGAGCACTGGTTTTTAGAACTTGGTTTCAGCGAATGTTCTCTCGATGATCTACCGGTGGGGAAAAAGGATATGTACAACTATCAACGCAATTCCAGGGTCTTGATGAGGTCGATAAGCTGATTTCTTTATCACTGGATTTCGCATCAATTAAGTGCATGTCGTGGTTCGTAATTTCTGCCCACGCTTGTATTTGCTAGACTAAAGCACCTCTAAATAAAGGGTTTTTCATGACAATTCTAATCCGTAGCACTGCTTTTTTTTCGTTGTTAATTTCGATTGCAACGTGTGTGATAGCCGCTGATAAAGCAAACGTTATTGAAAATATTGATGCTCGTTTTCAAACTCATCAAGACATTGCAATGAAAATTTTCAATTATGCAGAGCTCGGTTATTTGGAAGAAAAAAGCACTACGCTTTTAAAAGACACTTTACGGGAGGTGGGTTTCAAAATCGAGGAAGGGCTTGCCGATATTCCCACAGCTTTTGTCGCACAGGCAGGTAAGGGTAAACCTGTTATTGCCTTGCTCGCAGAATTCGATGCTTTACCGGGTATTACACAAACTACCGATCCTTTCCGCAAAGAAATTCCAGGGAAAGTCGGTGGCCATGCTTGCGGTCATCATTTGTTGGGGACGGCATCGGTGGGCTCGGCGATGGCTCTTAAGGAATGGTTAGAAGCGAATAATATTGAAGGCACCATTCGTGTCTACGGGACGCCGGCTGAAGAAGGTGGTTCAGGCAAAGTTTATATGGTGCGAGCGGGTTTGTTTGATGATGTCGATGCGGTGTTATCCTGGCACCCAGATGACGAAAATGCAGCTTCCGCCAAGTCATCTTTAGCGAATCGCTCTGCAAAGTTTCGTTTTCACGGTGTATCCGCCCATGCCGCCGCTGCGCCGCACAAAGGACGTTCGGCTTTGGACGGTGTAGAGGCATTTAATCATATGGTGAATCTGTTACGCGAACATGTACCTCAAGAAACGCGTATTCATTATGTGATTACCGCAGGAGGGCATACACCGAATGTAATACCCGATTTTGCTGAAGTCTATTACTACGTTCGTCACCCTGTTGCAGAAGACTTAAAAGGTATTTGGACACGCGTTGAACAGGCCGCGAGGGGTGCAGCACTCGGGACGGGCACGACGGTTGATTGGGAAATCATCCATGGCAATCACAGTTTATTACCCAATGAAACACTCGCTACTATCATGGGTAAGAACCTGAAAATCGTAGGCGGGGTGGAGTATTCAAAAAAAGAACAGGCATTCGCAGAAAAAATATATCAAACCTTAAACCTGCCTGAACTTGCCATGGGTTCGGAGAAAACTATTCGCCCAATTAAGTACACAGGTTCCATGGGGTCAACAGATGTCGGTGATATTAGCTGGAACGTGCCCACCGGGGAATTGAGAACAGCAACGTGGGTGCCCGGAACTTCAGCACATACCTGGCAGGCCATCGCTGCCGGAGGGACAACGATTGGTATAAAAGGTCTGCAAATTTCTGCAAAAACACTGACTTTAACGGCCATTGATCTGTATGAGAACGCGGGCCTTCTGAAAAAGGCGAAAGTCGAGTTACTTGAACGTCAGGGAAAAGATTTTAAATATGAACCACTGTTGGGTCATCGCGCACCACCGCTGGACTACAGAAAATAGAATTACATTAAGAATTAATTTTAGTGTAAGCAATTTACTTCCGTAGGCTTGCACCTTGAATCGAGGCCATGTGCACAGAACAGAACATCGAAGCTATCTGATTAATACAATCTAACCATCACCCGAAGAGGGGAGCTTTGATGGACAAAACGATTTAATGAACGGCATCTTCCTTTTCTTTTTCTTCGACTTCGACCTTTAACTCTTCATTCTCAGTTGTTACAAGAATGTGACCGCCGTGTTCAAGTTTGCCGAACAGTAGTTCTTCCGCCAGGGCTTTCTTGATCTTTTCCTGGATGAGTCGAGACATCGGGCGTGCGCCCATGATCTTGTCGTAGCCGTTTGTTGCCAGCCATTGTCTGGCATCTTCATCGACGTCCATGGTGACTTTTTTATCGTCAAGTTGTGCCTGTAGTTCTACCAGGAATTTATCCACAACATTCAAGATTGTCTTTCTGCTCAGAGAATTAAATTCGATAATGGCGTCGAGTCGATTTCTAAATTCCGGACTGAAAGCACGTTTGATCTCTTCTGTTGCGTCAGCCGCGTGGTCCTGATGCGTAAAACCTACCGATGAACGGCTCATGCGTTCGGCACCAGCGTTGGTGGTCATCACAAGTATTACATTGCGGAAGTCAGTTTTACGGCCGTTGGTGTCAGTGAGAGTACCGTGGTCCATCACCTGCAATAATAAATTGAACACATCGGGATGGGCCTTTTCCATTTCATCCAGCAATAATACGCAGTGCGGTTGTTTATTGATGGCATCAGTCAACAGGCCACCCTGATCAAAACCTACATAACCGGGAGGTGCACCGATGAGTCGGGAGACTGTATGCCGTTCCATATACTCGGACATATCAAAACGAACCAACTCAATACCCATCGCCAGGGCAAGTTGACGCGTAATTTCTGTTTTGCCTACACCTGTCGGGCCGGCAAACAAAAAGGCGCCAATGGGTGTCTGGGGATTTCCCAAACCAGAGCGCGCAGTTTTGATGGCAGTTGATAAAGTTTGGATCGCTATATCCTGACCAAACACCACCATTTTCAAATTGCGTTCAAGATTCTTCATCACGCCCTTATCCGAAGAATTCACTGTCTTGGCGGGTATTCGCGCAACCTTGGCAACAATATTTTCAATATCATGGACGCCTATGGTTTTTTTACGTTTGGATGCCGGCAATATCCGTTGTGCGGCCCCTGCTTCGTCAATAATGTCGATCGCCTTATCCGGCAGATAACGATCTGTCATATAACGATCCGTTAACTCAGTTGCAGACCGTAATGCCTGTTGCGTGTATTTGACGTCATGATGTTCTTCGAAACGGGACTTAAGTCCTTGCAGGATCTTGATGGTTTCATCAACAGACGGCTCATCCACATCAATTTTCTGAAAGCGACGTGAAAGCGCCCGATCCTTTTCGAAGATACCCCGGTATTCCTGATAGGTTGTCGAACCGATGCATTTCATATCGCCAGAAGACAGCACTGGTTTTATGATATTGGATGCATCCATGACGCCACCAGAAGCCGCGCCGGCGCCGATGATGGTATGAATCTCATCGATAAATAGAATAGCGCCTTCGGTTTTCTTTAGCTGGTTGATAATTCCCTTTAATCGCTTTTCGAAATCACCTCGGTATTTCGTTCCGGCCAACAGGCCGCCCATGTCCAATGCATAGATTGTGGAATTTTCAAGTACTTCGGGCACTTCTCCGTCGACAATCATTTTAGCGAGGCCTTCCGCAATTGCTGTCTTACCAACGCCTGCTTCACCTACGTAAAGCGGATTGTTTTTACGTCGTCGGCAAAGTATCTGTATGGTTCTTTGTATTTCATGTTCTCTGCCGATGAGTGGATCAATTTTACCAAGCACGGCCTGCTCATTCAGATTGACAGCATAAGCCTGTAGTGGATTGGAGCTGCTTTCATCCCCACGCGCGTCATCATCTGACATCGCCGCGTCATCGTTTTCGTTTTGCTCTTCTTCAGGCACCTTGGCAATACCGTGTGCGATATAGTTAACCACATCGAGTCGGGCGATATTTTGTTGGTTAAGGAAATAGGCCGCGTGGGACTCTCTTTCACCAAAAATGGCGACGATGACATTTGCCCCGGTGACTTCCTTTTTACCAGAGGATTGCACGTGGAAAACAGCACGTTGTAAAACTCGCTGGAATCCTAAAGTGGGTTGTGTTTCGCGTTCATCATCTTCAGGTAACAAGGGAGAATTTTCTTCAATGAACTTGCTGAGGTCTGTATGCAGAGCGTTAAGATTCGCACCACAGGCATGCAAAACTCTTGACGCCGACTGGTTTTCCAGTAAAGCCAGTAGCAAGTGTTCTACAGTCATGAACTCATGACGCTGTTCGCGGGTTTTACGAAAAGAGTCGTTTAATGTTTGTTCCAGTTCTTTATCAAGCATCAGTCAGTCCTCGTAAATTCAATAAGCTTTTTCCAAAGTACAAAGAAGAGGGTGTTGGTTTTCTCGGGCATAAAGATTAACTTGTGAAACTTTTGTTTCTGCTATTTCATGGGTATAAATCCCGCAAACCCCTTTGCCGCTGGTGTGCACTTCGAGCATGATTCGAGTTGCCGCCTCCCTGTCTCTGGAAAAAAAAACTTCCAGTATATGCACCACAAATTCCATAGGCGTGTAGTCATCATTAATAAGGATGACCTTGAACATCGGAGGACGCTTCAGCTTTGGCCTGGCTTCCTGTAAAGCAAGGCTGTCGTCGTGTTGATTGTCAGCATCATCTGACATTTCTTTTTTCTCCAATGACTAACTCTATTAATATGATTTTAGTATACCCAAAATTGGGGACGATGTGTGCTAGAGAGTAAGGGTGATCATCACAGTGCCAACTCCCGCACATTTTGTGCCAATTACTCTATATGGGACTGCTTATCTATATTAAAAGTGCCCTGATAAAAATTGTCGAGGGCATTTACATCGAGCAATTCAATGAATTTTCTCGTGGCCGGAGAGATGAATTTACCGCGGCGTAACACCAGCCCATAACTACGAAGCGGAAAATATTCGCTGAGGGGTATTCTGGCCAGTTTTTCTTTACCAGTCAGACAGATACTGGTGACGATGGAGATACCCAGGTCCAATTCTACGTACTTCTTAATGACCTCCCATCCACCGGCTTCCATGCTCACCCTGTATTCAAAATTATGCTGCTGGAAGACCACATCAATATAGTTTCGCGTAGACATACTATGGGGCGGCAAAATCAAGCCATAAGGCGCGATATCCTGCAGGGAAACTTTCTTTTGTGAGGCAAGTGGGTGGCCTTGAGGCGTGATCAGAACCGGTTCGTAGGAGACAAGCGGGCTGTACCAGATTTCATCCGGTATTTCAGTCATCGGGCCCACAGCCAGATCGACGTCGCCTCTGCGCACCATCGACAGCCCCTGACGTCCCGGGACATTATGCAGTTTCACCTGTATTTGCGGATATTGTTGTGTGAAGCGCTCCACTATTTTAGGTAAGAGATAAAGTGTTGTGGACTCGCCAGCCGCGATATTGAGACTGCCTGTCACCGTGTTATGACACCGGTCATGGAAAGTCTCAGGTAGACCTTCCAGGCCTTCTACCATGGGCAGCGCGAGTTCCAGCAGGATCTTTCCTTCATTAGTTAATTGAAGTTTTGGGCCAAGTCGGTCGAAGAGATGAGTCTCCAAATCTTTCTCCAGGGCCTGAATGAGTAAAGATATCGAGGGTTGGCTGAGGAACATCTGTTCCGCCGCTTTAGACATACTTTGTGAACGCGCGGTACTGCAAAAGGCGCGTAACTGCTTGAGTCGGTTCTGTTTATAGTAATAACGTTGCATTAAATGCCTTCCAGTTTGCGAATTGTAGCTGGAATTAAGTATTAATAATATTAATATATAATATTGACATAATTAACTTGTCATATGCTGCGCCGCAGCGATAATTCGCTTGCACAAGTTAATTTTGATGTAGGAATGTGTTCCGTAAGATCAAAATACCTGTGAAGAGATCTGTTTCATTGATGCAGAGCTGAACTGGATCACCTATTGCTGCATAAACCGGGAATCGCTTTGGAAAATATTATGTATTCATGTAACGAAAGACTGTTTGGAGGACTAATCCATGGGTAAGGAATTTGAAATCAAGAATCTGGAAAAAGACTGGGCTGAAAATCCCCGCTGGAAAAATGTCAAACGAGACTACACGGCAGAAGATGTTGTACGTCTTCGAGGCAGTGTGCAGATTGAACATACTCTTGCCCGACTTGGAGCGGAAAAACTCTGGAAGCTGGTTAACGAAGAAGACTATGTAAACTGTCTCGGTGCTGTAACCGGTGGCCAGGCTGTTCAACAGGTCAAGGCGGGTGTAAAAGCTATTTACCTGTCGGGTTGGCAGGTCGCGGCCGATGGCAATACCAGCGAAACCATGTATCCGGACCAGTCACTCTATGCGGTCGATTCAGTCCCCACCATGGTGCGTCGTATTAATAACGCCTTCAAGCGAGCCGACGAAATTCAGTGTTCCAAAGGAAAGGGCGACATTGATTATTTTGCCCCAATCGTCGCTGACGCCGAGGCCGGTTTTGGCGGTGTTTTAAATGCCTATGAGTTGATGAAGAATATGATTGAGGCAGGTGCAGGCGGTGTGCACTTTGAAGATCAATTAGCGTCGGCGAAAAAATGTGGTCACATGGGTGGAAAGGTATTGGTGCCGACGATGGAGGCGGTGCAGAAACTCACAGCGGCTCGATTGGCCGCAGATACAATGGGTGTACCAACCGTCGTGTTAGCCCGTACTGATGCCAATGCTGCAGCCTTGTTGACCTCTGATATTGACGAGTATGATCGAGACTTTATTACTGGCGAGCGCACGGCAGAAGGGTTTTATGAAACCAGGGCAGGTATCGATCAGGCGATTTCCCGTGGTCTTGCTTATGCACCCTATGCTGATTTACTGTGGTGTGAAACAGCTGTTCCCGATCTGGAAGAAGCGAGGCAATTTGCTGAAGCGATTAAGAAAGCCCATCCTGAGCAATTGCTGGCGTATAACTGTTCACCTTCCTTTAACTGGAAGAAAAATCTCGACGACGACACTATCGCGAAGTTCCAGCGTGAACTGGGTGCCATGGGCTACAAGTATCAGTTCATCACTTTGGCCGGTATCCATAATATGTGGTACAACATGTTTGAACTTGCTCACGCCTACGTAGAAAAAGGCATGACCGCTTATGTGGAAATGGTGCAGGAACCAGAGTTTGCTGCCGGTTCACGTGGATATACTTTTGCCAGCCATCAGCAGGAAGTGGGTGCAGGCTACTTTGATGATGTCACCACGGTTATCCAGGGTGGCAAATCATCTGTGACGGCTATGACAGGGTCAACGGAAGAAGAGCAATTTGATGTAGTTGCCAGCAAATAAAGAATTGTTTCTGCTGTTAACTCGAGCCGGAAACCTGCAAAGGTTTCCGGCTTTATATTGTAAGCTCTGGCGTTTTCATCAGGCTGATTCGCTTCGCGATATGCTGTGAAAATTTCTCCCAAATGTCGGGGTTTTGTCATTCTATTTTCATAAAACTGTTTCATTCTAACTAGAGATGAAGCATATTTCCCTGATGGAATTTAAGGACTATTTTTTAAGTCGCCTGCAGGCATTGTCCGAACGACAGACTTTTGAGTTCCCGCCAGGGAGCTTTCCGGAAGGTTATAAAACCGCCGCGGTGTTGCTGCCATTCTGGTCAGGTGAAGATGATAGCATTGAGGTGGTTTTTACCCGGCGACCCCTTACCATGTCCAGCCATGCCGGGCAGGTTTCATTTCCGGGCGGAAGGGTCGATGATGACGACGTTTCTGTGTCCGCCGCCGCTTTACGCGAAGCCAATGAAGAATTAGGCATTGATCCCTCGGCGGTTAAAATAATGGGAAGACTGGATGATGCCTGGAGTATCGCGGGTCATCACGTTATTTCCTACATTGGATGGTTGGAACAAAGACCGCAGATGATCCCCAACGAACACGAAGTTGCAGAGGTCATGATCGCAAACGTGGAAACACTTATGCGACCGGAGTCGTCCTGTATACACGAACATGTCATGCGCGATGTGACTCGGCGCACACAGGCATTCAAATGGGATGAAGGGTATGTTTGGGGGCTAACCGCCGACTTGATGTATGAGCTATTACTCTGGATTAAAAATGAGCCATCGAATCGTGGGCATCTACGTCTGGATTACCTTAATCAAATGAAACACGAAATATTTTAACCACCAGGTGCGTAGGCTAAGCAAGTTTGTAGTGCAGCGGCAGGTAATAATCGACTAACTCCGGAGGGTATCCGATCAGATCGACGAGACGTCTGTGGCACTCTGTTTCTGAGGCGCCCGACGCTTTCCAAACAGGTACTCGCTTTACCAGTGTTTCGACTCTTTCTCGTGGCGTAATTATCCAGGTGTCCTGAGGTGTTTCACCAAAGCAGAAATCAATCGCATTTACCTTCTGTGCTGCTGGTTTGATGTACATGGCAAGCGTTAACACTTTGCGAGCGCCGCTTTCACTGACGTATTTTTTTAAAAAATTCATGGTGCCACCGTAATCAGCAAGATCGTCAATGATTAAAACGGTTCTTCCACTGACAGGAATGGAGATTCCATGTTGTACTAGCGGATTATCGTAGCGTTCACCGGGCCCTTTATAAAGGGAAACACCTATTGTTCCAAAATCAATTTTAGGTACATTGGCATATCGCCCTTCCACCAGATGATCGAACAAAAGCACACTGGGAAGCAAACCGCCCATTGTCACCATCAAGGCGCTGGTTATCTGATCGGATTTGTCAGGATGGGATTTCTGATATTCGTGTACTTGTTTAGCAAGTTCAAACATGGCGGCAGCTTCTACGGCATCCGGAATCAGTAGAAATCGCAGGTTATCATCAGGGATATTTACCCCTTCAGGTTTACGCCAGAATTCGAGATCGATACCTCGTTGCAAAGATTGAACCTGATTTTCGTAATCGCTCATTGTAATTAATGTCCAGTTAATGGAAGTTGCTTAGTTTGAGAACAATTTTTGTAGAATACTGGTGTAAATATCGGCAAGTGGGTCCAGATCTGCAAGCTTGATGCATTCATCGACTTTGTGAATGCTTGCATTTACCGGTCCGCATTCAACTACTTCTGCACCTGTTGGGGCAACGAAACGTCCGTCAGATGTACCGCCTGCAGTGGATAATTCAGTCTCGATGCCGGTAATGTCTTGAATCGACTGCTGCACGGCAGTCAGCAATTTTCCCGACTCAGTCAGGAAAGGCTGACCTGAAGTACGCCAGTTAATTTCATACTCAAGACCGTGTGAGGCTAGTACTGCTTCTGTTCGTTGCCTGAGCTCGTCTACTGTGACTGCGGTGGAAAAACGAAAATTGAAGAGCAGTTCAGCCGATCCCGGAATCACATTGTCCGCACCGCTACCCGAGTTTATATTAGATACCTGGAAACTGGTGGGAGGATAAAACGCATTACCCTGATCCCATTCAATCGAGCAAAGTTCACTGAGTGCAGGTGCCAACTCGTGTATTGGATTTCGGGCTAAATGCGGATAAGCAACATGACCTTGTATGCCTTTTACCTTCAACTTTGCGCCGAGAGATCCCCGGCGACCATTTTTTATCACATCGCCAAGCAGTTTATTGCTCGAAGGCTCGCCTACCAGACACCATTTAATTTTAATCTTGTCTTTATTGAGCTGGTCAATGACTTTTACCGTACCGTTAATTGCTGCCCCTTCCTCATCGCTGGTGAGCATTAAAGCAAGGGTTCCGATATGATTCGGGTTGGTGGTGACATAATTTTCCAGAGCCGTGACCATTGCGGCAACGCTTCCTTTCATATCTGCCGCGCCTCTGCCATAGAGATAATCACCTCTTATCTCAGCTGTAAAAGGATCTGATTGCCAATCCTCACGTTGTCCTGCAGGCACCACATCAGTATGACCAAGAAAGACAAAGACGGGATCTCCCTCGCCGTGAGTAATCATGAGATTATCAACATCTTCAAAACGTAAATGCTTCGCTGTGAATCCTGATTGTTGCAATCGAGCGGCGATGAGTGCCTGGCAACCGGCATCGTTGGGACTTACTGAAGCCAGGTTTATCAATTTTTTGGTGAGTTCAATCGTCATAAGTCGTGGATCAGGAAAATATCGCCAGTAATTCTCTTACTTTATTTCTGTTATTGGTATCGCAGCTAATATTTCGTTGCACATCAA
The DNA here is from genome assembly GCA_047638675.1 of Planctomycetota bacterium. Classification (GTDB taxonomy): domain Bacteria; phylum Pseudomonadota; class Gammaproteobacteria; order Eutrophobiales; family Eutrophobiaceae; genus WLWS01. Next base: position 5,733 of record JBLIML010000015.1, on the reverse strand, counting down.
AACTGCTGATTTCGGCTTTTTTGTCTTTGTATAATTCCCTGATTTCTTTTGTGTCATGGTTCGATATCACCACACGAACGCCCTGTTCTGCAAGTTGTTCTGCTTTATCTGCTAACAAAACATGGTCGTCCCAATTGAAACCACCAACATGATAATCGGTAAAATAGGACGTAGCACTAAGAGGTACATAGGGTGGATCACAGTAGACAACGTCACCTTTAATTGCCTTACTTAAGGTGTCCTGATAATCGGCGCATTCAAATGAGGCATATTTAGTAGCCTCGATAAAATGCAGCATCTGTTCGCGCGGCAGGAGTGGTCGCTTATAACGACCAAAAGGGGTGTTAAATTTGCCTTTACTGTTATATCGGCAAAGTCCGTTATAGCAATGTCGATTCAGATAGATAAAAAGAGCACTTCGTCTTTGCAGATTGCTGCAAGCATTAAATTCATCACGAAATTGGTAGTAACTTTCTTCACTATTATTTTCATCAACAAATAGTGCCTCTACATAGTCGATAAATCTTTCCTTTTTCTTACGTAAATGCTCATAAAGTATAATTAGATCTGGATTACTGTCCGCTAGCAAATAGGATTTATAGTCAGCATTTAGAGATATTGCAGCGGAGCCGACAAAGGGCTCAATTAATCGATTTCCTTGACTCAGCGCCGCGAGGATTTTATCTCTTAATCGATACTTACCTCCGGGCCACTTCAGGAATGCTTTCAGGCCTTTGTTGATACGTGCTCGTCCGGGGTCATCGCCTTAATACTCAAGGCGTGGATTTCACTGGGCATAAGATTATCGACAGCCTTATAAACCAGCCGGTGACAGGCGAGTGGTGCAAGCCCAATAAATTGTTCAGACACAATGGTGACGTTAAAATGACCAGCGCCACTGGCAGCACCGGCATGACCTTTGTGCATATAGGACTCATCGATGATATCCAGGTGAGTCGGCGCCAGAGCGTCGCTCAGTTGTTGTCTAATAGTGTCGATTCTATCCATCAGTTCAGGCAGGTAATATTTTTTTAAACGGTTTTACGCTAACTTTCACATAGACACCAGCGTGCTGAAACGGGTCATCCGCAGCCCATTCTTCGGCCTCTTGCAATGTTTCGAATTCGGCCACTATAAGGCTACCGGAAAATCCTGCCGGACCTGGGTCTTCGCTATCGATATTGGGATGGGGCCCTGCGAGCAATAACCTGCCTTCGTCCTGCAGTTGTTGCACACGAAGTAGGTGTTCCGCTCTTGCAGTCTTTCGCTTTTCCAGACTGTCAGGACAGTCCTCACTGTAAATGCTGTAATACATGTTTTATTCTTTCTCTTCCTGTTCAACCTCAATCATGTAGCGGGACAGGTACCAAACGAGCCCCAGTATAAAGACGAAATTAATACTCATCACTCCAAATACCTTGAAAAAAGCCCAGGTCTCCGTAGCATAATTGTGGGCCACATAAATATTGAGAAAACCAAGCACTACAAAAAACAGGATAAGGCTGATATTTACTCGCAGCCAGACAGCCGACGGCGCATCAAACATATGGCCCATGAGTTTTTCCGGGATATTGAGCTTGCCGATAAATTGGCTACCCAGGCAAATAAGTGAAAAAATCCAGAAAACGAGAGTAGGTTTCCACTTGATAAAACGTTCATCGTGTAGAAATAATGTCAACGAACCGAGAGTCAGCACCACTAGAAAAATTAAAATGTATTGTTTTTCAATGCGACGGGTGAAAAACCAGGACACAAGGATCTGAAGAAAGGACGTTACAATGATGACTTTAGTCGCGAGGTAGATCCCTTCTTCCCGATTTTCAGGTATAAACATAGCAATCAGAAAGGCGACGGCCGGAAAGAAGTCAAACAGAAATTTCATGGTTCAGCATAGTTTCCTGAAAAAAGTAATATTAACAGAAAAAAACTAAAACAATATGGGTCAGTATTTCGAAATTCATCAGGTAAATCCGCAGAGCAGATTGATTGGTCAGGCGGCCTCGATTCTGCGAAAAGGTGGGGTTGTGGTTTACCCGACGGATTCGTGTTACGCGCTGGGTTGTATGGTAGGTGATAAAGCCGCGATGGACAGGATTATTCGGCTTCGCCAACTCAGCGATGGCCACAATATGACCTTGATCTGCCGGGATCTGTCTGAGATAAGTAGCTTTGCCAGGGTCGACAATGCCAATTTTCGACTCATCAAATCGCTGACGCCCGGGGCTTTCACTTTTTTACTCAAGGCGACGAAGGATGTACCGAGACGTTTGCAGCATCCAAAGCGCAAAACGATTGGCATCCGCATACCGGATAATAATATCGTCTCGGCCTTGCTGGATTCTCTGGGTGAACCGATGCTTAGCACCAGCCTGATACTGCCTGGAGGTGAGTTTCCTATGAATGAGCCAGAAGACATCAAGGAAAGATTGATCAATGAGGTGGATCTGATTATTGATGGCGGCCCTGGCGGGATATCCGCTACCACGGTGCTGGATTTAACTCAGGATGATCCGGTGGTGGTCCGTGAGGGTTTGGGCGAGATAGAAAATCTAATCAATTTGGCCTGACGCCAGTTGCCTCGGGTAATGATGAATATAAAAATACCCACAACTTCCACAGACGATTGATATAATCGCCCTTCATCACTAGCTAGCGGAGATATCATTGGCAGCCTCAGGAAATCAGCGTGTTTTATCAGGTATGCGTCCAACAGGGCAACTGCATTTGGGACATTATCATGGTGTACTCAAGAATTGGTTGAAATTACAAAACGAGTACGAGTGTTTCTTTAGTATTGTTGACTGGCATGCCTTGACCACCGATTACGAGGATCCCACCAATATTGCTAACAATGTCTGGGAAATGGCAATTGACTGGCTGGCAGTTGGGATTGATCCTGGTTCGGCAAAGCTGTTTATTCAGTCACGAGTGCCTGAACATGCGGAGTTGCATCTCTTACTTTCAATGTTTACCCCCTTGAGCTGGCTAGAGCGGGTGCCCACCTACAAGGATCAGCAGGAAAAGCTCAAAAACAAGGATTTGACGACCTACGGTTTTCTTGGTTATCCCTTACTGCAGACAGCTGACATTATTATGTACAAGGCCAATTATGTGCCGGTAGGAGAGGATCAGATAGCGCATGTTGAGATGTCCCGTGAAATAGCGAGGCGCTTTAATTATCTCTACGGTCGTGAGCCTGGCTTTGAGGAGAAAGCTGAGCTGGCTGCAAAGAAAATGGGTAAAAAGAATCTTAAGCTATATCAACAATTATTGACCAGTTATCAGGAGCAAGGTGATGGCCATGCCCTGGATAAAGCCAGAGCACTGATTGAATCTCAACAAAATATCAGTATTGGTGACCGGGAACGTTTGATGGGTTATCTGGAAGGCGGCGGCAGAATGATTTTTCCAGAGCCTCAGGTGTTATTGACGCCGGCCTCCAAAATGCAGGGCCTTGATGGGCAAAAAATGTCGAAATCCTATGGCAATACGATTTCCTTGCGGGAAAACCCCAGCAGTGTCGAGGACAAGATAAGCACGATGCCGACGGATCCTGCTCGGGTTCGACGCAGCGATCCGGGCGAGCCGAACAAGTGTCCTGTCTGGAGCTTACATGAAGTGTATTCCGACGATGATGCCCAGAAGTGGGTGCAGGAGGGATGTCGCAGTGCCTCTATTGGCTGTCTAGACTGTAAAAGGCCGCTTATTGACGCGGTATTGAAAGAGCAGCAGCCCATTCGTGAGCGGGCAAAGGAATATCAACAGGATCCGGAAATGGTAAAAGGGATCATCAATGAGGGCTGTGAGGCTGCACGAGACGTGGCTCGAGAAACTATGGAAGAGGTGCGTCAGGTCATGGGACTGACTTACCGCTAATTGATGAATGACAAGTGAAGCCAGAATAACGATAATACAGCCCGTCATGACATCAAGCGAAAATTCTGAACATACTAAAACTGAGCAGGCAGAAATGCCCTTTGCTATAGTTCAGGGCTCGCCGATCACGGAAGTGCCTCGGGATCTCTATATACCGCCAGACGCGCTGGAAGTCTTTCTCGAGGCTTTTGAAGGACCTCTCGATTTACTCCTGTATCTAATCAAACGCCAGAACCTCGATATCCTCGATATTCCCATCGCACCCGTGACAGCACAATACATGCGCTATATCGATTTGATGGAAGAGCTACAGTTAGAGTTGGTCGGCGAATACCTGGTTATGGCGGCTATGCTTGCTGAAATAAAATCACGCATGTTATTGCCGCGCCCGAATAAGGTAGAAGAGGAAGATGATCCCCGTGCCGAATTGATACGCCGCCTGCAGGAGTATGAGCGCTACAAACAGGCAGCTGAAGACATGGATTCTTTGCCCAGATACGAACGCGATCTTTTTGGGACAATAGTCGAATTTCCCTACAGAACTACACTGCAAGTACCTCCCGAGGTGCCGCTGGATGTGATTCTGAAAGCCTTTGCCGATGTCTTGAATCGTGCTGAAATGTTTTCTCACCATCATATTCACCGGGAAACCCTGTCAGTGCGCGAACGCATGAGTATGGTACTGGAACTCGTGCGTGCGGATGAATTTAGTGACTTCAAGGATCTATTCAAGTTGGCAGAAGGACGTATGGGTGTAATCGTTGCATTTTTAGCTATCCTTGAGTTATTAAAAGAATCATTAATTGAAATGGTACAAAACGAAATCAACGGACCCATTTACGTAAAAGCGGCAGCATGACCCCGGAGCAGTTAAAAAATATACTGGAAGCGGCCTTGATGACCTCGAGTGGTACGATGAGTCTGAATCAATTCGTCACGCTCTTCGAGAAAGATGAGGAGCCGCCCGATCGTGCAGAAATACGAACTGCACTGGATCAATTACAAGTGGATTACGAAGCACGTGGCATTGAACTGACAGAAGTAGCGAGTGGTTTCCGTTTTCAGGTACGTCACGAATATGCGCAGTGGGTCAATCGGCTCTTTGATGAAAAGCCACAGCGTTATTCACGCGCGCTTTTGGAAACATTGGCTATTATTGCTTATAGACAACCTATTACCCGCGGTGAGATTGAAGATATTCGCGGAGTCAGCATTAGTTCAAGCATCGTTAAGACCTTGCAGGAGCGGGAGTGGATACGTGTCGTTGGACATCGGGATGTGCCAGGGAAACCGGAATTGCTGGCTTCTACAAAACAGTTTCTTGATTATTTCAATTTGAAAAAACTGTCAGATTTACCTTCTCTCGCTGAGATCAAAGATTTCGACAAACTCAATCCCGATTTGTTTGAAGGACTTGAAGAAGAAACGCAACAAGTGGATGAGGAGACTGACGAAAAGGCCGACATAGAGGGCGAGGTTCAAGCTGATGAAATTCCTCAAACGGCTTTGGCGGACGAGTCCGTTGTCGAAATTACTGAAAATACAGAAGAAGATAATGAAGTAGAGGACGAAGAAGATGATATGGATGTCATTACTAGCGATAATGTTGTCCCTTTCACCAGTTAAATTAATTCATCCTCGCCATCAATTTTGGCTAAACCAATCAAAACTACTGAACCTGTCGCGGAGCGCATCCAAAAAGTCCTGGCGCGTGCAGGTGTTGGTTCACGTAGGGAAATCGAAACGTGGGTCAAAGCTGGCCGAATCAAAATCAATGGAAAGCAGGCAGAGCCTGGTGACCACGTATCCAGTCAGGACAAAATTAAGGTTGATAATCGCGTTATCCACATTGGTGAT
>JBLIML010000014.1:0-38137 GCA_047638675.1 Planctomycetota bacterium | reverse complement strand
TAACTCGCTGTTTTCCAAACAGATGTCCAGGCAAGGGGATCCTGGGGTGTTGAAAGTTCCCATTGAGACGATCGCTTATTTGTACCGGGTCCTTGATTACATCTTCACTATTTGCCTCGCCATGAGTCATTTGATTAACAAATGATGTATTAGCCCCATTCTCCAACAATCTTCGAACAAGGTAGGGAAGCAAATCCTCGTGTGCGCCAACCGGAGCGTAAACCCGACATGGCACATTAAGTTTTTTCTTGTGTGTAACTTCTGTATAAATTTCCTCACCCATGCCGTGCAAACGCTGAAATTCAAACTCATTGTTACCGGCGTGGTGATAAACATAAGCAATTGTTTGTGCATTATGAGTCGCAAATTGCGCATAAATAGCGGGGCATTCTGTCAACAGAAAGCGCGCGCAGGCTTGATAAGATATGTCAGTATTACTCTTACGAGTGAAGACGGGATAGCCCGAAAGACCTTGCTGCTGCGCTCGTTTTATCTCAGTGTCCCAATAAGCGCCCTTGACCAGACGCATTGGAATCATTCTTTTGTTCTCAAGAGCCAGTTGATTGAGCCATTTCAATACCGATAATGCACGTTTTTGATAAGCCTGTACCGCCAGACCAAATCCATCCCAGCCTGAGAGCTCGGCTGAAACGAAGACCTTCTCGAAAATCATCAAAGATAGTTCCAGACGGTCAGCTTCTTCAGCATCGACCGTTAAACCGATCCCCCGTTGCCTGGCGAGAATGGCAAGATGCAGTAAACGTTTTGACAGCACATTGGAGGCACGTTCTTTTTGAGAATATTCGTAACGGGAGTAAAGAGCGGAGAGTTTGATCGATATACCAGGCCGGCATGACAGTGGTTGATTGGCATCAATGCTAGCACCGATTGCCATGATCGCATCGATATAGGATTGTTGATATCGCTCTGCATCAGCTTCAGTGATTGCGGCTTCACCCAACATATCAAAGGAATACCGGTAGTTCTTATTTTTATCTGAGCTAGATCGTTTTAGAGCTTCACCGATGGTCCTGCCCATGACAAATTGCCGGGCCATGATATGCATGGCACTTTTCATGGCAGCGCGTACCACGGGTTCTTCCATGCGTGCAAAAAGCTTTGCGATGAATTGTTTAGGATTACTGATGGCAGCTTTCTCAGGCTTGAGCGATTTTCCGCTGAGCATCAAAGCCCAGGTGGATGCATTCACAAACAGCGAGTGACTTTCACCGAGGTGTTTGTCCCAATTCGCCGAGGAGAGTTTGTCAGAGATCAGTGCATCTATGGTGTTACTGTCTGGAATGCGTAACAGTGCTTCTGCAATGCACATCAACACCACCCCTTCGTGGGAAGACAGATCATAGTGATTTAGAAACGCTTGCAGTCCGGACGCATCCTTTTGCTTAAGGCGAGCCACGTTAATCAGCATTGATGCGGTATCGTGAATTTCTTTTGAACGTGCCTCTGAAGACCTTGCACGGGCCAATAAATCTCTAACCAGACTATTTTCATTCGCAAGATAGTTACAGCCTATTTGTCGGAAGAGAGTGGCTAATTGAGTTGTTTTATTTATGCTTGCCGTCGACATATTCCTCAGCTCTTTTGTTTGTTCGTCATCAGGTCAATAACGAAGCGAGATATTCAATATATTTGGTATTATCTATCTTATATGTCAAAATAATGTGTTATTAATGAGAGAATCCTGATATATAATTTTGTTTTCATAGAATATACAAAATAAATAGTAAGTATGAGTTCAGCCCGCACAAAGCTCGACCGAATCGATCTCAACATCCTCAGCTTGCTGCAGAAAAATGGCCGTATTTCGAATGTGGACTTGTCACAACGTGTCAATTTAAGCCCGGCACCGTGTTTGGTACGGGTAAAGCGTCTGGAGAAGGACGGTTTCATACGCGGTTATCGAGCTGAGCTGGATCCCGTCAGTCTGGGTTTGAATCTGCTAGCTTTTGTTGAAATAACGCTGGATCGCACCACACCGGATGTCTTCGATAAATTCAAACAGGCAATACAGTTGATTCCTGAGATTGAGGAATGCCACATGGTCGCAGGCGGTTTTGATTATCTGATAAAAGTGCGTTGTGCCGATATGGACAGTTACCGGCGAATTCTTGGAGAAAAGATTGCTGCAATCAGTGGCATATCGCAAACCCATACCTATGTCGTGATGGAACAGGTAAAGACGACTAACGAAATTAATATCTAGACACTACGCCGGAGCCTGGCTTTTGCGTTGTACTAGCAAACCACAAACGATCATTAGTAAACCGATGACAGTGGATTTCGCAATCGTCTCTCCGACAACATAATGGATAATGAACAAAGAAAGGAAGGGTGAGAGAAAAATAAGCGTGCTAATTTTCGCCGCCGAGCTTGTATGTTGTAAGGCCAATAACCAGAGGATGTAGGTGATGCCCATTTCGAAAAGGCCCACATATATTCCGCCGAGAATGCCTGTCATGTTTGTAAATACAAAGTCGGAATAAACTAAACAGCCGAGGGTAATGAAAGGTAGACTGAAGGCAAAACTGACGAACAGGCCGACCACGGCATCAATTTTATCCCTGGTTTTGTAAAGCCAATAGATAGCCCAGATAAGCGTACTGAATAATGCAAGCGCGATTCCTGAAAGGTCTAAGGTGCCGTCAGGAAATTGTTCTCCGCGGAAACAAATAATGACAACGCCGGTATAACAAATCAGTGAGGCCAGCAAATCGTAGCGGCTTACTTTATGCTTTAGAATCGGAATAGATAAGAACATCAAAGTAATTGCCCAGGTGTAGTTTAGCGTCTGAGCAATTTGTGCGGGCAGCAAGGCGTAGGCCTTGAACAAAATCAGGTAGTAACAAAAAGGGTTCAATAATCCGAATACTAATAAGCGGAATAATTCATTCTTATTGAGTGCACGAAGCAAGGATTGTTTTTTTTGATAAACAAGGGTTATCAGCAGGCACGCTGTTGCCGTAATGCTTGACACGAATAGAAGTTGCCAAACATCCAGGTAACGCAGACTGATCTTGAATGCAGAGGCAACGGTTGACCAGAGTAATACTGTACTGATCGCGTATAAGTAAGCCTGAGTTTGTCGCTTCACAGGTGGCGCAGAATTATTTCTTGCTATTGGATATTAGTGGAAATTGGATGAGTGCGAAGCGTTTCGACATAAGGTTGTGCTGAATCAGGCAGTCATGCTATTTGGAAAGCCTTCGCACAAGCGACTTCAGGATGGTGATGCGCTCAATACTGGATGGGTGTGAGCCGCTAAAGCCCACTTGTCTTTTCGATAACTTGTAGAGTTTCTCATGTACACGCACGGCACCTCCCGGATCATAACCGGCTTCGACAGCCCAGATTGCGCCCAGGTAATCGGATTCGCGTTCGTTATCTCGCGTGTACTTGGTAGAGGATGCAGAAAAAGTGGTGGTGCTGGAGTTTTTAATGGCCTCCTTTCTTTCTTCAATATGCTTCAGTTTTAAATGCGCAAGTTCATGACCAATGATCGCTGCGGCTGCGTCCACATCCATACCTATCATGTCCAGCATTCCAAAGGTAAAGCCGATAACATTTTGCTCATTCTTCTGCTCATCCAGACCGATCGTGGCAAAGGCATTGGGTGCTTTGCCTTCGACAACGAATAGCTCAGCATTAAGTTCCGCAATTTCCATAATGGCAGTCATGGCCGAATAAACCAGCAGCATTTGCTTGGTCTCAACTGTGCCAAAGACTTTGTTTTTTGGCCCACGTAATTCGACCTTTTCGAGCGGCGCACTGGCGAGGTCTCTTATTCTCCATGCAGCGGGTCCATTATCTTTGGCAACGGCAACTTGATGTAGAAGTTGGGTACAGAGGAGAAGGGCTATGATTATTCGATGCATAGTATAAGAATCCAACTGGGTTTGATTTTTATGTAGCGTTCCTTTCTCTTGGACAAGGAATATCAATCAATATTCAATATAATCGATCAATTTATTGTAAAAAACTCTTGAGTTGTTCAGCCATGCTTTTACACGCGCTAGCCTGCACCCGTGCCAGCATAGGGATAGGAATGACAATCGCAGGCAAATACGAAGTCCCTTGCGTTTCAGCATTTATTTTTCCGGTGAGCTGCAGGTTTTTGAAATCCCATATATTGGCTTCATAGTTGGCTTCATCATCCCAGGTCGCAAAGCCGAAACAGCCACCACCTCCAGGACCAATGGCACAGGAAATTGAGCCTTTCTTATCGGTTGTTTCAGTGGAGCCATCTATCCAGATAAAATAACGCAAATTAAAATCCGCAAACTTTTCTGCTATGGCGGGGTTTTGTACGAGCCGATCAAGGTTCTTGACGTCCATAGGCGCGGTGCTGGTTTCAAAATAGGGATACAGAGCATCAACGAACTGTTCCTCCGGGATGACCGGTATGGCGGACTGTCCGCTGGCCAAAGAGTCGCCAACACAGGAAACAAAATCTATTTCTGTTTCATGTCCGCTGCTATGGCGTCGTCCGAGTATAACGACTGTATCTTCGGCATTCATTATGCTTGCTGGATTTTGCCGATATTCATCAATTCTCGTTTTACTATTGCAGGCTGATATCAGCAATGCCATGACGAGTAATGTCACCAATTTGCTAATCATGTCCGCATTTAGCTTCATATTCAGCAAATATCTGTCACATGGCTTTTACAAACTTCGGGTTTATTCGCAAGCCACTCGCGGATTGGCGGAACCTTGGTGAAGGTAAGAGAAAATTTTGCACCAGCATCGCGAAACGCCGAATTAATCGCGGCCTGCAGGCCTTTATCGCGACTTTTGAGAAATTCTATCGAGGACTTGCCATAACCGGTTACTGGCCAGTCGGCGACGAGATCTCCATTTGCAGCAAGTAGTTTAACTTTGTATTTTATCCACACTTCATATAGATCAGATTTAGTTTCGCGTGGCAAGGCGAATTGCATTTCTTCAACTTCGGGAACCAGAATGCCATCTACATTTCCCTGGCCGCCAGCCGTGCTTTCCACGTAACTTATATCCTGAAACATTGATGGCAGCACCCGGTCAAATAGTTCGACCTGTGACGCGCCGCTGTTTATAGCCCACTTGGGTCGATCCTCTGAATCTTCCTCGTAGATATAATTACGAAACTTATCGTCATAGTAAACCCCCATAGTCAAAGGGAGCTTTATTGCCAGGGGTATTGGCACGTCCGTTTCGGCTACCATGGTCAGCGATTGGTCACAGCCTGACAAACTGAAGAACAAAGCAATAAAAAAAACTAATCGAAATAAGTTGAACGGTTTCATTATTTCTATTTTCATGACTAACGATTTCTCTAACATACTCTAGTTTACGGCTCAGGCCTGAATCTTTCAGGATTACCTGAGCTACAGCATAGCTCCAAGTAGGGCAGACTGCTAATTTAGAGCGACAAATGTACCACCATTTTTCTGAGTTAGCTCGCGCATTAGGGTTGCAAAACGTCTTCTGGTTATCTGAAAGTGTTCGGGTGCCGTGTCGGGCACAGGAAAACCAACTGCATGAATGCGAATTTTGGTTTTACCCTTGGCGTCTTTAGGATTTATGCGGTCAATAACCTGAACAACTTCCCTGACGGAACGACCGGTAAATTCATCGCCGAATACATAAATGCTTATCTTCTTTTTCGGATCATAAAAACTGCGTATAGCCGTGGTAATGCCTTCTACGGGACTACTGTTACTAAAAGTATTCCAGCTGCGTAGTTGTCTGATCATGGCATTGCGCCGGCCTTTGGTATCAGGGATCCATTTGCCGCGATATTGGGAAACCATATAGGCGCCCATGTCACTCATTATTTGAATGCCTTTAACTTTCGGATAAACATCAAGCGTGACAACTAGCTGGTTGATCATTTTTTCCCAGTTCGCATTCACCATACTGCCTGATGTGTCGATGATGAAAATGATGTACTCACTATCAACCGGGATGCCACCAACCAAACTGGTATTGATCTCACTTTTCTGCGCCATCAAACGTTGCATTTCAGCGGTCATTGATTGCAAGGCCAGGTCAAGCTCTCCGGTAATGATTGCATTTACCGAAGAATCTTCAGTGACATCTTCGTATTTAGTTTTAGTATATTTAAGGTCAGATTGAAGACGGGCAACTTTTTCATCCCACACCGATATCTGTTCGTGTTTAGCATTTAAGTCGCGATTGAGTATTTTTGTTTCGCCGCGTATTTCAAATAGCTGGGTTTGCAGGGCCCGGACGACACCCTGTAAAGATATATCACTCGTTTCGAGTACTGTGATTACGCCGGGTCTTGCTATCATCAGCAAGAGGATAATGGCACCAAAACCACAGGTGATGACATCCAGGAAGGATAGATTAAAGGCATCATTTTCGCGATCTTTTTTTCTCAAGGCCAATCCTCCGAAGGGCTCATATAAGAACCCTTGGTCAACTGAGAAAGTTTCCAAAACGCATTCGCGGCATCAGGGTCGCCTTCCATGGGAGACAAAATGGTATTAACCGGTACACCCGGGGGCAGACTTTTTAATGCTGCCGTAAACAAGTTTAGACGTTCTTTGCCGGAAATAGTTGCTCCGCGAGTGGTTTTTGAGCCCTTTGTGGGCAAGCCATCAGTAATCAGATAAATATTATCCGGTAAGGGGCGAAGTTGACTAATAGCCTTAAAGGCCTGTTCGAGATTAGTCCCTTTTTCGGGAACAATTTCTTTCAAGTTTTTGATAGCAAGATCCAGCTGCAACTTATTACTTACTTTCAACCACTTGCCCTTGGTATCGCTTATGGCGGCTTCCGTCCCGGTACTAAAAGTATAAATCTGGTATTCGCTGTTATTGGGAAACTTGGCGCTTATCCAGTCCACAATATCCAGGGCGTTTTTCCATTTTGGTGCGGTGCGCTTTCTTTCATCACGCATATTGCGGCGGCGTATAATATTGACAATGGTGTTGTCGAGCATACTTCCCGAGGTGTCGAGCAATATCAGTAAACGCTTGCCACCCATTCTCAGGCCGGTTACATAGGCCCGATTACCATCACCGGCGTACTTGCGTGAATCTTCACCAGTCTTGTTCAACTCTTTTAGTAACTGTTGTTTTTCAGTCTCCAGTCTGATGATGTCCGCCTTTATTTTATTCAGTTTTCCGTCTTTGCCATCCAGGACTAACTCGTTCGTTAGCCCTTCGGTCAAGCTTATTTCATCCATGATACGACGCGCCAGGCCTTGAGCTTCAACCAGTTTTTCATCAATATCGGAAATCGTGTTGCGAATTCTTACCAGGTGTTTTTGGCCTTCGAGGACTTCTTCCTCCAGCAACACAACTTCTGAGGTCATGTCGGTATCTATGACAGGCTGCGGCGTACTGGTATCGACGTTGTGTTTTATAATCAGGAACAATAATACAGCGGCACCAAATCCACAGGACATGATGTCAAGAAAGGAAAGGCTAAAGGCAGAGAATTTGCGTCGGCTAAAGGACATTTCAATCGCTTACATGAATAAAGGTGTACTCCGTATTTGAGCCAACAAAACTGATGATGTCGCCTGCCGCCACTTGTACAGCTTGTTTAAGTTGCTCGCCGTTCAAAAATACCGTGAGTTCCCCTTCGGGCTGTAAACTAAAATTTCCGTTATTTAATTTGATCGAACAATGACTACTATTCAAGTCACCTTTATTTATTACGCCCGTAGCGGATAAATATACGTGATCCTCATTCAAGGGATACGCGTTGTGTTCATGTAAAATATGCGTAATGCCCGGTTTGTTCTGCGCCGTAGCAATTTTGGCGGCTATAATGGGTTTAGCGATCTCTGTTATCAGCGGTTCACTTGTTGCAGGCAAACTTGTTACATAATTTAATGCAGATCCTGTTGATCGAATACTGGATTCATGTGTATCACATGCCTGGAAGATAGCTAGTGCTGGCAAAACTTCATAGTCGCTCAGTAGCGTTATCAGCCCTGGCAGTTGAGCTATCTGATAACTCAAAAGGCAAAAATCCGTTGGGTTAATAGCGCTGACAATTTTGTGATACTGGACTTGTAAGGTATTTTTTAACAAATCCGCAGGTAATTTGGCCTGGTGCTGCGTTTGGTGATATTGAATTTCCAGAGCGACTTCGCTATTTGTTAGAAGAGAATTCAAACAGGCAGGGATCTGATCATATAGGGCCTGTTCTGTTTCTGGATGGTGCTGGGGATCAAAGCGAGATTCCTTGATAAACAGATCTGCAATTAAATGAGCCGTTGCATCAAAAATAGACAGCATACCTGCACCATCGATAATTTGAACGGATGAACGACGAACCTGATCATCGACATTGACTCTGGTCAAAATTGTTTGGTGTAGATGTATATCTATATGTACATAGTTACCTTTGCCTGCAACAGGAGAAGTCGCTGCGACCGCACTATCAACAAGCCCTACGGCTTTAAAAGGGCTGGCATCAACTAATCCCAGCAGTAAAGCCAGTTGTTCTTTGGAGTAGGTAGCGGGAACCGCAAATATTGCCTCAACAGGTTTGCCGGCTTTTTCATGGATAGCGAGCAATTGCGCAAAAGCAAGATCGGCGTTATGACGAGCACGTGACGAAGGGTATTGTAATGGATCCTGGTTCAGGTTCTTCCAGTATCGATTGTGGACAGCGCGCGGATTAAGACGAGCCTGTTTCGCTGCGGCCTCACCAAGTTCAATTCTCTCACCATCAATAAGCGCATATCCAGGGCTGCGTAATATAATGTCACCGCCAAGGCCGACGCGGATCTCATTGTCATTCAATTCAATAACACAGCTTGTCATATTTTTTTTAACACTTCTCGACGTGGATGAAGATTATGAGTCTATTAACGGACCTGCAGATGTCGGATCAAATTCATATCGCAGTAGGTTTGTGTGTCCAATACCAGTCGTTCCTGGGTCAATTGCAATTGATGCATAAGAAACATAATGAGGATGCTGATGATCAAAGCAATGAAGGTCGAATTGAATGCTACACCCAGACTAACAGTGACGCCGACAATATCACCTTCGACCGCTTTGTGAGCCTGTCCCAGAGCCTCACCGATACCACGCACAGTGCCGATAAAGCCAATCGAGGGCACGGCCCAGATAATGTATCTGATCATGGAAAGCTCGGAGTCCAGTCGGTCAGACTCAGTTTCACACACGTCTTTAACTGCAGAGGCGACATCCTGGATATTGCGTGTCGAGCCAAAGCGTTGCAGGGCTGAAAGAAGGACTCTGGGTAACAGATACTCTCTTTCTTCTTCAGGCAGTGTTTGTAATGTGCGGGAATATTGCCGCGCATCTTCCGGTAATATACTGGTGCCCGCGGTGACTTCCAGGAGTGATTTTGACAGCAAATTTCTTTCTTCAAGAACCATTTTTGCCTTCAGTCCCATGATCGCGATAACCCAGAGGGCAAGAATGAAACATGCTTCTTGTTCGTAATCTTTAACGACAATAAAGATTGAACGCTTTATCTCATAAACTTCTCCTGCCTGTTGATGAATTTGTTGCTCTTCGAGTATGGCATTGGCCTTCGGACGAACAACAGTCACATAGATTGCGTGCACGAGAATAAAGGCAAAGAAAAGCGCAAATAATTGGTAAAGAAAATCGGAGAGCGGGTTATGTTTCATAAGAATTCTAAATATCTACGGGAAAGGGAGCCGGGATGTCTTCCGATAATTTTTCAGTTGCGTCAAATGAGTCTGGCGTCTCAACATTCTTCGGTTTTTTTTCGTTTTTTTCGTTCTCTATTTTCTCACTCTGAATTTCATCCTCTCCAGTCGTCGTTGAGGCGTCCTGCGCATTGACAGTCATTAGACTAAAGGTCAGAAACAAAATTAATAGAAAACGCATAAATTTACTCCAGGTATCGTGCGATCCGAAAGCCTACATCGTCGCGAGATTTCGCATTATAGTCTCTATATGACAATCTCAATTCGGTAACCGTTCCGTGGGCCCAGCTGGAACCTCGCAATACGTGAAATTCTCCCGTGTCAGGTCCAAGTGGGTCGACCGGGGCTTTATTGGCTGTCCCCAGTTGGATGTCATAAAAATCATGAACCCATTCTGCCACATTACCACCCATGTCAAACAGGCCTTTGGAGTTGGCGGCAAAACTACCTACGGGGGCAGATGCCAAATAACCATCATTGTAGCCGTTAATTATTTTCGCCAAAAAACCGGATGCTGAAGTATCTGCATAATTGCCATTTTTATCCGGTGGTGGCATTTGCTCGCCCCAGGGAAACTTCAAGAACACGTCCTTGCCTTTGACACGAGCCGCCCACGCCCACTCTGCTTCGCTCGGAAGTCGATAACCATTAGCTGAGGCATTGGCTCCGCTAATCTTATTGTCTTTTTCCAGGTAGAAGGGCGTTAAAGATTCAGCTTTACTCAACCAGTTGCAGTATCTGGCCGCCTGCTCCCAGTTCACCTTCGCGACCGGTTGATTATCCCCGTCGATACTGGTTCCCTGAATGCTACCAGAGGCGTGACCTTCGGCAAATTTTTTGTATTGCACATTCGTGACTTCATGAATGCCCATATAGAAAGGGCGTTTCAGGTCAACATTGCGCAGGGTTTCATTGGCGCGTCGGCCAGGTTCTCTACGGGATGCGCCCATTGTAAAAGCACCTGGATAAAATAATTTAAGCGTCTGTCCTGCGGTGTTGGCATAGACGGGTTTTATTTTTTCAACTTGTGCCTGTCGTTCACTTTTCAGATTGACATTTACCTGCTGAGGGATGCCTGTGTGTGGCGTGATTTTTGTCTCAAAGCTGATATACCCTTCTTTGCGAACTTCTATACGGTGGGTTTTTGCAGACAATTGTAGCGTTTGATTTGCCTGGCTCTGGACTTTGCCGTCGATGAGCAAGCGGGCATCTGACGGCATGACATTAAACTCGACATCCACGAGCTCCGCTGCAAGTGTGACGACCAGTCGTTTTTCCTCACCCGATTCAACCGTAATATTGCGAGAGGCAGATTGATAGCCTTGCTTGAAAAGGCGTATGGCACTTACTTTTCCTGGTGTGAGAGCTATTTCCAGCGGCGTTAAACCTTTATATTCACCATCAACAGTCGCGTTGGCCCGTGGTGGTTCAGATGCGAGGAAGACAACGGCATCCGCTAACTCAAGTTTGATGTCGGATAAGTCCACCGCTTCATTTGCGATAGCATTGATATCGTTCTGCCAAAGTTTGTGACCGGCAAGCTTGATGCGAATTTTATGTTTACCTTCGAGAATTTCTGCTGTGAACGGTGTTTGTCCCAACAATTCATCATCGACGAATATATCCGCACCTTCAGGCTTCGTGGCTATGGTCACTTCCGCCCATGCAGGTACCAATTCCGCCTGTAATTGTTGCTCTTTATCCAGTCCTTCAATATCAATCGTTTGCTCTAGAGGAAAATATCGCTCAGCAACGATACGCAAGTGCCGCTCACCAGCAGCGATGTCGCGTATCAGCGCAGGTGTGTGACCGACGGTCTTGCCATCAACAAAAACCTCAGCACCCATAACAGGATCCGTGCTTAGCTGAAGATGACCGGGCAGGCGTTGTAGCTCAAAGGAAAAATGCTGATCCTGTGCCTTTGTTACACGCAGTGTCTGTTGCAAATCATAGTAACCAGTGGCTTTCAGCCTCAAGTCATGGTCAGAACTCATAAGCAGATAGCGATCAGCAAGTTTCAATTTCAACATACTGTGGATATCAATCTCTGCGCTGGTCGGTGTGGTTTCGATATAAACCGCTTTTGCTGCAAACAAAAAAGCGGCAATAGCCGCACAAATGAACAGGCTGATACTCACAAAAGCAGTGCGACGCGGAATAGTAAAGGAGGGCGCTGCTGTTTCACCACTCAAGGGTTCAAACTTGACGGGCTTTATTGCCTCTCCCTGTTCAAAGGATACAGGGCTGATTGTTTCGTTGTTATTATTGTTATCCATTTATTTTTTGTTTTTGATAAATATGTTTCGAAACACATTAGAACCACAGTCTTTGGTTTTCTTTCACGATTCAAAATAATTATTTTGGTTTCGTATTCCTGTAAGCGACAGTGTTACTTGCGCAGAGCGATTTCTTCTTCTGTCTGTATGGTAATTGTTTGTAAAGGCTTATCAGGGTCGACAGTGAACTCAACTCTAATATCGCGATAGTTCTTGCGAATACCCACAGCGACGTATTTTCCTGGACGCAAGAGGAGACTCTTTTCGAGGAAGTTTCCGTAATCGCCCACTTTACGTAAAGTCACCATGGTCAGGTTGTCGGACCGCAGGTTCACTGCGACGAGCGAATCGGCTTTATTCAATAATTTACTCAGAGACTCAAGCTGCTTCCTCAATACTGGACCTGGCTTGGACAAGGCACTCAACTTATTCTGAAACTCGACAGTTTCACTGTATACCTTTGGATCGTAGAGACGTTGATGCTGAGCCAGAATGAGCTCAAGGCGCTCATGTAATTTGTTCCTTAATGTGGCAAATTGCTGACCTTGCTGTGCCTCTGCCAGAGAGTTATCGAGTTTGAGTGCTGCCCTGTACTTATCCAGTGCCGCGCCCCATTTTTCCTCGTCTTCCAATTTTCTGGCATCAGCTAAAAGGGAAGTGATATTTATTGTTGTTAGTTTGTGGTTTGTTTGTTCCAGCGCAGCTCGTGCCTCCACTGCACGAGGTTTCAATTTGAGCGCCTTATCGAAAGCAAGCCGTGCCTCGCTAAAGCGTCTGTTTTCCATAGCAGCGAAACCATCAGACATATGTTTATTGAATCCTCGATCAAGGATAAGCGTGTCCGTAGCTTCAATCTGTTTTTTAGCGGGATCATAATAACTATCCAACTCTAGAACTTGCTGGTAGCTCGCCCTGGCTTCATCCAGTTTCCCCTTGTGTAGAAGGTCATCTGCGGTATCCATTAAAGCCAGGACATTGTTGAGACTCTCTGCCCTTTGCTGACCCACGATAGCCGCTCTATCAATGGAATCCATCGCCAGAGCCAGTTGAAATGCTTCCATAGCCGCTTTCGAATTGCCATCCGTCAAAGCCTGGTTACCTTTCTCCAGGGCCGCTTCGAATACGCCGTCCATTTCTTCAACCAGTCGAGAAAAAATAGTCAGGGCCTGCTCATATTCTGCTCGGGAGTTGACGAAATCTCGTTCGTTATAGCGCTCATCGCCCGTGGCTGCAAATTGCATAGCGCGGGCATAATCTTCTCCAGCCCAGACTTCAACGCCTCTTTGTGAAAGCGCTTTTTGAGCTTCCAGCATTTGCGACAATATGTCCTGAGTCTCCTTGCGTAGTTGTGATTCCTGAGCTTTTTCCCAGGGCGAAATCTTGTTTTTATTGACTGGTTTTGGCGCGGCCGCTTCTGCGCTTGCTTCGGCAGGCGCTCGCGAAAGTGTTTGCGGAGCGGGTGTGCTTACCCATCGCGGTAGTAAAAAAATAACGACGAGAGCCGAGCTTAACAGGATGCCAAGTCCTAACCATATAAAAGGAGAGTGTTTCAGGAAGGCAAGCGGTTTTTTTGAATTTTCCGGTGAAGAATTTGTTGTTAGACTAATTGAAGCGGGCTCAATGCGTGTAAATCCCTCGTTCGAATTCTCGATATTGTCTTCCACCATATTTTTATAGTATTTGAATTATATTGATTCATTGAGAACATCACGATGAACTTTTTATGTTCATCGGCTTGAAAGATCACCTGTAATATAAAGTCAGCTTTGTGGTGAGCTAGTAGTTTGACCGGTTTCAGCCTTATAGATGTCTTTTAGCAGTTGGCGCCATTGACCATACTGTTCGTTCACAGATCCCGACAGGGTAATTGTCCGATCTTCCAGCTTCATGGTATGCGGCTGCATTTCCGCATCCATGGAAGCTGAGATTTCTTCCAGTGCCTCAGCGTGAACCTTTGCTTCTTCTCCTTTATTGAGCCCACTCATGACGGCACCAATACCAGCGCCTATGCCTACGGCGCCTGCTGTACGTGCTGTTCTACTGTCGACACCCTGGGCGAGTATGCCTGCCAGGACGGCAAGAGCACCGCCGATCACTCGATTTCGTGATTGAGATTTAACTTCCTGCAAGGCCTGGTTTTCTTCATAAAATGCACGTCGCCATTCGAGATAGGGGACTTCCATTTGGCGCACAAAAGAGCCGTAATATTCCTGAAGTGTGTCGACAAACATATAATCTCGTTCACGTATTTGTTTCACTCGGAGTAAAATCGGATCATCATCGGCCGGTAAGCGGGCAACAAAATAACGACCATTTTTATCAATGCCGAGGTGATCGCTAAAAGCGTCGGCAGAAAACTCTTTGGCGAATTTCAGTTCAGTAATAATACGAATATTCTTCACCTGAACTGGATCAAGTTGCCTGTAGTGAACAAGCATATCGTTGGATATCTGGTTATACAGGGCCTGAAAAGGTTCAGTGCGATTGGGCAGACTGGTATCGTAGGAGTATTTGCTGGCAACGTCAGAGTATTTTTTTGTGTACCAGGTTTTACCTGAAGAATCCTGAACTTTCACCATCAGCTGTAGATTCTCGCCATCGGAACGTAGAATCTCTGCGTCAACCCAGAGATCCATTTCGCTCTGCCGTTGTGGAATAACGCGCACCGTACCCCAACTGCCACTTTTTTGCATAGTATCCATTAGCATATAAGGCATGAATCGCGCTTCGGCTTCGCGGATTTTCGGATAAACACCGGGCTCACCTGAGCTGATGGCATCGACGCCAGGTTTAAAAATACCGATACCTACATCAAGCAGGAGTTCTTCAGGTATTTGCACGGGTTGCAAAGTGATTTTTTCGCGTTCGGTTGACCTGACTGTGGTGCTGTTGCAGCCAACCGTTGTCACCAATACAAAAATAAGTAATGAATAGAGTAGATTTTGTCGTGTCATCATTTTTCTCGCCTTTTAAGCCCCTTTTTTGTATTTTCGGTATTCATCCCAAAGTTTGGCTTGTAACTCGGGATCCTGTTCCTTTTGTGCCGCCTCGCGCAATTGTCTTGCAATAATATCGTCGTCCTGACCATTTCCTACATCCCCAGGCGCAGGTGAAATGTCTTTCCTTACGATATCGCCAGGGAAACCAGTACCGCGTGGCGGTAGTGGTTGCTGATCTGCCATAGCGGTTTGCAATGGATCGTCACCGGACCCTTCGCCATCACCTCCACCGTCACCATATCCAGCACCGCCAGAATTGCCATTCTCGTTATCGCCCCTGGCGACCTTTTCTCTCTCGCCCAGCATCAAGTTATCGAATTTGGCAAACTTGTTATTTAGTCGCGCTTCTAGAATCATGGCTTTTTCTTCTTCGGTTAATTCACCCTCTCCACTGCCAGGCGTCGCACCCACAGAAGTGCCCGAACCTTCTCCACCTTGTTCTTCACCGGATTGTTGTGCTTTGTTAATTCCCTTATCAAATTCGCCAAGCGCATCAGCAAGAATCTCATCGTCCGTCTTCGCACCTCCTTGTCCTTTACCTGCACTGGCTGCACCACCTTGTTCGCCTTTGTCGTCGTTTCCGGATTGAGAAGCCGATTTACCCTGTGAGCCGGTTTTACTACCGCTCGTTCCGGCCGAGGATTGTCCGGAGCCTGATGAGCCCTGAGAAGAGGATGATGAACCTTGACTACCACTGGATCCACTCGAAGAAGACGATGAGGAAGATGACCCTGAACTACTCGAAGGAGGTCCGCCGGACGACGACGATGAAGAGCTGCTGGGCACGGTATTACATGCAGCAATAAAAGTCAGGGTCGAAATCAGAAAAACTCGGGGAATGAAGGTGTCAGTAATTTTCATAATGTAGATTTATTTTTTCAGTCGGTGAATACATAACGCAAACTAACGCCGGTGGTTTCCACCGGTTTACCATTTTCAAATCTGGGTCGAAACTTGGTAGCGGCGATACTTCGTTTTGCTCGCCGCAGATACGATTCATTATCCTCAGGCTCGGATTCTATAATTTGAATGTTCTGAGCCTTGCCAGACGAGCTGACATCAAATGAGGCGAGTACATAAGAAGGGTTTTCAGGGAGAAGGTCTTCTTTGTTTTGGACGGGCAGATGAATCGCCGGAAGCGTTCGGGGTTGTCCGAATAGTCTATCTATTTTTTCCGGATCCATACCGTCATTTTGCAATAATTGATAGGCTTGCTCATAGGTTTCGGCGGCGCTATTCCTCTTGTTAAAAAGTAAATACCAGTCGCCAAGGTGAGTCATCGCCATTGCCTGAGTGTCCACCGGTAATATCGGGTTGTTGGCATGGATATCGACAATTTGATTCATAGCGACTTTGCCTTTCGTATAACTATGCATAATCAGGTCTTGTCGGGCGCGTTCTTCCTGCAACATTCGACGGGCCTCACTTGATTCTCTGTAGCCCGCGCGAATATCATCAAAATTCTCTGCATTACTCACCTGTGCGGCGATCTGATAATTTGTAAGTGCTATACCGTATAGGGCGTTAATGAGTCTTATATCGTACTTACCACTATGCAGCTGGAGAATTTCGACAGATTTGTTATATAAGGATTCTGCATTAATCAAGTGTGAAAAAGACTCGGGCCCAGGTTCCAGCTCATAGGCTTGCAGATGCCATCGGCCGATGCGGTCGATTAAGGCCAGGAGTTCCGGATTATTGTCACCGTAGTGTCGCTTACTAATCCAGTAGAGATTGTGATAATTTTTGTCCAGGTTGTCCCAATCCCTGAGTTTGCTATTACTTTCAATTAATTTTTCCAACATGGGGATCTGATTCAGTCCATACAAACCGTCATTGACGCGCGTAATATGTAATGAACGTTGAAAAACATCGATCGCGGCTTCGTGCTGGTCAATGGATTGATAAGTCGTGCCAAGACTGGAAAGTACTTCAGAAAGCTGGTTCTGATAAACACCGCCTGAACTTTCCAGTTCAAGAATCAACTTTTCGTAATATTGAATGGTTTCAAGTTGTTCAGCGCTTGCGATTATTTGCGATTTTTTAACTGGCGCAGACAAAGGTTCGGAATCTGGATCAGTTTCGGAATCTGGATAAATAACGGTATGGCTTAACTCGGCGTCATCATCATTCGCTGCCACGCAGACCTGCTGTGTAAGCATCAGAGCTGAGAACGAAAGAACGAGGTAAGGCCAGATATTTATCATCGATTTCCCTTTACGAATTTTGTCTCGGTTAGTAACAGTAATTTGAGTGTAAAACCATCCTGATGTTCCCGCTAGCCTTCTTAATAGGGAAATTCTCCCTAATCAGCAATGGCGCTCAGATTTGGTCTCGAATCACTGTCACTAAGTATAGGATTTTATCGACGATAATAACGGAAGAATGTGATAAAAATATGGAAATCATGGATTTGGACTAAGCATAGAAATAACGCTGCCATATGAATTGTTGCGTTGCAACATAATTACTGATATATTCTCGCCTCATAATTTCATGCAAAACTAAATTTCAATGGGTTCAATTTAACCCGTTCTAGTATCAAAGGAGAGCATCATGGGGCGTGTAGCTATAGTAACAGGGGGTACCCGCGGTATCGGCGAGTCAATATCTATTGGCTTGAAAGATGCCGGGTACACAGTTGCCGCAATTTATGCAGGAAATGAGGAAGCGGCTAAACGCTTCACCAAGAAGACTGACATAGCCGTTTATAAATTAAATGTTAGCGATTTTGAGGCCTGTGAGGCTGCCGCGAAACAAATTGAAGTTGATCTTGGTCCTGTTGACGTACTGGTAAACAATGCCGGGATAACCCGTGATGGCACGATGCATCGCATGAGTTATGACCAATGGAATTCCGTTATCCAGACTAACCTCAGTTCCTGTTTTAATATGGCTCGTGTTGTCATTGATGGCATGCGTGAGCGAAATTTTGGCCGCATTGTGAATATCGGATCGGTTAATGGTCAGGCAGGTCAATATGGCCAGGTCAATTACGCCGCTGCTAAATCCGGAATACATGGTTTTACCAAGGCTTTGGCTCAGGAAGGTGCCGCAAAAGGCATTACGGTGAATGCGATCGCGCCGGGCTATATCGATACGGACATGGTGAGGGCGGTACCTGAGCAAGTCCTGGAAAAAATCATTGCAGGTATCCCTGTGGGTAGATTGGGTAATGCCAACGAAATAGCCCGAGGCGTGTTATTTCTAGTGAGTGATGAAGGCGGTTTTATCACGGGTTCCACCTTGAGCATTAATGGTGGCCAGCACATGTATTAATCAGGGGTTCTTCCGCAGAATCTATGAGTAGAAACACAATAGTTCTATTGAGGTTGCTAAATAGAAGCCCGTCATTCCCGCGTGTTTTTGGCGGAGAAGTGGTGCAGGGAAGCACCGTTTACGAACCTAAGGATGGAAATCCAGCTAAACAATGTTTTTATTCAACCTTTGATACCGTACTAAAGAGTTAGTACCCGATTGGTATATTTCCTTAATTCTCCACTCCTTGTGGATTCCCGCCAAAAACATGCGGGAATGACGATGATTTTTTGCTTACCTTTTATCTTAATCCACAAATTCTGCTGAAGACACATAAAAGACTCCATCGAAGTAAGTAGCTACTTACAAATCTTTTGTTTAAAAAGGGCAGAATGACATCCTGCCCTTTTTTTGATTCTAGGCTGCCAATATTTCAGATGCTGGCTGGTAGTCATAGCCCAGGTCTCTGGCGACAGCCTCGTAAGTGATCCGTCCTTTATACACATTTAAACCATTTCTGAGATCGGGGTTGCCGAGCAAGGCCTGTTTATAACCACTATTTGCCAGTGCCAGGGTAAATGGAAGCGTTGCATTATTCAGGGCGAGGGTTGATGTGCGAGCAACCGCGCCTGGCATGTTGGCAACGCAATAATGTACAACGCCATCGACCACATAAGTCGGATCCTGGTGAGTTGTCGCTTTTGATGTCTCGAAACAGCCACCTTGATCGATCGCAACATCCACCACCACTGAGCCTTTTTTCATCCGTCCGATAATGTCCCGGCTTAAGAGTTTGGGTGCAGCAGAGCCAGGTACAAGTACGGCACCGATAATCAAGTCGGCTTCCAGGGCATATTCCTCAATGGTTTCTACCGTCGAGAAGACGCACTTAACACGACCACCGTATTCGCTATCCAGTTCACGCAAACGTGGTAAAGAGCGATCAAGAATTGTGACCTCAGCCCCCATGCCTCTGGCCATATATGCAGCATTATCACCGACCACGCCACCGCCAATAATCAAAACTTTTGCAGGAGCGACACCGGGTACGCCGCCAAGAAGTACACCCGCTCCACCCTGAGCCTTTTCAAGCGAGTGGGCACCAGCCTGGATTGAAAGTCTCCCTGCCACTTCGCTCATTGGTGCAAGCAAAGGCAAGGAATTGTTCGGACCGGTAACGGTTTCATACGCAATAGCGATGACACCTGAATCCAGTAATAATTTTGTTTGTTCAGGGTCTGGTGCCAGATGCAGATAGGTGAATAAGGCCTGATTTTCTCGCAACATCAGGCATTCAGCATGTTGTGGTTCCTTAACTTTGACGATCATATCGGCTCTGGCAAATATCTCCTGCGCATTGGGGACGATGCTTGCGCCCGCTTTTATATAATCATCGTTTGACATACCAATCGCATCCCCAGCGTCAGTTTCAATTATGATTTCATGCCCATAACGATGCAGTTCGCGGACACTGCCAGGTGTCAGGCCGACCCGATATTCGTGGTTTTTGATCTCTTTAGGGACGCCAATCAGCACGGTGATTCTCCTCAAATATAGTGTTGTTTCGAAGTGGTTATATCTGTGGCAAGCGTAGTTGGATTTCAATGAAATTATCTTGCTTTTAATTTAGGATATAAACCGTTTCTTGACATATAATTTAAAAATAGACCAATAAATTAGAAGAATCTGCTAAAAATGAAAATAGATAAAACTGATCGTGCCATATTGCATGTTCTGCAAATCGATGGAAGATTGAGCAATGTTAATCTTGCCAGCAAGGTCAACTTATCCGAATCCGCTTGTTTGAGGCGGGTCAAGTTATTGGAGGACGCGGGTGTAATCGAGCGTTATTCCATGATAGTTAACCAGGCCGCTGTGGGTTTACCAGGAAATGTGTTTGTAGAAATAAGCCTGGCTCAACAGCAACAGGAAGAGCTGGATAGTTTCGAAAAGCGGGTGTTGGAGATCCCGGAGGTGATGGAATGTTACCTTATGTCCGGTGATTATGACTATCTCTTGCGTGTGGTGGTCGCCGACGCTGCCGATTATGAGCGTATTCATCATCAAAACCTGACCCGATTACCGGGAATAGCCAAAGTCCGATCCAGTTTTGCTTTAAGGACAGTCACTAAAGCCCAGGAGTTACCCATTAAATCTTAGTGGCTTATCTAGAGAGAAGGGAAGCAAACAAGATCTATGGATTGTTGCAGCGCAAAACTGACTGTACTAGGATAGACGTTTTTTACGTCTTTGCTTACCTGGCTTGAAGTCCTCAAGGGGAACGATGGCTAATTTAAGGTAACAATAATAATAGTACCAAGGAGCTTTTTATCATGTCCGATGTCGTCAGCTACGAGTTAGTAAATAATATTGCGGTGATTACGATTGATAGCCCACCGGTGAATGCCATGGGATATGCGGTGCGCCAGGGAACCTGGAATGCCATCGAGCAATTCGAGGCCGATGCTGATGCTGCTGTGGCAGTACTCATCTGCGCCGGGCGAACCTTTATCGCCGGAGCCGATATTTCAGAATTCAATTCCACGCCAAAAGATCCCTGGCTACCCGAGCTTGTGCAGAAGATTGAAGATTGCTCAAAACTTGTTATCGCCGCGATTCATGGCACCGCTTTAGGTGGTGGTCTTGAAACCGCGATGGGCTGTCACTACCGTTGTGCGATAGCCAGCGCAAAAGTGGGTCTGCCTGAAGTGACATTGGGCCTGTTGCCAGGTGCAAGTGGCACGCAACGATTACCACGTCTAGCAGGGGTTCAAAAAGCCCTCGACATGATGATTAGCGGACGACCCATATCCGCTCAGGATGCCAAAGACAACGGTGTAATAGATGAGCTTATCGAAGGTGATTTGCGCGAAGGTGCCATCGCTTACGCCGGACGTCTGTTGGACGCGAAAGCGCCCTTACGCCAGCTGAGCAAAACCGATGTCGATGCTACCGGCTTTGATGACGGATTTTTTGCAGATTATAGAAAGCAAATGCAAAGACAGACTCGAGGGTTTTTCGCCCCAGAGCAAATCGTTCAATGTGTTGAGGCCGCAGTGTCTTTGTCTTATGCAGATGCACTGGGACGAGAACGCGCTTTGTTCGATAAATGCAAAGCATCAACCCATTCTGAGGCACAACGACATTTATTTTTCGCCGAAAGGGAAGTAGCGAAAATTTCCGACGTGCCAAAAGATACACAGAAGCGTGACATTAAATCTGTTGGTGTTATCGGTGCCGGTACCATGGGCGGTGGTATTGCGATGAACTTTTTAAACGCAGGCATTCCCGTGACCATTCTCGAAGTGAGTCAGGAAGGCCTGGATCGCGGCCTCGGCGTCATCCGCAAGAATTACGAAGCGATGGTGAAGAAAGGTCGCATGAGTGAAGATGCCCTGGAACAAACGATGTCCTTGATCAAAGGAACAATGGATTATGCCGATATGAGCGAGGCAGATCTGGTCGTTGAAGCTGTGTTCGAAAACATGTCGATTAAAAAAGAAGTTTTTACAAAACTCGATGAAGTCTGTAAACAGGGAGCGATTTTAGCCAGTAATACTTCTTCTTTAGATCTTAATGAAATTGCCGAGATAACCAAAAGACCCGAAGATGTCATCGGTCTGCACTTTTTTGCGCCAGCTAACGTAATGACATTGCTTGAAATTGTACGAGGCGCAAAGACGGCAAAAGACGTGATTGCGACAACAATGGCGTTGGCAAAGACCATTAAAAAAATTGGCGTACTGGTCGGCGTCTGTTTTGGCTTCGTTGGCAATCGCATGTTCTTTCCATATGTGCGTGAAGCACAATTAATGTTACTTGAAGGCGTTTCTGCAGAGCGGATTGACCAGGTCGCCTTCGACTGGGGAATGGCAATGGGACCCAATAGTGTGCTCGACCTTTCCGGTCTCGATGTCTTTAATAAACTTAACTCTGAATGGAAAGATCGTCCTGATGATCCTGCCTATTACAGAGTCTGTAATGTATTGGTTGAGCTGGAACGCTATGGCCAAAAGACGGGCAGAGGCATGTATGTTTATGAAGGTAGAGCATCAAAGCCGGATCCTGAAGTGGCTGAAATTGCCGCCAGAGAAGCGAAGATACTTGGCATTGAACCGCGCGAGATAAGCGATGAAGAGATTATGGAACGGCTGATGTGCGCCATGATCAATGAAGGCGCCCTGGTGCTCGAGGAAGGTATCGCACAGCGCTCCAGTGATATTGATGTCGTGTTTGCCAATGGCTACGGCATGCCGCGCTACCGCGGTGGGCCGATGATTTATGCAGATACCGTCGGCTTGAGCAATATTTATGAGGCCATAGCTAAGTACAGGGAACGCTACGGTGATCTGTACTGGACACCTGCACCTTTACTGGAAAAGTTAGCAAAAGAAGGGAAGACCTTTACGGAGTGGAAAAAATAGAAGCTGAAGCTCAGTGAAGGCTTAAGGTCACAGGTAGATTGAAATGACGGATTATAAAGTATGGAAGTGTCTTCAGCGCTCAGGTAAAGCACAAATGTGCAAAAATTGTCTACACTTAATACATAAACCATTTGTTTAAAATAAGGAAGACACCATGAGTGGTATTACAGTTCTTATTCTTTATGTTATCGGTGCCACGGCACTGGCCTTTAAACGCGCGAGTCTGAAAGTCGCTGCGCTCACATCAAGCCTTCTATTTTTCGCCTATCTATTTATTGGTAATGGTTCGTGGTTCTGCACAGGTATTTTATTCGTCAGTGCGTTGGTACTGTGTTTCCTCTGTGTCGAAAATTTTCGTAAAAATTACATTAGCAAGCCGCTTTTCAGTTGGTATAAATCCGCTTTACCGCCAATATCTGAAACCGAACGTGAAGCGATAGATGCGGGCACTGTCTGGTGGGAAGGTGAGATTTTCACGGGCAACCCGGATTGGGACAAACTGTTAAGTAGTGGCCTACCTTCGCTGACTGAAGAAGAACAAGCCTTTCTGGATGGACCGGTGAACGAACTTTGTAAGATGGTCGAGCCCTGGAATGTGCACTATTCCACAGCGGACATACCTGAGCAGGTAGTACAGCATATTAAAGATGAAAGATTTCTGGGAATGATCATCCCCAAAGAGTACGGCGGTCTGGATTTATCTGCCGTGGCTCAAGCAAAGGTGCTCACCAGGCTATCGACATGTGGTTCGGTAGTTGCCACCTTCATCGGCGTGCCCAATTCCCTTGGCCCGGGTGAACTGTTGATTAAATATGGCACGGAAAAACAGAAAGATTATTACTTGCCGCGTCTGGCCAGGGGCGAAGAGATCCCGTGTTTTGCATTGACAGCGCCATTAGCAGGATCCGACGCGACTTCATTGACGGATACTGGCATCGTGTGCAAGGGAAAATGGGAAGGTAAAGAAGTCCTTGGTATGCGCTTGAATTTCGACAAGCGCTATATCACATTGGCCCCCGTCGCGACGCTAGTGGGTTTGGCATTTCGTTTACAGGATCCTGATCATTTGATTGGCGATGTCGATGATTATGGCATTACCTGCGCGCTCATTCCGCGGGATACCAAAGGGCTTGAGATAGGCTTACGCCATTTACCGATAGGTGATCCCTTTCTCAACGGTCCGGTGCGTGGTAAAGATGTATTTGTACCTTTAGATGCCATCATCGGCGGCAAGGAAATGGCTGGCAAAGGTTGGCGAATGCTGGTCAATTGTTTGTCAACCGGACGTGTCATCAGTTTGCCCTCCGGCGGCAACGGCGCCGCAAAGTATGCATTGGCGGCGACTAGTGCTTATGCACGAATTCGTAAACAATTCGGTATGCCCATCGGCGAGTTCGAAGGCATACAAAAACCCCTGGCCAGAATAGCTGGCCTGAACTACATCATTGATGCCGGGCTAATGCACACGGCGCAAGCCGTTGCGGCAGGCGCTAAACCCGCAGTGCCAGCCTCCATTCTTAAATATCATTGCACTGAGATGGCGCGTCAGGTTTTGATTGATGCGATGGATATTCACGGCGGCAAAGCCGTGATGAAAGGCCCAAAGAATTATCTGGCGATCCCTTATGAATCCATACCGGTGGCAATTACGGTAGAGGGTGCGAATATCATGACACGCAACCTGATGATATTCGGGCAGGGTGCCATTCGCTCTCATCCGTATGTATTAAAAGAGATGGAGTTGGTGTCTGAGACTGATGAGGCGGTGGCAATTGAAAAGTTTGACCAGATACTGTTCGAGCACATTGGCTATACCTATAACAATGGCGCCAAAGCACTGGTTCATGCATTGACAAGCTCCGTTTTTGCAAATGCCCCGCAGCATTCACCGGTAAAACGTTACTATCAACATTTGCACCGACTAAGTTCTGCCTTTGTTGTTGTTACTGATGTTGCAATGCTAATCATGCAATCAGGTTTAAAGCGCAGGGAAATGATCTCCGCCCGTCTTGGCGATTTACTGAGTAATCTCTATCTGGCGAGCATGGTGTTGAAAGAGTACGAAGACCAGGGTAATCCCGTCGAAGATTTGCCCCTCGTGGAGTGGGCATGCCAAACTCTTTTTAATCAATACCAGCAGGCGATGCATGAAGTCTTATTGAATTTTCCGATGCGTATAGCGGCTATGAAGATGCGTTTATTGGTATTTCCATTGGGACAACAATTCAATAAACCTTCCGATGAGCTGGAAAGAAAAATTGCCGATTTAATTATTCACAACACGCCAACACGCCAACGTCTTATTGAGGGTGTGTTTGATAGTGAATCAGAGCATCACCACATACATGCGCTTAATGAGGCAATGATAATGGCTGATGAGGTGGCACCACTTGAGAAAAAATTACGCCACGCGGTCAAAAGCGAAGTGCTGCCATCCCTCTTAGGTCTGGAACTGATAGAGGCGGGAGCTAAGGCCGGTGTATTGAGTGAGGAAGAAGCCAAACGTATGCGTGAATACGATCAAAAGATTATGAACATCATCCATGTCGATGAATTTCCCTATGATGCTTTTGGCAGATTGACGACTACAAAGGCGACAAAGCCTCGAAAGAAAAAGGCCGCGAAAAAATCCTCTAAAGTCGCAGAGATCGTCGAGTAATTCTCGTTGCTTAAGCGACCTGCTTTTGTTTTATAAAGTAGGTCATTAAGGCGCAGGTGGCGAGGCCGGCTATGGTTAATCCCAAAGGTCTCGCGCTTCCATCGTGCAGGATGCCAACACTTAAAGCTGCGAGCGCGCCGAAGCCCATTTCAAAAGATACCAACATCGCAGCGGCAGAGCCTGTAGAACCGTCACTTGCCTCCATGGCCAGGGTTGGCGTCGTTGCAAATATGGGCCCCGCAGCCAGTGAGACAAAAAACATCGCAACAGCTAGACTGATAATCGTATCGTTTCCATTGAAAGTCAGCCCCAGCGTCAGTGCGGCGCTAAGAATCAGCGTTACTAGTCCACCATTGAGGATGCGAGGTATGGCGATAGTTTTGACGAGCCGCGTGGCCGAATAACTGCCGATCATGTAACCGGCGACCAGGATGCATTGAAAGAAACCGAAACTTTCTGTTGCCAGCCCATGATTATTAATAAGAATAAAGGGACCGGCGGTGATAAAGGCAAAGAACACGCCGAGAGCCGCGCCAGAGATAATGCAATATTTTAAAAACGGGCCATTTTGGAGCAGCTGACTATACTCTCCGACGATAGTCTTCAGCGATAGTGCATGGGGATTTTTTTGCGACGACTCCTCAAGGAAATACCAGGCCGCAATGGTTACCAAAAATCCAAACACGAACAACAAGTGAAAGTTCATTCGCCAGCCAAACAATACATGCACGTAACCGCCAAGCACAGGTGCGATGGCCGGAGTCAAAGCGCTAGCGATGCCAAACAAGGCCATCACTCTGACCTGATCTTTTTCTTCAAAGGTGTCGCGAATGATTGCCAGTACCAAAACACCTTCAACCGCGGCGCTGATGCCCTGAAAAACGCGGGCCACGATGAGTTGCTCAATGTTCTGGGAGATGGCACAGAAAAAACTGAAAACAGTAAAACTTGCCAACCCCCATAACAGCACGGGTCTTCGGCCGAATCGTTCTGATAAGGGACCGTGTACCAGTGTCGCCAAAGCATAGGCCAGCACATTCAAACTCATGGTTAATTTGATATTGCTTGCTGAGGTGTCAAAAAACTCAGCTAAATGTGGCAGGCTGGGGGCGTAGAGATCCGAAGACATCATCGACAGAGAGGAGGCGAGGATAAGAATGAAGACGACGATCCTTTTATTCATTACTATGTATTACAATGGCGTTCAAATCGCAGCATAACAAGATTAATCACAATTAGAGAGCTTTGCAGGGAAACCAAATAATGTCCACAAAAGAAGAAGTGCAAGCGCTAGTCGACTTTGCTACCCAGATAGTTCAGGCCTCTGGTGATATCGCATTAAAATATTTTCGTTCAGACCTTGATGTCGTCAATAAAAAGAACGGCGTTAAATTTGATCCGGTGACGTTGGCGGACACGGAGATTGAAGACTATATTCGAGGAAAAATAAATGACAGTTATCCAGGACACACTGTCATCGGTGAGGAGGCGGGTGAGACGAGCGGTACGGGGTCATTCAAGTGGCTCATCGATCCCATTGATGGCACCCGAGGTTTCGTTGCAGGCTCGCCTATGTGGGGAACATTACTGGGATTAATGGAGGGAGAGGAATGTGTGCTTGGTTTGATGCACCAGCCCTTTGTCAAAGAAACCTATGTCGGAAGTCAGCAAGGCGCATTTATCATAAATAGCGACGGCAAGAAACAAATCCATACCAGTAAAAAGGATCAGCTCTCCGACGCCATTTTATGTTGTACTCACCTCTCCATGTTCAATAGTGGCAATGCTCTGGATCGTTTTGTAAGAATCGGCGAGATTTGCCGTTTCTCTCGATTTGGCACAGATTGTTATGGTTACGCCTTACTCGCTCACGGCTTTGTCGATATTGTCGTGGAATCCGCAATGAAGCCTTTTGACATTATGCCTTTGATTCCCATTATTGAAGCCGCGGGCGGGGTAGTTACCGATTGGCAAGGTGCTTCGGTGGAAAATGGTGGCAATGTGTTAGCGACGGCCAACTCAGCCTTGCACACACAGGCCTTGAAAATACTTTCTGGATAGATGATGAGCAATATACAGCCAGGCATACTTCTTCCCCCTCCCGCCTTAGCCCGCTACCTTGTATTTTCCTTGAGGCCAGACACCGATCCTCGTGAATGTTTGCTGGATCTCGCTGAGTCAGTAAACGGTACTGACGTCGTTGTTGGTCTAGGCGCATCTTTACTCAAATCCTTAGATACAGAAATAGACGGACTACGCACTTTTCCCGTCTCAAACGGCACAAGCGTAGATCTTCCATCAACACCGGCGGCGCTATGGTGCTGGCTTAGAGGAAGTGATCGAGGAGAACTTGTGCATGCCGCAAGAGATATCGAGCAAACTTTGGTCTCGGCCTTTGACCTCACGAAGGTCATTGATGCTTTTCAGTATCGTGACAGTCGTGATCTTACAGGCTACGTTGATGGCACAGAAAATCCCGAAGGAGAAAAGGCCACTGCCGCGGCCATCGTATCGGCTCAAGGAGAAGGTCTGGATGGCGGATCTTTTGTCGCCGTCCAACAATGGTTGCATGATCTGGATTTCGTAAGTTCCATGGAGGATGAAGAACGCGATCACGTGATTGGTCGTCGGCTCAGTGACAATGAAGAGATAGAAGATGCGCCGGAATCCGCGCACGTGAAGCGCACAGCGCAGGAGGATTT
Source organism: Planctomycetota bacterium (assembly GCA_047638675.1). Lineage (GTDB taxonomy): Bacteria > Pseudomonadota > Gammaproteobacteria > Eutrophobiales > Eutrophobiaceae > WLWS01. The sequence continues at coordinate 10,128 of JBLIML010000014.1, read as the reverse complement.
CGATCCGGAAGCATTTATCTTACGCCGTTCTATGCCATGGGCAGAAGAGGGTGGAGAAGGCCTGGTTTTTGTCGCGTTTGGAAAGTCATTTGATGCCTTTGAAGCTTTACTCAATCGCATGCTTGGGAAAGATGATGGTATTGTTGATGCCCTGTTCAGGATTTCACAGGCTCTCAGCGGAAACTATTATTGGTGCCCGCCGATCAAAGATGGTCGTCTGGATTTACAAGCACTGAATTTGTAAACAGCTCGAAGAGAAGAAGTTATGTCCAGTATAGATAAAGCCCAGGTCTGCATTATCGGTGGTGGCCCTGCTGGTGTAATCTGTGCTTATCTATTTGCCCTGCGCGGTATCTCAGTCGTCTTGCTTGAAGGCAAGAAAGATTTCGATCGGGAATTTCGTGGCGATACCTTGCATGCTTCTTCACTTGAAATTCTTGAACAACTGGGGTTGGTGGATGAAATCCTGGCACAATCAAATAGTCGGATTGAGAAGCTTAGTTTTTCTTTTATCGATACCGAAATCACTTTGGCGGACTTTTCTGCCATGGACACCAAATATCCCTACGTCGCCCTGATACCACAGGAGAAATTTCTAAGTCATATCGTTGAAAAAGGAAAGCAATTAGCGGGTTTCAATATACTGATGGGCGCACAAGTACGCGAACTGATTGAAGAAGACGGAAAAATCATCGGCGTTAAATATAGCTATGATAATAGTGAACATGAACTTGACGCCGAACTAACCATAGGTGCAGACGGCCGAGGTTCAAGTGCGAGACGTTTGGCAGGCATAAATCTTAAGAAAACATCACCACCAATGGATATTGTCTGGTTTAGATTGTCATTGCCAACAGATACCGCAGCCCACGATGTGAATGCACACATAGGCTCAGGCAACATGATCGTAATAATCAATCGAGAAGAGTACCTCCAGGTCGGTTACATCATCATGAAAGGTGATTATAAGAAACTACGAGAACAAGGCATCGCACATTTCCATGAAATCGTAAAACATCTCGCGCCGGGAATCGCCAACACCATTACAGAAATAAAAGACTGGTCTCAAATGGCAATCCTGTCTGTCGTAACAGGCAGGGCAGAGCAATGGTATAAAGACGGCTTATTATTAATTGGAGATGCTGCCCATGTCATGTCGCCCGTCGGTGGAGTAGGTATCAATTATGCCATTCAGGATGCAGTGGCAGCCGTAAATCAATTAGCCCGTCCAATCAAAGAAAATCGTTTAGCACTATCTGATTTAGCCCGTGTGCAGAAAAGACGAGAACCAGCCGTTGCGATGATTCAACGATTTCAATCATTAGCACAAAAGCGCGTTATCAGCGCAGCGTTGAAATCAGATGAAGCCTTTAGCCCACCCTTACCCATGAAGATTATTTCAAAGATCCCTTTCGCAAGAAAAAAACTGGCAGAATTTCTGGCCTATGGAACACGTCATGAAATAGTCCAGGATATATAGGAATTATCCCTAACCCCCCGTAGGGCCGAATTGATTCGGCCGCATGCCATCACCCCTGCCGCCGTGGTCGAATGAATTCGACCCTACAACGGAGCGGACTGTACGGGATTGATTTGTTTATGGAAAGATCCTGTAGGGCTGAATTCATTCAGCCGCATGCCATGACCGCGGCCTCCGTGGCCGAATGAATTCGGCCCTACATTTCGTCTTTCATCCCGCAAAGGCCAAAATCAAAATCCTGTTAGGGGCAATGCAGTTGTTAGTTTTTTATGACGCAAGGCAAAACTGGTGCTGACATTTCTTACGGCGGCTATCTGCATTAGTACATCGCTCAAAAATGATTCATAGGCGGCCATGTCTGCGGCCACTACTTTTAACATGTAATCGTATTCGCCACTGGTCATATAACATTCCAATACCTCATTCGACGATTGAATGGCTTTGTCGAATTCGGCGACGGTGCTGGCGTGGTGGTTTTCCAGGGAGATGTGTGCAAAGGCGATGATGCTCAGGCCAAGGTTCTCTGCATTCAATATTGCCGCGTAGTGGGAAATAATAGACTGTTCTTCCAGTGCGCGCAGTCGGCGCCAACAGGGTGCCGGCGATAGTCCAACACGCTCCGCGAGGTCACGATTGGAAATCCGGCCATTCACCTGCAATTCTTTGAGAATGGCAATATCGAAGCGATCTAGTAACATCTTTAGCAATTAAATTTCATATAAACGTTGATTTAAGATAATTATTGTTAAAAACAAAGCATTAATGTCTATATTGGCAAGATAATTTTTATCTTTTAGCATTATTATTTCCCCTCTTTAGATAAACCGGGACAAGCATCATGAATCTGGCCGAATCACTGTTATATGGATTAAAGAAATATGGCGTTGCGGAGATCTTTGGTATTCCCGGAGATTTTGCCTTGCCCCTCTTTAAGGTGATTGAAGAATCAAAAATCTTGCCGCTTTATACCTTCAGTCATGAACCGGCCGTAGGCTTCGCCGCAGATGCGGCAGCGCGTTTTCATTCCAAGCCCTCGGTGGCCGCTGTTACTTATGGCGCCGGTGCCTTTAATATGGTTAACCCTGTCGCTGCGGCTTATGCGGAAAAGTCCCCCGTCATTGTCATCTCTGGTGGCCCGGGAGAGGCAGATCGCAGTACGGGATTGTTGGTGCATCATCAGGCAAAGCAACTTTCATCTCAGATAAAGATGTTTAAAGAGGTTACCTGTGATCAGATAATCCTCGATGATCCCGCGACGGCCCCTGCGGGCATCGCGCGGGTGCTGCGCTCTTGCATCCTCGAATCTAGACCCGTTTATATCGAAGTGCCCAGGGACAAGGTCTTCGATAACTGTGCAGAGGTGCCTCTTCTTGAAATCGATGGGACGCAAGATGAGGAAGCGCTTGTCGCCTGTGCCGATGAGATAATTGAACGTATTAAAAACGCAAAATCGCCGGTGATGATGGTGGGCGTGGAAATTCGTCGTTACGGTTTGGAAGAGGCCGTCAGAGAGTTGTGCCAGAAACTCGACATACCGGTTGTGACCACCTTTATGGGTCGAGGTTTGTTGGCTGGGCAGGATGTTCCTCTGCAAGGTACCTACATGGGAATGGCAGGCGATGCTGGCCTAACACACATGGTGGAAAATTCAGATGCACTCATTTTGTTAGGCGTGCTGTTATCGGATACCAATTTTGGTATTTCCGAAAAGAAGATTGATTTACCAAAGACCATACTCGCGAGCGACGGACGAGTGTCTTTGGGTTATCACAGTTATCTTGATATGCCTATCAAGGCTCTGGTTGGGGCACTGAACCAGAAACTGGAAAAGAAACCTACGCGCTCTGCCGTGAAAGTGGAATACCCACATAATTTGTCTCTTGATGATGAGGCCATTACGCCGACTGATATCGCAAGAGCGGTGAATGATCTGTTCAAGGAAAATGAATTGATGCCCATTGCTGCCGATATGGGTGACTGTCTGTTTACCGCGCTCGATATCGAACACACGGAACTGGTTGCGCCGGGTTATTACGCGACGATGGGCTTTGGTGTGCCCGCGGGTCTGGGTGTTCAGGCAGCGACAGGAAGGCGGCCGATCATCATGGTCGGCGATGGTGCTTTTCAGATGACGGGCTGGGAATTGTTGAACTGTAAACGATATGGATGGAACCCCATCGTTTTACTTTTCAATAATAGTAGTTGGGAAATGCTGCGAGCTTTTCAGCCGGAATCAAAATTTAATGATCTTGATCGTCTTAATTACTCGGATATTGCCAATAGCCTGGGTGGCGTGGGTCGTCGTGCCAACACGCGGCGAGAATTGAAGGAAGCTCTGGATAAGGCTATTGATGACAAGAGTCAGTTTCAGTTGGTCGAAATCATGTTGAATCGTGGTGAGCTGTCACAAACGCTTTCGCGCTTTGTGGAAGGGATTAAAAAAATGCGCGAGCAATGAAAAAAAGGGGTCAGAAAAAAAGGGGGTCAGAGTAAAATTAGACAATTTAATATTTACGATTTCCACTGTTCCGAGAGTCTATTTTTACTCTGACCCCCTTTTTTTCTGACCCCTTTTTTTCACCAAATCATCCACTAACATTTGTGAAATATCTTTCTCTACAACAGACTGTAATCCCCGCCAGGCCGGGACACTGTTGACTTCAAGTACCAGGTAATTGCCATCAGTATCGCGGATAATGTCTATTCCCGCATAGTTCATATCAATCGCGAGACTTGCGGCTTCCGCTAATTCGCGAATTTCGCCAGTGAGCACAGCCGGCAAACATTTGCCTCCTCTTGCGCGGTTGGTGATCCAGTGATCGGATATGCGTTCCATGGCGACGATAGCTTGATTTGCAATGACCAGCACGCGCCAGTCTCGGCCTTTATTATCAATACTGCGAATTTGTTTTTGCAAATAATAAACACCACTGACTTCTTCCAGCGGGGGCAATGAAGAGACCTTATCTATCAATTGTAAACCTCGTCCACAATTACCGAACAAAGGTTTGAGAACCAGTTTATTTCCTATGCTTGTTTCGCGCTTGACGATTTCGAGTGCTTCGTCTTTTGATTCGCACACCCAGGTATCGGGAGAAGGCACGCCTGCGCGAGCAAGTAGAAAGCTGGTCATGCCTTTGTCCACTGTGCGCTCTATGGCACGAGCGCTGTTGTAGACGAGGACGCCGCATTCTTCCAGTGCATGCAGTATGTCAAGGCGAAAAGTGACCTGTTCAAAACTACCCGCGGGTATCGCGCGGACAAAGACAGCATCAGGAAGGCAATCGTCGAAGCCAGGAATGACAAGACCAGATGAGCCCGAGCCGTAATTTAATTGGCAATCTACCAGGGAAATTCGACTACATCGATATCCATGTTTCTCAAAAGCCCGGGTCAGCTTGTTTTCGTGCAAGCCGTCGGTATCGGAAAATATAATGATATTCTTTTCGTTCATGCGCCTGTTTGGGTCAGTGTTACTATTGCCTGTTTTGAGATGCTAGCATGTAGTTGATGCCTGATATGATAACAATTTAATACTGGAATTACTGATAAGGAAGCCCATGTCCAACCAAGCATTACTTATTGTAGGGGCGAGTGCACGTGCAGCGTGTTTCTCCGCTCGCCGGTCATCTTTTTCGCCCTACTGGATCGATCAGTACGGGGATCACGATCTGGTAGAAAATTTCCCTGGCGTTCGCGTTCCGACGAAGCACTATCCCGATGGGATTCTCGATCTGCTTCCTAAATCGTCGGATGTGCCCTTTCTTTTTACCGGCGCACTGGAAAATCACCTCGGAATTCTCGAAAAGTTGGAGAGCCTGCGACCCTTACTTGGGAATTCCGCTGCCGTATGCAGGGCAGTCCGAGATCCTTATCGCCTCAGGAACTGTTTCGAAAGCGCTGGCATCAAACATCCGCAGATTGTCTCACCGGACAAAGTAGTGGAAGGCCTGGCTGACTACCTGATAAAACCCCTTCGAAGTGCCGGAGGATTCGGTATAAGACATTATCGAGCCGGAGAAGGCGAGAATACGCGTCAGGAATATATACAGGAATTCATCGAAGGCGAAAGTCGAGCCGGGATTTTCCTGGGCAATGGGAAGTCTGCTTTTTTACTGGGTGTGACCCGTCAGTTGGTGGGAGAGGCAGAGCTGCACGCCGCAGAGTTTTCTTATTGTGGGAGTATTGGGCCTTTGCCTCTTGATGCCTACGAGTGTGAACAATGGATGGATATTGGCAATGTACTCAGCAGAGAATTTGGTCTGCTAGGGCTTTTTGGTGTGGATGCTATTCGTCGTGCTGGCGATATTTACCCCGTCGAGGTCAATCCGCGCTATACCGCTTCAGTGGAGGTGCTCGAGCTAGCTCTTCAACTTCCCGTTATCGCTCTGCACGTTGATGCGTGCCGTGGGAAAATGATTGCGCCAGTTATACCAAATATAGACACCACGATGGCCAAAGCCTACTTATTTGCGGGGAATGACCTGATGAGTCCGGGCGATGTGAACGCGCTTTACGAGGGCGATGATAGCTTCCCGCTGACGGCGGACATACCGCATGCTGATACCTGTATTCCCCGTGGACATCCGCTCATGACCGTGTTCGCAGAAGGCTCCAGTCCGGAAGAGGTGATGCAAACACTTATTGACAGGGCAAATTTGCTCTATAGCCGGTTTGACGTAGTATAATTCGTCGACGTATAACAATAAGGACGAAAAGTGAGCCAGTACATAGAAACTGTTGTTGAAGACAGAATTTTAAAAATAAAAATTAATCGACCGGATAAGAAAAATGCCCTCGATTTAGCGATGTACCAGGCCCTCGCTGATGCCATACAGGAGGCGGACAAAAATAATGAGATTCGAGTGACACTAATTAGCGGTGCGGAAGACAGTTTCTGTAGTGGGAATGATATAAAGGACTTTTTGAAGAATCCGCCCACCGATGATAATAGCCCTGTGCTGCAATTCGTTCGCGCCATGATTAATGCGGAAAAACCCATCGTCGCAGCGGTAAATGGGATTGCCATCGGCATTGGCGTTACCCTGCTGCTGCATTGTGATCTGGTCTATGCCAGTGAGGATGCGCGCTTTCAATTACCTTTCGTCAATATCGGTTTGTGTCCCGAGGCCGGTTCCACGCATATCCTGCCTTTGCTTATGGGGCATCAGAAGGCTTCTGAACTACTACTTTTAGGCGGCATGTTTGACGTCAATACGGCAATCGATGTCGGCTTTGTTAATACTAAGCTTGCCTCCGCCGAGTTGGCGAGTGCTTCACTCCAGGCGGCCACAAAAATTGCAGCGCAACCGCCTAACTCAATCAGAGCAACCAAGGGCCTGTTACGTGCAGCAATGCGCGAACAAATACTGGCTGCAAGCCAAAGGGAGAATAGCAATTTCATTCCTATGCTAAATGGAGAGGAAGCCAAAGAAGCATTAACGGCTTTTATGGAAAAACGTAAACCCGACTTTTCAAGGTTCTAGTCTTTGTGGTGCATGCCCGGAATGACGGAGTGTAATTTTTGTATTATTACCCACAGATTCCGCTAAAAAACCGAACATACAGCGATAACAAATAAATTTATGTCTGAATTAACTCATCTCCAACGCCTTGAGGCGGAAAGTATATTTATCATGCGCGAAGTTGCCGCCGAGTGTGAAAACCCGGTGATGCTTTATTCTATTGGTAAGGATTCTTCCGTAATGCTGCACCTGGCAATGAAAGCATTTTATCCATCGAAGCCACCCTTTCCGCTCATGCATGTCGATACCACCTGGAAGTTTAAGGAGATGATCGAATTTCGCGAGAGAATTGTTAAAGATCTTGGTCTGGAACTGATAGTCCATATTAATCAAGACGGTGTTAAGCAGGGCATAGGCCCTTTTAGTCACGGCTCCCAAATCCACACCGATGTAATGAAAACCCAGTCACTTAAGCAGGCACTTGATAAATACAAATTCAGCGCGGCCTTTGGTGGAGCACGTCGAGATGAAGAAATGTCTCGGGCAAAAGAACGTATTTTTTCATTTCGCTCTGATCAACACCGTTGGGATCCGAAGAATCAACGACCTGAACTCTGGGATATTTATAACACCCGTATCCACAAAGGTGAAAGTATGCGCGTGTTTCCCCTGTCCAACTGGACCGAGTTAGACATCTGGCAATACATCCACATGGAAAATATTCCCATCGTTTCACTTTACTACGCGAAAGAGAGGCCTGTTGTTGAACGGGATGGTGTGTTGATTATGGTCGATGATGATCGTATGCCCCTTGATAAGGGCGAAGAAGTGGAAATGCGTTTAGTACGCTTTCGTACTCTGGGCTGTTATCCGCTGACGGGTGCAGTTGAATCCGGTGCAGTGACACTCCCGGATATTATTCAGGAAATGTTATTGACGACGTCGTCCGAAAGACAGGGTCGTGTCATTGATCACGACACTTCGGCGTCCATGGAAAAGAAAAAACAGGAGGGCTATTTCTAATGGCTCATCAATCTGACCTTATTGAAAAAGACATTAATGCTTATTTGCATGCACAGGAGCATAAAAGTTTTCTACGTTTCATCACCTGTGGCAGTGTGGATGATGGTAAAAGCACGCTCATCGGTCGTCTTCTTTATGATTCAAAATTAATTTATGAAGATCAGCTTGCGACTCTGGAGAGAGACAGCAAGAAAATGGGTACCCAGGGAGAAAAAATGGATCTCGCGCTTCTCGTCGATGGGCTTGCGGCCGAGCGCGAACAGGGTATTACCATTGATGTTGCCTATCGATATTTTTCAACAGATAAGCGCAAGTTTATCGTTGCTGACACACCGGGTCACGAGCAATACACCCGCAACATGGCCACAGCCGCATCGACTGCCGATATAGCGATCATACTTATTGATGCGCGCAAAGGGGTATTAACCCAAACACGTCGTCATAGTTATATAGCCTCCTTGCTTGGGGTAAAACACATTGTTGTCGCTATCAATAAAATGGATTTGGTAGAGTATTCCAAAGAGATATTTGACGAAATCGTCCTGGACTACCGCAGTTTTGCAGATAATCAGGGCTTCTCCGAAATTATTTGCATCCCCATGTCGGCACTTAATGGTGACAATGTCACTTCCAGTAGCGATAAATTCAGCTGGTATGATGGACCGGCGTTGCTCCCTCACCTTGAAGAAGTGGATGTTTCTGAGGAATACCACGCAATGCCCTTTCGCTTTCCTGTGCAATGGGTAAACCGTCCTGATCTAAATTTCCGCGGATTTTCAGGTACGGTTAGCGGCGCTGATGTCCATGTCGGTGATGAGCTCATCGTTATCCCTTCCGGAAAACGTAGCAAGGTGAAAAGCATCGTCACGCATGATGGTGAACTGTCGAAGGCCGTGGCGGCCCAGGCGGTGACGTTGACACTCGAAGACGAAGTGGATATCTCTCGAGGTGATGTGATTTGTCACGCAACAGCGCCAGCGGAACAATCAAATCAGTTTGCGGCCCATGTACTGTGGATGGCTGAAGATGAATTACTGCCAGGGCGTCAATATTTGCTGAAGACAACAAACAAATTGACGCCAGCGACGGTGACTGAACTTAAGTACAAAGTTAATGTTAACAATTTTGAGCACGAACCGGGAAAATCGCTGGAGCTCAATGAGGTGGGTTACTGCAATCTCAATTTGAGCCAGTCGATTGCCTTTGATAGCTACAAGGACAATCGTCGTACCGGTAGTTTCATTCTTATTGATCGCTTGACGAACAATACCGTTGGTGTCGGTATGCTTGAGTTCTCCCTGCGTAGAGCGAAGAACGCCGTCTGGCAGGAAATGGCCATTGATAAACCAGCTCGGGCGCAACTAAAACATCAAAAACCCTGTGTACTTTGGTTTACTGGCCTGTCTGGTTCAGGAAAATCAACAATCGCAAATCTTGTCGAACAACGTCTGATGGATCTTGGTCGTCACACCTACACACTCGATGGCGACAATATAAGGCACGGTATAAATAAAGATCTGGGCTTCACTGACGTTGATCGGGTTGAGAATATTCGTCGTGTTGGCGAATCTGCAAGACTGATGGTGGACGCAGGTTTAATTGTTATCGTTTCTTTCATCTCACCCTTTGTTAGCGAGCGTCGCCTCGCACGTAGTCTTTTGGAAGACGATGAATTTGTTGAGATATTTGTCAATACACCGCTTGAGGTTTGTGAGCAAAGAGATAGAAAGGGACTGTACGAAAAAGCACGTCGAGGCGAGATCAAGAACTTTACCGGAATTGATTCGCGTTACGAAGAACCGGAGCAAGCCGAAATAGAAATTAAAACGACGGATTGCACAGCGGAAGAAGCAGCAATGGAAATCGTAAACTATCTTGATAGCAAAGCCTATCTAAGTATCTAACTCCTCGTCCCCACGCTCCGCAAACCCCCTCGTTCCCACGCTCCGCGTGGGAATGCCTACGGGCATTAAAGAATGAGAGGAATTCAAGAGAGGTATGGGTTACCACGCAGAGCGTGGGAACCAGACGATGCTCAGACCGGCACGTCGATGCGCACCTCCCCCCTCGTTCCCACGCTCTGCGTGGGAATGCCTACGGGCATCAACGAAGGAGAGGAATTCAAGAGAGGTATGGGTTACCACGCAGAGCGTGGGAACC
>JBLIML010000013.1:0-38144 GCA_047638675.1 Planctomycetota bacterium | reverse complement strand
CTTCCTGTTCCGCACGGGAGGCAAGCATTAGTGCCTGCTGCATCCAGTCTTCGTCGCCTGGTTCATTCACCGCCGCCATTCCTGCGTCCTTATCCGCATAAGTGCCAATAAAAAATCAGTGCAAGGAAGCACTCTCATTTATTCCCATTCGATTGTAAATAAGTAATTATTTTTCTTTAAATTCATAATTTTATAATTATCCAACCACCCCAATACTATGAAAAATACCCTGTTCAAAAATTAGAAAAATTCAGCCTGAATGAAGTTTTTCCATAAGCCCTGACAGAGAAATGATTTTCACATCATTACCCACAGGAAACTCATCGTCACCACCGTAAAGGATGTATTTATGCGTTGCGCCAAAATCATTACAGGTTTGGCTATAGTGCTTGCCGAGTTTGGGGGCAACGCCATGCTTGATTTCTATGGCCCAGATTTCAGACGACGGCATCTTGATAACCAGATCGACCTCTGCGCCGGCGGCTGTTCGGTAAAAGTAGGTTTCTACGCGACTCGGCAGGACCGAAAGAATATTTTCAACGGCAAAGCCTTCCCAACTCTTACCCAAAACCGGATTAGACAGCAACTCATCGTAGCTGTTGATACCTAGCAAGCGGTGCAGAATGCCACTGTCACGGACGTAATAACGGGGTGATTTCACTAATCGCTTCTTGACGTTGGTATGCCAGGGCTCAAGGCGCCTGACCAGCAAAAGGTCCGTCAGAATATCAATGTAGTTACTTACCGTCTTAGCGTCGACTTCCAGGTTCGAAGCCAGCCTGGAATAGTTTACGGTTTCACCTTGCAAATGCGCCAACATCGTCCACAGTCGGCGCAACCTTGCTGCGGGAACACGGAAGCCCATTTGCGGGACGTCACGCTCAAGATAAGTGCGAACCAGATTTTCTAGCCAGTCCATGGCCAAGTCATCATCTGTTGCCAGATAGCTGTCGGGAAAACCTCCCCGCAGCCAAAGGGTCTGCCGATCCTGTTGCGTACGATCAATTTCTGTCAGGTTCAGACCGCTCATCTCGATATAACTAATCCGACCTGCCAGGCTTTCCGAAGACTGACGCATCAAATCCATTGATGCCGATCCAAGTAGCAAAAACTGAACCGCTCTACGACCCTGCTCCCGGTTTTTATCGATCAGACCCCGTAGCACAGGGAACAATTCCGAGCTTCGCTGTATTTCATCCAGAATAACCAGTTTATCGGCATGAGCGCTTAAAAAACTGGTGGGATCGCTGAGCTTCAGCAGATCCTCGGGAGCTTCCAGATCGAGGTAAATTGAATCGATGCTTTTAGCGATGGTTTTTGCAAGCGTAGTCTTGCCGACCTGGCGTGCGCCAAGCAAAGCGACCGCGGGCACTTGTGCGATCGTGGCTTGAAGTTTCTCTGTAATTTGGCGCCTCAACATACCTGGCATTTTAGGAATTATGCTCCGGATTTACAAGGTATTTATGAGTAATCAATTACGCTTCTTTGTCTTGCCAATGCCAGCCAGTGCCAGATATTGCCAGCCGTTACCAGGTTACTCCCACTCAATTGTCGCAGGAGGCTTCCCGGATATGTCGTAGGTGACGCGAGAGATACCGGAAACTTCATTGATAATGCGATTGGAGATGTGCGCCAGAAAATCGTAGGGCAAGCGTGCCCAGTGGGCGGTCATGAAATCAACGGTTTCCACGGCACGCAGCGCGATGACATATTCGTAATAGCGTGCGTCTCCTTTCACTCCCACAGATTTCACAGGCAGGAACACGGCGAAAGCCTGGTTGACCTGATTATAAAGATCATGGCTGACTAATTCTTCGATAAAAATAGCATCCGCCTGGCGTAGAGTGTCGGCAAATTCCTTGCGGACTTCACCTAGAATACGCACGCCGAGACCAGGACCCGGAAAGGGATGACGGTGGATCATTTCCTTCTTCAAGCCCAGCTCAACGCCCAGCTTTCGCACTTCATCTTTGAATAACTCACGTAAAGGCTCGATCAGTTGCATACGCATGTTCTTTGGCAGACCGCCAACATTATGATGGGACTTGATGACATGCGCCTTACCGCTTAGGGCACCGGCGGATTCAATAACATCAGGATAGATCGTACCCTGCGCCAACCAGCTAACGTCTTTTAGTTTTTCTGCTTCTTCTTCGAAAATCGCGATAAACTCGCCACCGATGATCTTGCGTTTTTGTTCAGGATCATGAGCGCCTTCCAGGGCTTTTAGAAAACGTTCTTCGGCATCGACCTTGATGACATGAACCCCCATGTTATCGGCAAAGGTCTGCATCACCTGTTCAGCTTCATTGAGTCGCAGCAGTCCATTGTCTACAAACACACATGTTAATTGAACACCTATAGCCTTATGTAACAAGGCGGCCACCACCGATGAATCAACACCACCGGAAAGCGCCAACAAGACTTTGTCCTTACCTACTTTTTCTCGAATGGCGGAAATTGATTCATCGATAATATTCTCCATCGTCCATGATGAACCACAGCCCGCTATTTCATGTAAAAAACGATCAAGTATCGCTTTACCCTGCGCTGTATGTGTTACCTCAGGATGAAATTGCACACCGTATAGACAGCGTTCTTCGTCCGCTATTCCAGCAATGGGTGCATTTTCAGTGGAAGCGATAATCTTGAAGCCAGGCGGCAGCTCATCCACCTTATCTCCGTGACTCATCCACACATCCAGCAGCCCGTGACCCTCGCTATTCGTCTCGTCCTGTATATCGCGCAATAATGTTGAGTGCCCTCTTGCCCTCACTCTGGCGTGACCAAATTCCCGCAGACCCGAAGCAGAGACTTTACCACCAAGCTGCTCTGCCATGGTTTGCATGCCATAACAAATACCTAAGACCGGAATGCCCAATTCGAAAACAATATCGGGGGCGCGAACACCGTTTAATTCAGTTACCGATTCTGGTCCGCCGGACAATATGATGGCCTTCGGAGAAAAAGCCTGTATGGCCGCAACGTTCGCATCATAGGGATAGATTTCGCAATAGACTTTTGACTCACGCACACGACGGGCAATCAATTGGGTGTATTGAGAACCGAAATCGAGAATGAGTATCTTGTCTGAATGCGTCTTTTTCATAGAAGTGAAAAGTGTAAAGTTGAAAGTAAAAAGAGTTTGATCGTCGAGATATTTAATAACGTTAGGCGTTGCCTTTCGCTTTTAACTTTACACTTTACACTTTTCACTTGTCCGTTATAACTGATGACTTATCGCTGACGACGTCAACAAATCATCCCCTATAATTCGGAGGCTCCTTGGTGATCGTGACATCGTGAACATGACTCTCCCTCATCCCCGCCCCGGTCAGGCGGACGAAATTAGGTTTAGTCCGCATTTCGTCAATCGTCCGACAACCTGTATAACCCATGGAGCCGCGAACACCGCCAATGAGTTGATGAATAATGCCGCTCATCGCGCCTTTGTAGGGTACGCGACCTTCTATACCTTCGGGCACCAGCTTTTCTATTTCATCGTTTTCCTGGAAATAGCGATCAGATGAGCCATGTGTCTGCGCCATGGCACCCACTGAACCCATGCCACGATACGATTTGTAAGAACGGCCCTGATACAACTCTACCTCTCCAGGCGCCTCCTCTGTACCAGCAAACACACCGCCCACCATAATAGAGTAAGCACCAGCGGCAATCGCCTTTGCAACATCGCCGGAATAACGTATGCCACCATCGGAAATAAGAGGCACACCCGACGCTTTTAGCGCAGTCGCCACATTATTTACGGCAGTAATTTGCGGCATACCCACGCCCGTGACTATACGCGTCGTACAGATAGAGCCGGGACCAATGCCCACTTTCACCGCATCAGCACCTGCCTCTACCAGGGCAAGGGCACCCTCAGCTGTCGCCACATTGCCGCCAATAACCTGACAGTCTGGATGATGTTTTTTTATCCAGCTCACCATGTTCAATACGCCTTCGGAATGGCCATGTGCGGTATCCACCACCACGACATCAACACGCGCATTTATCAAGGCCTCAACCCGCTCCTCGGTACCCGGCCCCACACCGACAGCCGCGCCTACTCTCAAACTTTCATCGCTATCTTTACACGCGTCCGGGAATTCGTGCGCCTTTTGCATGTCCTTTACTGTAACCAATCCACGCAATTCGAACTGATCGTTAATGACCAGTACTTTTTCAATTCTGTGTTTATGCAACAGGGCCTTTATTTCTTCAGTATCCGCCCCTTCCTTGACTGTCACCAGTCGATCTTTCGGCGTCATGATGGACGATACTGGCTCATCGAAAAGAGTTTCAAAACGAAGATCACGGCTAGTGACGATGCCCACCAACTTTTTACCATCGACCACTGGCACACCTGAGATATTATTCGCCCGGGTCAGTTCCATTACCTCTCGCACGCTTGTCTTTGGCGTCACCGTAAAGGGATCGGTGATGACACCGCTTTCGTATTTCTTGACTACTCGCACCTCACGCGCTTGATCTTCCGGACTCATATTCTTATGAATGATGCCTATACCACCTGCCTGTGAAATCGCAATAGCCAACCTGGCCTCAGTAACCGTGTCCATCGCCGCAGACAAAAGCGGGATGTTAAGTGTAATATCCCGGGTCAAGCGTGTTTTCAGACTGACTTCTCTGGGCAGAACCTGTGAATATGCCGGAACCAGCAAGACATCATCGAATGTAAGTGCTTCTTCGGTAATTCTCATGTTAAACAAAGACTTTCGTGTTATTGGAAGAGGTATAAATAAATGGGCGCCGCGAATATATCGAGGAGCCCATTAGACGAGTAGTATATTGTTTATACGCTCGATGGTAAATCGAACATTAATACTAATAAGCAAAATTCTGATGATAAGTAAGCATGATGATAATTTGTTGAGTCGCGATATTTACAACATTACGCGTCTTAATCGCGAAGTACGCGCAGTACTGGAAGGCAGCTTTCCTCTGCTTTGGGTTCAGGGAGAAATATCGAATCTGGCCCGTCCAGCTTCAGGGCATATCTATTTTTCTCTGAAAGACAAGCATTCACAGCTGCGTTGTGCCATGTTCAAGAACCGCTTGCAATCAACAAAATTCGCCCCGGAAAACGGCATGGAAATCCTCGCCAGGGCCAATGTAGGTTTCTACGAAGGACGTGGCGAATTCCAGCTGATTATTGAACATATGGAAGCAGCCGGTGAAGGCGCATTGCAACGGGCTTTCGAGGAATTAAAACAACGATTAAGCAAGGAAGGCTTGTTTGAAGAGGCTCATAAACAAGCGATCCCGGCTTATCCTGCGTCAATCGGTGTCATTACCTCACCAAGCGGTGCGGCCATCCGCGATATATTGCAGATACTGAACCGCCGTTATCCACTGGCGAGTGTCATTATCTATCCCGTTCCTGTTCAGGGTGAATCTTCGGCACAGAAGATTGTCGATGCATTGCATCTTGCCGAAAAACGGCGGGAATGCGACGTGATCATTCTATCCCGGGGCGGAGGTTCTCTGGAGGACCTATGGTCTTTCAATGAAGAAATTGTCGCCCGTGCGATTTATGAAAATACAATTCCCATCGTCAGTGGTGTAGGTCATGAGATCGATTTTACTATTGCAGACTTCGTCGCTGACCAACGTGCACCTACCCCGTCAGCCGCAGCTGAACTGGTTAGCCCTGGCACAAACGAAATACTAAACCGACTCGCGCAGCATGAAATGAAAATCTCTCGAATAATGCAATATAAATTGCAACTTGTAACAGAGACATTAAGACAACTCGACAAACGTTTACCGCATCCGCAACGCCAACTACAAAACATCACTCAGCGCGTTGATGATGTTAGCCTGCGCATGCAACAGGCGATTAAAAGTACTTTTGCCCACAAGCGTACAAACTTATTAAAAATCTCCAGCGAAATTAATCATTTCAATCCTTTGCAACTACTCCAGTTAAACATTGGAAAATGTCAGTTTCTCCATGAGCAATTGCAAAATAGTTTGTCCCACTTATTGAAGAATGCTAATACGCGAATACAACACCTCGCACATGCCTTACACACCGTCAGCCCACTCGCCACCCTGGAACGTGGTTACGCCATTGTTACCTATGGCGACAAAAACGAGATCGTTCGAGATGCAGATCAATTGAAAAGCGGTGATACCATCAAAACACGTCTGGCAAAAGGTGAAGTAGAATCTTTGGTGAATAGTGTCTTCACTGAAAATAAATGAAAGCTTCTCTGTTTTATTTTTTTATCCTGGCTAGCGGGTTTAGTTGCCTCTCATCTGTCGTAAGTGCGGATAAGGTACCCGGTGGCATTGCTATCGTTGATATCAATGGTGCAAGCCGTCCTGAAGTCTACTATCAAGACAAACGTGTGATGATTATCGGTAAGCCTGAGAATTGGCAGGCGGTTGTTGGGATCGGCCTGGATGCCCGTCCCGGCGTGCACCGATTACAAATTCAATCTGCACAAGGCGAGACAGTTCAATCTTTCGATGTCGTTGAAAAGGAATACGAATCTCAACATATCACCATCGATGATAAGCGCAAAGTCAACCCGACCCCTCTCGATATGGAAAGAATCAATCGTGACAGGCAAGCTATCGAAAGCGCCAAAGCAAGCTGGATGGAGATTGAGAAAGAATCATTCGCCTTAATATTGCCTGTCGAAGGCCGCGTCAGTAGTCCCTTCGGTTTGCGTCGCATCTTTAACGAACAAGCGCGTAATCCTCACAGTGGTTTGGATATAGCAGAAGCTGAAGGTAGTCCTATAAGATCTGCGGCTTCAGGCAGAGTAATTGACACAGGCAATTATTTTTTCAACGGCAACACTGTCTTCATCGATCATGGTCAAGGTATGATCACCATGTACTGCCATATGAGTAGTATCGATGTAGCTCAGGGGCAGGAAGTTATTCAAGGCGCGCTCATCGGCAGCGTTGGTCAAACCGGTCGTGTAACCGGTGCTCATTTACACTGGAGCGTCATATTAAATCAGACCATGGTTAACCCGGAATTATTTATTTCTTCACCCATCCTGAATGCACAGTAAAGTAAAAAACGTGCAAAACATTGGGTTTCTCGTTCCTGAAGGTCTCCGTAGGAGTAAAAGGAAGATGGGATACTTTCTTTCTGTGTTACTTACCGACTGATGTATCTCCCATGGCCTGTAAATCAGCATGATAGGACGAACGTACCATGGGCGCGCTGGCAACATTGTTGAAACCCAGCGATTCGGCGTATTTTCCGAGCTCATTGAATTCGTCTGGGTGGACGAAACGTTCGACGGCCAAATGATAGCGGCTGGGCTGCAAATACTGTCCCAGCGTCAACATATCGCAATCGTGAGCGCGTAAATCACGGAGAACCTGTTTCACTTCGTCTATGTCTTCGCCGAGGCCCAGCATAATACCGGACTTTGTCGTCACTTCAGGGTGTTGCGCCTTGAATTTTTTTATCAGTTGCAAAGACCATTGGTAATCTGCGCCCGGTCTCACTTTTTTATATAAACTCGGCACTGTCTCCAGATTATGATTGAACACGTCGGGCGGACAGTTTTTGAATTTTTCCAGTGCGACATCCATACGTCCGCGAAAATCAGGCGTCAATGTTTCAATTTTTATCCCCACTACGCTGTCCCGTACCGCTTTTATACAATTTACAAAATGTTCGGCACCACCATCACGAAGGTCGTCCCTGTCCACAGAGGTAATCACGATGTATTTGAGTTGCATCAGTGCAACCGCGTGCGCCAATTGGGCGGGTTCCTTCTCATCAAGCGCTTGTGGCCGACCATGTGCAACGTCGCAAAACGGGCAGCGACGTGTGCATAAATCACCCATGATCATAAAGGTAGCGGTGCCATGGCTAAAGCATTCACCCAAATTCGGGCACGACGCCTCTTCACACACAGTATGTAGATTATGATCGCGGATAAGTGACTTTAGTTGATGAACCCGTGGATCCGTGGGCGCTTTGGCTCGTATCCAGCTCGGTTTACGAGGCAACGGACCTTCCAATGGCACAACCTTAATAGGGATACGTGAGGTTTTTAACTCACCTCGTTGCGCCTTTGCTGGTTTTTCACTTATGCTGTTTTGCATCTTATTCGTTTCCATTTAGGCGGTCGCGTGATCGGAAAGTAAATCTGCCAGACCCTGTTTTATGACGATATTATAAGGTTCTCCAGCAATATTTCTCAGTAAAACCTTCAACAAGCCATCGATAACTTCATCTAAGCCTGCTGTTAGACCAAAATCAGCTAGTTGAGTCACCTGAAGATTGGGATAACCACAAGGATTAATCCCGCTAAAGGGGCTCGTGTCCATGTTCACATTGAGCGCCAGACCATGGTAACTACACGCCCTGCGTACGCGGATACCCAAAGCGGCTATTTTCCTGTCCTCGATATAAACACCCGGCGCCCCCGGTCTTCGTTGCGCCGACAATCCAAGTTCAAGTAAATAGTCGATGAGCGATTGCTCCAGCAAACGAACATAGTCCTTGATGCCGATTTTTCTACGCCGCAAATCTACCAGGAGGTAGATGAGCAATTGACCGGGACCATGATAGGTGACCTGTCCGCCTCGATCTGTCTTGATCACCGGGATTTCCCCTGCGTCCAGAATATGTTCCTGTTTGCCTGCTAGTCCCAATGTGTAGACAGAGGGATGCTGCAAACACCAGATCTCATCGCTGGTCTGAATGCCACGTTGCGTCGTAAATAATGACATCGCCTCGTAGCTGCGCTGATAATCCATCAGTCCCAGTCTTCTAAGGATAATGGGCATACTCATAGGGCCATCAAAATGCGTTCTTCGGCGCTTAGATCCATATAGATATTGTCTAATTGTTCACGGCTTTCTGCCTGAATCGTTACGGTTACCGAAATATAGCGGCCACCGTTGCTGAGTCTGGATTTGAGAGCGCCTTCCCGCAATCCTGGAGAATGTTTCCGAACTAAACCTAGCACCAGCGTGTCGAAGTCAGTGTCGGCTTTTCCCATCGCTTTTATTGGGAATTCACAGGGAAATCTTAATAGGGTTTCTTCTGGTTCCATCACAATTGTTAAAGTTTATATTTCAAAAAAACAAACAAAAAGCGTACCATATAAGACGAGAAAAGCTTACTTAGACCATAATATCTCTAATTAATAAAATTTAAACCTGCAGGTGACACAATGAAACTAATAACTTTACTACTAACCTTTTCCCTCTCCTTTTCGCTGCCTCTGACAGGGTTTGCAGAAGAATCCGCCTCTGGCGAAGTCTCCGGCAAGTGTAATTATCCGAAACAGCCTGAAATCCCCAATGGACGAACAGCCTCTGAGGAGGATTTAGTCGCCGCTCAGGGCAATATGAAAGCGTATATGGCTGAAGGTGATGAGTATATTGCCTGTATCACCAAGGTTGAGGAAGGCTGGGGAGACTCGGCAAGTGATGAGCAAAAAGCGATTATCGTCTTATTCAACAACAAGGTGGTGGATGATATGCAGGCCGTTGCCGATTTATTCAATTCGGCAGTACGGGCATACAAAGGCAAAAAATAGCACGGTCATTGTCGATAATTAGCCCTTGATGTGCATTCGCATCTTGTCCTCAGTGAGGGTACTAGCAGTTTAAGTTATAAATAATGGTATCTTAAGTTGTTTTTCATATATTGCTATACCTGGCATAGTGATAAGCCGCAGCTTAAGACAAATGCACTGAAAATATAGGCTTAGACGATAAGAGGGTGTTCACTAATTAACTCAACAGTCTTGACTGTCGATAAGCGGAAAGCTGGTACTCAATAACGAAGCTAATTTGTCTAAAACACGAGCGATAACACTATGGCAGGACAATTAAACGATCCCGCGATTCTCAGGGGTATTCCCATTTTTCAATCTCTGTCGGATGTAGAATTAACCGAAATTCTAAACTCACCTGACAATAGCATCAAGGAATATGCGCCAAAAGCGTCCATTATTAGAGAGTCCGAGATAGGTGACTGCATGTATGTCTTGCTGGAAGGCATAGCAGAAGTCTCTATTAGAAGTGGTGCTGGCGGCGGGGATATCACGGTTGCTACCTTGCGCCCAGGTGACTTTTTTGGTGAAGCTTCTCTGCTGCCTGATAATACCGATAGGCGTAATGCGTCGGTTCGTGCTCTGCATCAATGCAAATTATTTCGGATTGACAAAAAACATGTTTTGCTAAGCGTCCATGGTGAGATTGATGAAACTGAAGATATTACAGTGCGCAAGCCTGCACCTTACGAAGATGAAGTCATCAATCTGCTCAAAGGTATGCGCCTGTTTAACAGCCTGAGTGATCAGGAATTAACTGCCATTTGTAACTACACAGAGATATTGGAAGTCGGGCCCGGTGATTTCGTTTTGAAAGAATCTGAAGCTGGTGATTTTCTCTATGTGGTACTGGATGGCTCAGTAGAAATATTTACCACCGATGATGATGGCAAATTTACCTTACTGGCCGAGCATGGTCGTGGTAATTATTTTGGTGAACAGGCACTTTTGCCGGGAGGATCAGGGAAAAGAAATGCCTATGTGAGAAGCAATGATAAAGTAAGACTGATTCAGGTACCGAAAGAATACTTTAGATTGGTCATCAACCGCGATAGCGTCCTCTATGAAGCCCTGAAAAAAATAGGCCAGGCCCAGCAGGCAGAAATAAATAATATACAACGCACATAATTCAGATTAGCGAATTCAAAATTTATCCGGTGACTCGGATAACCCGTCCCCTTGCCAGACTCACGTTTGTATTTTGTCGATGAACGCACTTGAAATCAAACAACTCAGGAAAACCTATGACAATGGTCGTGTTGCCCTGCGTGGCATCGACTTACAGGTAAAAGAAGGCGATTTCTTTGCATTATTGGGTCCCAACGGAGCCGGAAAATCCACCACTATTGGTATTATTTCTTCTCTGGTAAACAAAAGCCAGGGAAAGATTTCCATATTCGAATTTAATCTCGACAGTCAACTTTCAGAGGCCAAATCCTGTCTCGGGATTGTTCCCCAGGAAATTAATTTCTCACTTTTTGAATTGGTCATTGATGTGGTGCTCAATCAAGCTGGTTATTATGGTATAAATCGCAAACTTGCGTTGGAACGGGCCGAAAAATATTTAAATCAACTGGATTTATGGGACAGACGTTACGATTATACGCGTACGCTCTCCGGTGGTTTTAAACGACGCTTAATGATCGCTCGTGCCATGATTCATGAACCAAAAATTCTCATCCTCGATGAGCCTACAGCGGGCGTAGATGTAGAATTAAGACGTTCCATGTGGGAGTTTCTTCGTCAGTTAAACAAAAATGGCACGACCATTGTTTTAACAACTCACTATTTAGAAGAGGCGGAGAATCTTTGTAAAAATATTGCCATCATAGATCAGGGAGAAATTATTGAGCATAGTTCCATGAAACTGCTTCTTAGTAAGTTGAACGTCGAGACCTTTGTTCTGGAACTGGAAAGTGCAATCGACCAATTACCTGTGAGCGATCAGTATCTTCTTCGTTTGATAGACCCAATGTGTGTAGAAGTTGAGTTGGAGAAAGATCAAATTATAAATAACTTATTTGATTATCTTTCTGCAAATAAAATCGCTGTGCGTAGTATGCGCAGCAAATCAAATCGCCTTGAAGAGCTGTTCATCAGACTTCTGGCTAGTAACGATAGTGGTGCGCATAACTAGATATGGAAACGGATAAACTTGTGGTTGCCTATAAGACGATTCTACGAAAAGAAGTCACTCGTTTTATGCGCATATGGGTGCAAACAATATTACCCCCTGCCATCAGCATGACGCTCTATTTTATCATTTTCGGAAACCTGATTGGGGCGCGCATCGGCAAGATGCATGATTTTCCCTACATGGATTTTATAGCACCTGGAATTATAATGATGGCGATAATCAACAATTCCTACGGCAACGTGGTGTCATCATTTTTTGGCGCGAAATTGCAGCGTCATATCGAAGAAATGCTGGTGGCGCCAGTACCCAACTGGATTATCCTTGCTGGCTATGTGAGCGGTGGAGTCGCGCGAGGGCTTGTGGTCGGTTTTGTCGTGACTTTAATAGCACTTTTTTTCACCCAACTGCATATCTTTAATTATTTCATCGTTATCGCGGTTGTAATACTAACGGCCGTTCTGTTTTCTCTGGGCGGTTTGGTAAATGCTATTTTTGCGCAAAAGTTCGATGATATTTCAATCATCCCAGCCTTTGTCCTCACCCCATTGATTTACCTGGGTGGCGTTTTTTATTCAATCGATATGTTGCCTGCGTTCTGGCAAGTCATTTCAAAATTTAACCCTATTCTGTACATGGTGAACGCCTTTCGCTATGGCATTCTTGGTGTTTCTGATATCAATATTATTCATGCATTCACCATCATCATTGCGTTCATCATTGTGCTTTTTGCTTACTCTCTCCATCTTTTGAACAAGGGAACCGGAATAAAAACCTGAGCAAATTATTTAGAATTTTCCTTTTAGTCTGTCTATTAATTCCTGGGTAAATTCTTTAGTGCCCATTGAACCGCCGATGTCACCCGTACACTTTCCTTCAGCAATAGCAGACAACATTGCCAACCTCAGTTCATGACCTACGTCATAACGATCAATATGATCCAGCAGCATACCGAAGGCCAGTAACATGGCGGTAGGATTGCATTTATTCTGTCCTGCGATATCCGGAGCCGTCCCTCCAGAAGGATCAAACATGGCAATATCTACTTCATCATCTTCAGTGAAACTGAAATTACCGCTGGCGCCGGTTCCAATACTGCCAATTAAGCCACTGGCCATATCCGAAAGAAAGTCACCATATTCATTTATCACCACCACGACCTGATAATCCTCAGGCTTCAATATTATCTTCGCCAGCAATGCATCAAATAATTCAATATTATAAGGAATATCTTTGTAATCCTGATGCACTTCCTCTACTACTTTTTGAAAGAGACCATCGGTTGCTCTTTGGATTGTATATTTTGACGAAGATGTCACACGCAGCGCTTTTTTTCGTGCGAATTCAAAAGCAAATCGCGCCGCCTGTCTACAGGGTCCACGCTCTACCAGGCGTATTGATATTGCAGAATCCTTGCCTATCATCCTGCCGGGATCGTCATAGGTACCACCTGTTGCTATCCTGACAATGTATAAAAAAACTTCTTCGGTGAAATTGGACTTGATACCTTTAATGGATATAACTGGCCGAAGAATTACACTGAAATTACACATCCTTCGTATGACTGCATTGGGGCTGCTCACATTTGTTACCGTGGGATATTTAATAGATAACTTTGTTTCTTTCATCGAATTGACTACCTTGTCAAAAAGATCTCGATCACCTGACTCACGATTCTTCAGGGATAAATCGAAGGGGATAAATTCGAAATCAACAGGTAGAACATCCGCGATCGCATAAACAGATTCCCGTAATTCAGGGCCAATACCATCACCAAGTAACTCGGTAACTTTAATTGCACTCATGAGTGTCTTCTCCTCGTTGTTTGCTGACCGCAGCGGTGCTCCCGCCTGTTATACTAATTGTGAACTCTTCAGTGTCGTATTTACAGTTTCCATCATTGTAGAATCGCAGGGTTAATTTTAAAGGCCTGATAGAGTGCATTGGCTTTTGTCCAAAGTTCTCCCGGATTGCCGTCTGCGACGGCATTACCGTCGATGCGTACCACCGGCATTATCCCCATTGTCGAGCTTGTCAGCCACACTTCGTCCGCGGCTTGCAACTCCTGGAGTGTAATACCACTCTCGTAACAGGGAACACCCTCATGCTGGAGTAACTCGACAAGCAGATCTCTTGTTATTCCAGGCAGAACACGGCCGTCTTTCTCTGGTGTCTTTACCGTGCCGTCTTTCACGACAAACACATTGCTTGCGGCTCCCTCTGTCACATAACCTTCTCTGATAAGTATCGTTTCCGTAGAGCCATCCTGACGTGCTAGTTGTTTCATTAGGACATTAGGTAACAACGCAGTTGCCTTAATATGGCAGTATTTCCAACGGATATCCTCGTGGGTAATTGCGCTAACGCCCTTTCGATTATCAATAGCCTTGATAGGTCGGCACATCACAAACACGGTTGGTGTTAAATTCAAATCGTCTAAATGATCCCTGTCACTCACTCCTCTGGTAACCTGAATATAAAGGGATCGATCAGCGTTATTTTCATTTATCTTCAGTATCTGGGAAAAAATCTCCTCCCATTGAGTATTGGAGCATGGATTATTGATATAAATCGCGCGCAGACTATTGTCCAGTCTGATTAAATGTTCCTGCAAACGAAAGATATGCTCCCCATATACCGGAATAATTTCATAAACAGCATCAGCAAAAGTAAACCCACGATCCAGGACTGAGACATGCGCCTGTTCAACGGGCAAATACTTGCCATTTAGATATACCATTAACATTATTCTATTATCTTATTCAAACAACAGTTTGATATCGTCTCTGAGACGATTGAGAAAACTTCCCTGCCCAACAGCTTGTAAGGATATTAAGGGGCGATTTGCCACCTCTTCACCCTCCAAGGTTATTTTCAAATCACCCTGTACCTCCGCTTCCCCAATTGGAGCAACGATCACAGGTTTTATCTCTATAGCGGCATCAAGCTGTTTATACTTTCCTCGGGCAATTGTCACGTACAAATCCTCGGCAATGCCAACATCAAATGAATCAGTATTCCCCTTCCATATTTTACTGGACGTGATAGCTTTTCCGCCCTGATATAGCTTGTGAGTTTCGTAAAAACGAAAAGAATAAGTTAATAATGATTGCGTTGCTTGCGTTCTTGCCTTGGTTCCCTCAGTACCCATGACCACTGAAATTAAACGCATACCATCTCGCTTCGCAGATGCGACCAGACAGTACCCCGCGCTTTCTGTATGTCCGGTTTTTATTCCGTCAACACTCTCATCACGCCACAACATCTGATTTCTATTGTGTTGTTTTATACCGTTAAAAGTGAAATCTTTGATTGAATGCCAGGCATATATTTCAGGATGATTTCGTATCAGTGCGCGGGCCAAAATGCCCATGTCTCTGGCTGTAGTGTAGTGACCTTCATCAGGTAATCCGGTACTGTTAACAAAGTGCGTGCCGGTCATTCCCAAATCTGATGCGTACTGATTCATCACTTGCGCAAATACTTCCTCACTACCCGATATATGTTCAGCAAGCGCCACACTCGCATCATTCCCCGATTGCACTATTATTCCCTTTAACAATTCCTCTACTGAAACCTCCTTGTCTACTTCGACAAACATACGCGATCCAGACATGCGCCAGGCTCCCTCGCTTATCTTGACCATATCACTCATGCTGATATTGTTAGCTACCAGCTCACTGGAAATGATATAGGCCGTCATCATTTTGGTCAGACTGGCTGGTTCCAGCCGTTCATCAATATTTTCTTCCACTAGATAGCGACCGCTTTCGTAATCGACGATCAGATAAGAAGAAGCCTTAATCTTTGGTGGTGCGGGTACAATTGCAATTACCGAGTTACAAACGAACAATCCAACAAGCACATAAATACTTAAAAATCTTCTATCGAAAAATATCATCATTAAAATAATCCAATTCGTTTAAAACGTGCTTCGTGTCTATCAAAAAACTCTTGCAGATTACCGGGAGTCAGATGGAATCAGGATGATTCAACGGACTTCTAGTTAACGACAATTCGATGATCAGTAATGCCATAATCATCCAGTTTATCTACAATATTATCTGCCGCATCGACATTATGTAGGGGTCCAATTTGAACTCTATACACAATTTTATCTTTCACTGTAGCTTCGCTAATCTTTATCAACTTATCGCCCAGAGGAGCAATTTTTTTCTGTAATTTTCTGGCATTGGATTCCTTATTAAAGGCACCTACCTGGATATAGAATCCACCATTCCTTTCTTCGCTTGAAGCAGTTTTAACTAGTCCACCATAATTTTCGGTCTTGCTTTTGTTCGCATAGCCTTCGGCGTTAATCGCTCGAACTTCCACAAGACCAGTACCATTTGCCACAATGCCAAGCTTACTCGCTGCTGTATAGGAAAGGTCGATAATTCTGTTTTCATGAAAGGGTCCACGATCATTTACCCTGACTATTATTCGTTTATTGTTATCAAGATTCGTGACTTCAACATAGGCAGGTAATATAAGGCTTTTATGGGCGGCAGTCATGGCATACATATCATAGGTTTCTCCGCTAGAAGTCCTACGCCCATGAAATTTCTTGCCATACCATGAGGCTATACCACGTTGGACAAAATCCTTGTTGTCGTTGAGGACATAATATCGTTTTCCAAATACTTCATAGGACTTCGGATTACCATACTTACTTTTTTCTTCTACTCGCGGAATGGCATCCGGGACTGCATCATTACTGACGCTTTCTGATCTGGGTGCACGGTCTTTCACCGCATTATCTGAGCAAGAGAACAGCAATAAACTTGAAATTAAAAGAAGAAAGCGCAGGACGTGGTCAAGACTGGTTAAATTCAGTTTTATATTACTGTTTTTAACGATCACCTGCCCAACTAACATAATTTTTCTTTAGTCTTCATTTATAGAATTATATTTTGTACGTATTTCATTAGATAACTGAAATACCGCCATCGCATACAATGCGCTGTGATTGTAGCGGGTTATGACATAAAAATTGTCAAAGCCTAACCAAAACTCCTGCCCATCCTTTAATTCGTATTCAAGAAACTTAATTTCAGCGCTATCATCTGGCCTTAGCTCAGCTGATATCCCAAATTCAGCCAATTCGTCAATCTTCAAATGCGGTTCAAGACTATCGGTTAATGCCGCGAGGTAACTATCGCTCGTTACCTGAGCGGGAATAGCGATCCGTTTACCTGCTTGCCAGCCGTGCTCCTTAAAATAGTTACCTACACTACCGATTGCATCAACGGGATTAATCCAAATATCAATCTTCCCATCTTCATCGAAATCAATAGCAAAATTGCGGAAACTGCTGGAAATAAATTGTGGGATTCCCATCGCGCCGGCATAGGAACCCATAACCAGAAGCGGATCCATACCTTGTTCTCGTGTCATTAATAAAAACTCTTTCAACTCACTCCGAAAAAACTTGCTCCGCTTGGGATAGTCAAAGGCCAGAGTGGATAAAGAATTAATGACTTTGTAGCCACCAGCATGTTTACCATAACGCGTTTCTACACCGATAATCGCCACTATAACTTCCACAGGCACACCATAGACTTGTTCCGCACGAAATAGTGTCTCTTCATATTGCTGTAGAAATTTTACCCCAGAATTTATCCTGTCATCAGTCAAAAATATGGGTCTATACATATACCATGGCTTTGCCTCGGCAGGACGTGATATCGCTTTGACTATTGATTTCGATAAAGTGGCTTTATCAAAAATATCGGTCAGCATTTCAGCATCGAAATCGTGCTCTACAACCATTTCGTCAATAAATTCCTTGACCTCAGGGCGATCAATAAGCGCGGCATTGGTCGTTTGAAAAACAAACAATAGTATAAAAATGAGTCCGAAAACTGGGTTAAATATGCGCATAAGCTGATTTTAATCTGATAATAAGCGTCTGTGGGTATGAATCGCCATTAGAATACCAAAAGCGATCATGAGCGTAACCATGGATGTGCCACCATGACTGATTAGAGGTAAAGGAATACCAACAACGGGCAGCTGCCCTATCACCATCCCCATATTGACGAAGACATAAACAAAAAATGTGAATGTCAAACCGGCTCCCAATAGTCTGCCAAAAGTGTTTTGAGTGTTCAATGAAATATACAATCCACGCGTAATAATAAACATGTAAATACAAATCAATAATAACACGCCCATTAAGCCAAATTCTTCACAGAATACGGCAAAAATAAAATCAGTAGAACGTTCAGGTAAAAACTCCAGATGAGACTGGGTGCCATTCAACCAACCCTTTCCATATAGACCTCCAGAACCTATCGCAATTTTCGATTGAATAATATGGTAGCCGGATCCCAAAGGATCTTTCCCTGGGTCAAGTAATGTCAGCACCCTTTGTCTTTGATAGTCATGCATTACATACCAAAGCACAGGTGTAGATAATGCGGCGGTTATCGAGAATCCAATAATCAGTTTCCAACTTACACCTGCGACGAACAGGAGAGAGAGTCCCGCCATCCCGACCAACAAAGCAGTGCCGAGATCCGGTTGTTTTGCTATTAAAAGTACCGGTATGACGATAATGATAGTGGCGTAAAAAATTCGAACAAGACCGGGAGGCAAATGTCTGTCAGCGAAAAACCAGGCCAGTAACATGGGCACGGCCAATTTCATTAATTCCGAAGGCTGGAAGCGAATTATGCCCAGGTTTAGCCAGCGCTGAGCGCCTTTCCCAACTTCTCCAGTAAATAACACAAGACCCAGTAAGCCTATGCCCAATAAATACAGCCACAATGACATGCGAGCAAGCCTGGCTGGGGATATTTGAGCGACCAAAATCATAAGTAATAGCGCCAGGCCCATACGGGTCGCCTGACGGTAAATCAAAGCCATATCCTGACCACCTGCACTGTAGAGAACAATTAAGCCAACACCGCATAAGAGCATAAGACCAAATAAAAGCGGAATATCCAGGTGCAGTCGTTGTGTTAAGGATCTATCTTCCACTATCCTTTTCCCTGTAGATAATGATCAAACAGAATCCGCGCAATGGGCGCGGCGCCAGAGGATCCGCTGCCACCATTTTCCACCACTATAGCTACGGCAATTTTTGGGTCCTCCACCGGTGCGAACGCAATAAACAAGGCGTGATCACGCAATTCTTCCGCGATATCTCCGGCTACATACTCCTCCTCCTGAGCGATAGAAATAACCTGGGCTGTACCTGTCTTACCCGCCATTTTATAGGCACTGCCCTGGCCGACACGTCGAGCAGTACCACGCTGCCCATGCATTACTTCAACCATCGAATCAATGATCTCCTGCCAATGTTTGATATCCTGTAGCTCAATGTGTTCGACTTCTCCAGGCTGATATTGTTCTACTATCTCGTTCGAAATTGAATCGCGAGCACTGGAAAATAGATGTGGTCGCACCAATTTTCCTCGATTCGCGATCGCAGCCGTCGCTACCGCCAGATGTATCGGTGTTATCAGGTTCGAACCCTGACCGATACCAGCGATAAGAGTTTCCCCGGGATACCATGCCTGTCCCTGACTCTTGCGCTTCCAAGCTCTGGAAGGATTTAATCCAGCGACCTCACCGACAATATCGATATTTGTTTTTCGACCAAAACCAAATTTATTAAGTAAATCATGCGCACGATCGATGCCCATTTCATGTGCCAGTGCGTAGAAATATACATCACACGACTGTGCGATGGCATTGACAAGATCGATATGACCGTGACCTCCTTTCTTCCAATCCCTGTACTTGTGGGTGCTACCTTTTAGTGTATACCAACCCTGACACCAGGTTTCATCGGCCATATTTCTCAAACCATATTCCAAAGCACCGAGGGCGAAGAATGGTTTGATGGTTGAGCCCGGTGGATATTTCCCCTGCAGTGCCCGATTAAGTAATGGTGAGTCTGTGGAAGCAAGAAGCTTTTTGTAAGATTTGGAATCAATGCCATTGACGAAAGGATTAGGGTCATAACCAGGCGAACTTACCATCGCTAACACCCCGCCATCTTCCGGATCGATTGCAACAATGGCACCGCGCTTGCCATTTAATGCCTCGACCGCAAGGTTTTGTAAGGAGACATTCAATGTCAAATATATATTCGTACCAGAAACAGGTGCAGTTCTGTCCAGTAATCGAATTACCCGGCCAGTAGCGTTGACCTCAACTTGTTTATAGCCAACTTTCCCATGCAATAAATCTTCATAGGCTTGCTCTACACCGAGTTTACCAATATGGCTGGTGCCCTTGTAATTAGATGTGTCAAGGTTGAGAAGATCATCTTGATCTATCATACCTACATAGCCACTGACGTGAGCCATTTTCTCGGCAAGTGGATAGTATCGATTCAAGCCGGCGACAACTTCTACACCAGGGTAACGATGTCTGTTTACAGACAATTTGGCAACTTCATCGTCATAGAGATTAAATCTCAGAGGAACACCGACAAATAGATGTTTTTTTCTTAATTGTTTTCTGAATCGATCAACATCAGTATCATCGATGTAAATAAGTTCCCTTAACTCGTCAACTGTTTTGTCAACATCAATTATCTGTTCCGGGATTAAAACCAAACTGAACGAAGGCCGATTATTTGCCAACAGCACACCGTCGCTGCTGAATATCAGACCCCGAATGGGGGCAATGGGCTGGATCTTTACACGGTTGTGCTGTGACAGCGTGGTAAAATGATCATGCATGACTACCTGTAAAAAAAAGATGCGCACGACAATCAACATACCCAGCAGAAACATGAGCATACCGGCGAAATAAATGCGCCCGCTTATTAGACGATATTCGTAGTCGAGATCCTTGAGATGAAACTCAGGGGGCATAGAGGGATTGGCAGAGACTCAAAATACGTGATACCGGCGTCTGATATCCCGTAATATGATGAATAACCAGGGCCAGAGAAACATACTGGTCACGGCCGGTAGCCAGAACGACCAATGCTGGGAAGGAATACCCATGATGCCACGAACCCACAAATTGAAAAATTGAACGAGTAACAAATAAAAACATACAATTAAGGCCTGCTGTGCCAATGGAAAAACACGGATTCGTTGGTATGACATGATGGTGATATAGGCAATCACTGCAAGACCGAGTGCATGTTGTCCCAATACTGTACCTTGTTGTACATCAAGTAATAAACCAAGCAACCAGCCGATACCAATCCCCACTCGATCCGGTAGTGCCATGCACCAATAAATAAGCACCATCGCGACCCAGGCAGGACGCCAGTTGACCACCCACTCCGGCAAAGGCATGGCGGTCAACATGATGGCAATAATAAAGCTCACCACTATTACCCAACCTCCATTGTGCTGATCTGCAATCATCGACTTGCGGCCAAATCTTCATTGGAATTTTGCTGCTGAACTTGCTCGTAAGGCCAAACCAGCAAGACTTCACGACTTTTGCCTAAGTTCGCGCTTGGTAACACTGAGACCTGTGCAAATGCTTCGCCGGGAACCAGTTCTATTTCAGAGATGGTGCCCACCGGGTACCCTCTTGGGAAGCGATGACCGAGACCAGATGAAATAATTAGATCGCCTTCACGCATGTCGGCGTTGGTGGGCAAATTCTCCAGGGAAAGCACACTATCACGACCTGTTCCAACGGCGATCGCCCGCAAGCCGTTACGGTTTATTTGTACTGGCAATGCATGGGTAGTGTCTGTGATAAGTAATACTGTGCTTGAAAATGGTCCGACATGAATGATCTGCCCCATAATGCCGTTAGCATCAACAATGGGTTGACCGTCATAGACACCCTGGTTGCGTCCCTTATTAATAACAATTTGCTGCCTGAACGGCTCCAGATCAACCTCAATAAGTTCTGCCACCAATACTCGCTCACGCAGTTCTATTGACGACTCTAGTAACTCACGTAAGCGCTTATTTTCCTCTTCGAGGATGGCAAAACGTTGTAGACGGGAATTTAATTTCAGATGATCTTCATTAAGGCGCGCATTTTCTTCTAGCAATTTTTGTCGAGTAACAAGTGAATCAGACAGCCAATGCGTCGCGGCTACTGGAAGATTGACAACATACTGTAAGGGATACACTAGTGTCGATAATATAGAGCGCACGGACTCCAGGTGATTCTGCTTATGATCAACTGTCATCAATACAATCGACAGTAATACAAAAACAATCACTCTTACATTCGCTGATGGACTTTTCAGAAACAGTGTTTTAATTACTCGCCCCTCATGCTAAAGATAATACTTACTCAACCGTTAATATATCACTGCCGTATTCATCAACCATCTCCAGGTAACGGCCTCCCCCTCGAGCAACACAGGTCAGAGGGTCTTCGGCAACGATCACCGGTAAGCCGGTTTCTTCCATTAGCAAACGATCCAAATCTCTTAATAAAGCACCGCCTCCGGTCAATACCATTCCGCGCTCGGCAACATCTGAACCTAATTCAGGCGGGGTTTTCTCCAGCGCATTTTTAACAGCATCTACTATACCTGACAGAGGTTCCTGTAATGCTTCCAGAATTTCATTACTATTTAATGTAAAACTGCGAGGAATACCCTCTGCAAGATTTCGTCCCCTGACCTCAATTTCATGAACTTCATTGCCTGGATAGGCACAACCTAACTCATGTTTGATGCGTTCCGCTGTTGCCTCACCAATCAAGGTACCGTAGTTGCGTCGTACATAATTTATGATAGCTTCATCAAAACGGTCTCCACCTATGCGCACCGAATCTGAATACACAATACCGTTCAGGGAAATCACTGCCACTTCTGTTGTACCGCCGCCTATGTCCAGTACCATCGAGCCACGCGCATCACTTACGGGCATTCCAGCACCGATGGCAGCCGCCATGGGTTCTTCGATTAAATGTACGGTCCTTGCTCCAGCTCCCAATGCCGACTCGCGGATGGCACGACGCTCCACCTGAGTGGAGCCACAGGGCACACACACTAATACTCGCGGGCTGGGTTTAAATACAGCATTGCCATGCACCTGGTGTATAAAATATTGCAACATTTTTTCAGTAACGGTGAAATCCGCTATGACGCCATCTTTCAACGGTCGGATAGCGGTAATGTGACCGGGCGTGCGGCCCAACATGCGTTTTGCCTCAGTGCCGACCGCAATTATGGATTTCGCATTTATGGTGTCACCGTCGTTACGGACCGCAACCACTGATGGTTCATTGAGGACTATCCCCTTACCTCTGACATAGATCAGCGTATTTGCTGTGCCCAGATCAATGGACAAATCGTTGGAGAAAAAACCACGAATTCTTTTTAAAAACATTTAATATATGTACATTCCAAAATAGGCCTGTAAGAGATAGTTCCGGGAAGGTTCGTGGCTTGAAAATCGACTAATAGTTTCATTTTCTTGTGCATGATCCGCCCAAATTTCAGCTCCAGGGTAATAACAGGAAAATGACAGATTTTCCTCAGGGATCTCATACCCCTGCGAACTTAATTTCATACTACTCATAAAACCGTAACTGTATCAATGGGGAAGACATTGAGCAAGCTGTTAGGTATGATAAATGGCTCATTTTTCAATAACAAATAGGTATTTATTGATGTCAATCGACAGCTCTCAAATCGAAAAAATCGCCTGGTTAGCCAGACTTTCCCTGAGCGAGGATGATATACCTGCCGCAATTGCCGACATGGGCAAGATTTTGGGTCTTGTCGAGCAGATGAACTCAGTTGATACCAGCCATATTGAAGCGCTCGCACACCCCATGGATATCAAAGCCAGACTACGCCCGGACGAGATCACGGAGGAAGATCAGAGGGAAATCTTTCAACAGTTAGCACCTGCCGTTCAGGCTGGACATTATCTGGTTCCCAAAGTTATTGAATGAGTGGACAAGAAACTCAGCTGTTCTCCGTCGCCTATACCCTACAAAAGAAAAACCATGCATCAACACACGCTAACTGAATTATCACAACTATTGCAAAAGAAAAGTATTAGTAGTGAAGAATTGACTCGGGTTTGTTTAGATCGCAGTGAATTATTTAATAAAGATCTCAATTGTTTCATCACCCTCACGCCAGAACTGGCGATAAAGCAGGCTAAAGCTGCAGATGCACGGATTCAAGCGGGTGATGGCGGAGCGCTCACGGGGATTCCTATTGCACACAAGGATATTTTTTGCACTAAAGGCATATTGACTTCCTGTGCCTCGAAAATACTGGATAATTTTATTTCTCCCTATGATGCGACGGTCGTCGAGCGACTTCAAGCTGAAGGCATGGTCACCGTGGGTAAAACCAATATGGATGAGTTTGCGATGGGCTCATCAACAGAAACCGGTTTTTACGGAGCTTCCGCAAATCCCTGGGATAAACAACGTGTCGCGGGAGGATCCTCCGGTGGTTCGGCCAGCGCTGTTGCGGCCAGACTGATACCAGGAGCAACCGGCACCGATACCGGCGGCTCCATACGTCAGCCGGCTGCGTTGTGCGGCATAACCGGACTAAAACCGACTTATGGCCGGGTATCCCGCTATGGAATGATTGCCTTTGCTTCCAGTCTCGATCAGGGTGGTACCTTGACTCAAACCGCCGAAGACGCGGCCATGTTACTCACTGCCATAGCTGGCTTTGACAAACGCGATTCGACATCAGTCGATCGACCGTTGGATAATTACATAGGTGGATTAAACAGCCCCCTCGACGGATTAACTATCGGATTGCCAGCCGAATACTTTGATGAAAATCTGAGTAGTGAAATTGGCAAGAGTGTGGAGGAAGCTATTAAATTATTACAAAAATCCGGTGCCATAATCAAAGACATCAAACTTCCCAATACGCATTTATCAATACCTGCCTATTACGTTGTTGCGCCAGCCGAATGTTCATCCAATCTGGAACGTTATGATGGGGTGCGTTATGGCTATCGCTGTGAGGATCCAAAAAATCTCGAGGATTTATACTGCCGTTCCCGTGGAGAGGGATTTGGCAAAGAGGTCAAACGACGAATCATGATTGGGACCTACGTACTTTCATCCGGTTACTACGATGCCTATTATTTGAAAGCGCAAAAAATCCGACGTTTGATTCGTGATGATTTTCAGCAAGCCTTCAAGGAGGTCGATGTCATCCTCGGGCCAACAACGCCGACAACTGCCTTCAAGTTGAATGAACTCATGGAAGACCCTATCAGTATGTACCTGTCGGATATTTATACAGTATCAGTGAACCTTGCTGGACTACCTGGTATTTCTATCCCTTGCGGATTTTCCAGTGACCTGCCCGTCGGTATGCAGCTCATCGGAAACTACTTTGAGGAAGCGAAACTACTCAATGTCGCCCATCAATATCAACAGCAAACAGACTGGCACAAGCGACAAGCACCGGAGTTTCAGAACTGATGGGCTGGGAAACCGTAATTGGACTTGAAATTCACGTTCAACTCGCCACAAGGAGCAAGATTTTTTCGGGCGCCGCATGTGCCTATGGTGCCGAAGCGAATTCGCAGGCCTGTGCAATAGACCTCGGCTTGCCTGGGGTACTACCTGTTATAAATGAAGAGGCGATCCGCTGTGCCATCATGTTTGGGCTTGCAATAAACGCTGAGATAGCAGAACACTCTGTATTCGCGAGGAAGAATTATTTTTATCCGGATCTACCGAAAGGCTATCAGATTAGCCAGTTCGAACTTCCCATTGTCAGTGGAGGTCAGGTGAAAATTCAACTGGAAGACGGGAGTAGCAAAACTATCAATGTGACCCGTGCCCATCTGGAGGAAGATGCGGGTAAGTCGGTACATGAAGGTTTTGGTGACTTTAGCGGTATCGACTTGAACCGTGCGGGTACGCCACTGATTGAAATCGTCTCAGAGCCCGAGATGCGTTCTGCTGAAGAAGCCGTTGCCTACATGAAAAAGATTCATACCCTGGTACGTTATCTGAAAATATCGGACGGTAATATGCAGGAAGGTTCATTTCGCTGTGACGCCAACGTCTCTATCCGACCGACAGGTGAATCTACTTTGGGTACTCGCGCTGAGATAAAAAACATCAACTCTTTTCGCTTCGTCGAGCAGGCAATCAATTACGAAGTGGAGAGGCAAATTGACATAAGGGAAGATGGTGGTGAAATCTTACAGGAAACGCGACTTTACGATCCTCAAAAAAATGAAACCCGTCCCATGCGCAGCAAGGAGGAAGCCAATGATTATCGCTACTTTCCCGATCCGGATTTACTCCCTATTAAGTTAGAAAAAGAGGACATCGAGATTATTCGAGGACTGTTACCGGAATTGCCTGAGGCGAAACGCGAACGTTTTACCACGGAACTCGGTTTATCTGACTATGACAGTGACGTTCTTGTAGCGAACAAGGACATCGCAGATTATTTTGAAGCGACCGTTAGCGCAGCTGGTGGCGAGGCCAAACTTTGTGCTAACTGGATCATGGGTGAACTGTCCGCCGCACTAAATAAAGACAACATGGACATTACTGACTCGCCAGTGACTGCTCTTTTACTGGGTCAACTGGTGTCACGAATCAAGGACAACACTATTTCCAACAAGATCGGCAAACAGGTATTTGAGGCCTTGTGGAAGGGTGATGGCGACGTTGACAGTATCATTGACGCAAAAGGCCTGAAACAGGTCACCGATACTGGCGAGATAGAAGGGCTCGTCGATGATGTCATCAATTCCAGTCCCGACCAGGTTGAACAATATCGACGCAGCCCGGATGACAAGCGCGGAAAACTAATTGGTTACTTCGTCGGCCAGGTAATGAAAAAATCGCAGGGCAAAGCCAATCCAGAACAGGTAAATCTCCTGCTCAAAGAAAAACTGGGTGATTAGTAACAGCGATAAATCGCCCTGGCCCATATTCAACATTTCCTACATCGGAAATACATCAAGCTAATTACGCCAAGAATCATCAGTATCGCTATAGGCGGTTCCGACACTTGAATTGTACTGACAGTAAAGCTATCGAAACTGAAACCATTTCCGCTTACATGAGTTAGTACTAATGGCTCACCGACACCAAGCCATATATTCGAAAAACGATATACGTCTTCTGCCGCATCCAATCCTGTTAATACATCTGACGAACCGTCTGTAAACATGACTGCTGCGATTTCCCCCGGCGTGAACAGGGAAAGTATTATTTGATCAAGTAAAATAGCCTCGCTAAAGGAGATTGTCAGCTTTTCGGACGTGCCATCAGCCTCGTCAATTAATGATGAGGAATCACTTGCGGTGCCAATGCTGTTGATACCAAAGCGGGTCGAAGTCTGATTGAATATTTGTTCTATTGAATCGCCCGGACCCGCCACCAGGCTAGCAATGAGACCATCGCGAATGAGTTGCCCAGCACCCTTCCCGTCAAGCGCAAGTGCCGTCTCGCTTGTGCGTAAATCGAAAGTAAAACTGCTTGCCTGAACCGAATAATTGCAGGTCAGCGCCAATATTATCAAACCAGATAGACAGGATTGTCGATGGACTTCAGAACGGTGATTTTTAAAGAATAGCGGTGCTGAGGATACTAAATAAACGAGAATTTCCATTTCCCTTACTCCTTTTCCATTTTATGTTTAGGATTTCCTAATCCGAGAGAAGAGATTAACTTAATTTAATTATCGAGTAAAGCGGGAAACAATTTTGAACATTCCGCCAAATTAACAGCACCGTCTTGTATAATCCAATGGCGTCGTCAGCTATAATAATCTACTACTATAACAACGGTTTATAAGTGTTGCCCTGCAATCGCAGACTTGCTCTCATATAGCCGTATTACGAATATACAGAATATGAAAAATTACAAGATCGCGATTTTGGCCGGAGATGGAATCGGCCCGGAAATAATGAAAGAGGCCATAAAGGTATTGAAAATCATTGAACGGCGCAATGATGTTCAGTTTGAATTGCAGGAGGCTGCATTTGGTGGCTCCGCCTACTTCGACACCGGTCATCCTTTTCCGGAGGAAACGAAAAAACTTTGTGATGAAGCCGATGCCATCCTCAAAGGACCTGTTGGTCTTAATCATGAAGACTCCGAAAAGATCCCTGTTGATTTACGACCCGAACGCGCGGCTTTGCTACCGCTACGTAAACGTCTAAATACCTATGCCAATTTTCGCCCTGTTTCCCTGCCCAAGGGCCTCGCGCATTTTTCGCCACTCAAAGCTGAAATAATTGCTGATGGTATAGACATGCTTATGATCCGGGAACTCGTTGGTGGCCTGTATTTTGGGCATAAGGAAGTGGGTGTCAATGAAGATGGCCTGCGATATGTAAAAGAGACTTTGGAATATGACGAAGCACAGATAGAGCGAATTGTGCGTGTTGCTTTTGAACAATCGATGAAGCGTAAAAGGATACTGCACAATATTCATAAAAGTAATGTGTTGAAATCCAGTGTGCTCTGGAATGAGGTTGTTGGTGAAGTTGCCGAGGATTTTCCTGAAATAGAAATTCGTCATATTCTTGTTGATGCTGCAGCCACGGCCCTCTGCCTCAATCCAACCCAATTTGATGTAATGGTTATGGAAAATATGTTCGGCGATATTCTTAGTGATCAGGCGGGCGGTATTCTTGGTTCACTGGGCTTGATGCCATCTGCATGCATAGGTGATACCAGTGCTTATTATGAACCTTCCCATGGTTCGGCCCCCGATATTGCCGGGCAAAACATTGCCAATCCTTACTCCATGATCGGATCAGTGGCAATGATGCTGGAATTGAGTTTTGACATGATGGATGAATCCAGGAATGTCTGGAGCGCCATGCAAAGCGTTTTTGCAGATGGGTATTCAACACCGGACCTATCAAAACCCGGCGCCAATGTGAAAATGATTAAGACCGATGAGTTTGGCGACCGCGTTGTGGATGCTTTGAGCAAGTCATCATAGCAGGCTAGTATTGTGCAGTATTTTTTCCGCGGCGCACCTTATAGCTGAATAACTAATTGACCAGACCTGTCTCTTTTTCATGTAACTGCAGATTGATAACTCTGAGTGCGGCGAATACCGCAGCATACACCTGATTAGCATGCACGCCTCTGGTACGCAGATTCTTTCCCTGCGTCTGCCAGGTAATTATACATTCCGTCAGGGCATTTGTTTCGCCACCTTTGGGAATGCGTATTTCGTAATCCTGTAACTTTGGCAGGCGGTAATCCTTTTTTTCCATTATCTTGTTTATTGCATTGATAAAGGCATCAAAACCACCATTACCGCTTCCTGAAGACTCGTGGATACCATCTTCCATCTCCACTTTAATACTCACCGTTGATCCCTTGTTTAGACTACTGCTTATGGAACAGTCTATTAACGCTATGTGTTTATAATCCTTACTCTCCATCACATCAGCGATAATGAAAGGTAAATCATCTGGCGTTATAGTTTGCTTGGAATCACCGAGTTCAACGATACGCTGGAGGACCTTCTTTTGCGCTTCCTCACTCAAACTCAGATCAAGGGCTTCGAGGTTTTTTTGTAAGGACGCCTTACCACTCATTTTTCCAAGCGCGTAACTACGCTTTCTGTCAAAGCGACTCGGGGTGAGTTCGCTTTCATACAAGCCTCCTTTCTGATCACCGTCGGCATGGATACCTGCTGTTTGCGTGAATACATCTTTACCGACGATGGGTGTATTGGTCGACACCCATTTGCCAGAAAAAGTTTCCACCATATTGCTCAGATCATTGATGTGTTGCTCATTAATCGATACCTCCATGCCCATTTTATCTTTCAACACAACGGCAACCTCAGCTAACGAGGCATTACCGGCGCGCTCGCCCAGGCAATTAATCGTGCAATGAATACAACTGATTCCGGCGCTGATTGCTGCCATCACATTCGCTGTCGCAAGACCATAATCATTGTGAGGGTGAAAATCGAAAAGCGCTTCCGGGTAGCGTTCAATCATGTCTTTGGTACTTGCATACACCTCATCTGGTCCCATTACACCCAGGGTGTCTGGTAAAAGAAAATGACTGACACCAGTGTTAATGAGGGAATCCATCAATTGAAAAACGTATTCCGGGCTGTTCTTGTAGCCGTTCGACCAGTCTTCGAGATACAAATTAACAGTCAGATCACGGCTTAGCGCATACTCGATCGTCTTGTGTATGTCGTATAAATGCTCTTCCAGAGTTTTATTTAACTGCCTCCGGCAATGTAGCTCGCTGCCCTTGGTGAGAAGATTAATCGTTTGGCCATCAGCCTCACGAATCCAGTCTACACTTCTTTTGTGGTCAACAAAGCCGAGGATTTCCACTTGCTTGCCATAACCTTCTTCAGCCGCCCACTGATTGATAGTTGTCACCCCAGCCTTTTCACCAGCAGATACGGTTGCTGATGCCACTTCAATCCGATCCACACCAAGTTTCTGAAGCAAGGCTTTGGCAATGTTGATTTTTTCGTCAGGAGTAAATGACACACCACGGGTTTGTTCACCATCGCGTAAGGTGGTGTCCATTAACTGGATATGTCTTTTGGGAGTAGTCATGGTATCGCCAAAGAGCACGCAAAGCTCACAGAGAATATTTAGCTAAAATGCCTAATACAGCCTGTGTCCTCTGTTAGCTCCGTCACTAAATTCAATTATGTTTATGCCCACAACCAGGGCACACTTTGTTTTTGCATTTCTTCAAAAGAGTCGATTTTATCGACATGTTTCAGTGTCAATCCAATATCATCCAAACCGTTCAACAGGTTCTCTTTGCGATAAGGATCAATTTCGAAATCAATTACCGTACCAGCACCTGTCGTAACTTGCTGATTCACAAGATCGACAATAAATTCTACTCCTTCATTGCTGGCTATCTCTTTCATTAGGTCAGCTAATATCTGTTTGGAAACAATGATAGGTAGAATGCTATTTTTAAAGCAGTTGTTATAAAAAATATCCGCGTAGCTGCTGGAAATAACGGTATTGAAACCATAATCTGCTAAAGCCCAGGGGGCGTGCTCACGCGAAGATCCGCAACCAAAGTTATCCCCAGCCACAAGGATGTGGGCACCTTTGAATGCAGGATTGTTCAATTCAAAATCTGGATTAGGCTCGCCATTGGCCAGATACCGCCAATCAAAGAACAAGTGCACACCAAAACCGGAACGCTCTACCTTCTTCAAAAATTGTTTCGGCACAATTTGATCTGTATCGACATTACTGCGATTCAACAATGCCGCAATACTTTCGTGTTTTTCATAGGGTTTCATATAAATTCTCTTCCTAATTGTTCAGCTCTCGAATATCGACAAATTTTCCTGCAGCAGCAGCTGCTGCGGCCATACTCGGTGAGACCAGATGGGTACGACCACCTTTACCCTGTCGCCCTTCAAAATTGCGATTCGAGGTGGAGGCACAGCGCTCGCCATCTTTGAGTTCATCGCCGTTCATTGCCAGACACATTGAACAGCCTGGTTCGCGCCACTCCCAACCTGCATCGATAAATATCTTATCGAGCCCTTCTTCTTCTGCCTGCTTTTTTACATGGTAGGAACCTGGCACCAGCAGAGCTGTGACGCCTTTCGCTACTTTTGTGCCTAAGGCGACTTTTGCGGCAGCGCGAATA
Source organism: Planctomycetota bacterium (assembly GCA_047638675.1). Classification (GTDB taxonomy): domain Bacteria; phylum Pseudomonadota; class Gammaproteobacteria; order Eutrophobiales; family Eutrophobiaceae; genus WLWS01. Next base: position 6,908 of record JBLIML010000013.1, on the reverse strand, counting down.
TCTTCGATGCGAGAATTCGTACACGAACCAACGAAAACATAATCAATAGTAATATCGGTGATCTTCGTGTGCGCTTTCAGTCCCATATAAGATAATGCATTTTCACAGGATTTTTTCTTAATCTCATCACTGAAATCATCTGGCGCGGGAACAATACCATTGACACCGATGACCTGTTCCGGCGATGTACCCCAGGTAACCTGTGGAGCGATATCGTTTGCATTAATAGAGACAACCTTATCGTACTCCGCGCCGTCATCAGAGACTACACTCATCCAATGCTCGACGGCTTCATCCCAATGTTCACCTTTGGGTGAAAATTCTTTATCTCGCAGGAATTCAATAGTCTTTTCATCGGGAGCCACTAAACCTGCACGTGCACCACTTTCTATGGCCAGATTACAAAGCGTCATGCGACCTTCCATGCTTAATTTAGTAATTGCGTCACCAGAATATTCTATTACGTGTCCATTACCTCCTGCTGTACCAATCTTACCGATGATGGTCAGGGCGATATCCTTGGCAGTGCAATATTCAGATAACTCCCCTTCTACCTTCACAAGCATGGTGTGTGATTTTGTTTGACGTAAGCATTGTGTTGCAAGTACATGTTCAACTTCAGAGGTGCCGATACCAAAAGCCAGCGCGCCAAATGCACCGTGCGTAGCGGTGTGAGAATCTCCACAAACTACAGTCATACCGGGGTGAACGAAACCGTGCTCCGGGACGACCACATGTATGATGCCGTTATTACTGCTCTGCATGTCATATAGTTCCAGGTCATGGTCTTTACAATTCTGAATCATGACTTCAACCTGCTTTCTTGCAATTGGGTCTTTAATCGGTTTATCTCGATCCTTTGTGGGAACACAATGATCAAGCGTAGCCAGGTTTGCCCTTGATCGACGTACACCGCGTTTTTCATCCCTTAATCCTTCAAAAGCTTGAGGGGTAGTAACTTCATGTAACAAGTGGCGGTCTATGTAAATAATGGGTGCCTGACCTTGTGACTCATGAACCAGATGAGCATCCCATATTTTTTGATACATCGTTTTTTTCATGCTTACGTACCTGAATAATTGTTGTGATTATCTGTATGGCGCACATTGAATTGCTCCGTGCCCGAGCCGAAATCCCCGTCCTCGAACCTTACTATCTTAGAATAAACTAATCAGTCATTATAGCTATTGAATACTGCGAGGGAAAGCAGGTGCATAGCCACTTGTCCGCAGATCCAGTCAGATAAAATGCAGTTTGGAAGCTACTGCAAGTCCGAGCTCTATCGAGGTGTTGCTCAGAAAACTAAAAAGCCGGGAAGAACCCGGCTTTTTTCGTTTAACATTTTACTTAGTAACTAAATTCTAGCTTTCCGCTGCTGCACCCTCACCATCATCCATTGGTCGATCAACGAGTTCGACAATCGCCATGGGTGCCTTGTCTCCAGTACGAAAGCCGCACTTTAAAATGCGCAGGTAACCACCCGGGCGCTCCTTGTAGCGTGGTCCGAGTTCATTGAATAGCTTTGTTACCGTTGCACGGTCACGTAAACGTGAAAATGCCGTACGACGTTTGGCAACTGAATCACTCTTGGCCATGGTAATAAGAGGTTCAGCAACCCGACGCAGTTCCTTCGCCTTAGGCAATGTCGTAGTAATGATTTCGTGTTGCATTAGTGAAACCGCCATATTTCGAAACATCGCTTTGCGATGACTACTATTACGGTTAAGTTTCCGTCCACTTAGTTTATGACGCATTATCTAATACTCAAATAAAAATTAAATTAACAATAGTTCATCAAGACAACTTTGAATTTAGCCTACTGCTTTATCCCTGTCTTCATGGAGTCCTGTCGGTGGCCAATTTTCCAAACGCATGCCCAAAGACAAGCCTCTGGAGGCCAATACATCTTTTATTTCTGTTAGCGATTTTTTTCCAAGATTTGGCGTTTTCAGCAATTCCACTTCAGTACGCTGAATCAAATCACCAATGTAATAAATGCTTTCTGCCTTTAAGCAATTCGCTGAACGAACTGTCAATTCAAGATCATCTACGGGTCGCACTAAAATAGGATCAATCGCTGGTTCGTTGCTGGCCGCCGCTTCAACTGCTTCCTCTGCTTCCAAATCGACGAATACTGACAATTGATTGCGTAGTATGCCTGCGGCTTCGCGAACTGCGTTTTCCGGATCGATCGTACCGTTGGTCTCGATCTCTAGCAAAAGCTTGTCCAAATTTGTTTGTTGTTCGACACGCGCACTTTGTACATCATATGACACACGATGAACGGGACTAAAAGAGGCATCCAGCTTCAATCGTCCAATGGCTTGATCGCCTTCTTCAGTACCACCAATGACAACGGGACGATAGCCTCGTCCACGCTCAATGTGCATGGTCATATTAAGTTCACCAGCTTTGGTCAGGTTGGCAATGACCAAATCCGGATTGGCTATCTCAACATCATGGTCAAGTGTGATATCGCTGGCCCTGACTTCGCCTGGCCCTGTTTTTCTCAGCGTCAAGGTGGCTTCATCTTTAGTGTGCATGGTTATTGCCAGGAGTTTAAGATTTAGCAATATATCGACAACGTCTTCCTGTACACCTTCAATTGTGGTGTATTCATGTAAGACGCCTTCGATTTCTACCTCAGTCACCGCGCAGCCAGACATAGAAGACAGTAAAACACGTCTTAAGGCATTACCCAGAGTGTGTCCGAAACCTCTGTTCAGTGGTTCGATAGTGATCTTTGCACGAGTGTCCGATATTGTTTCAACGTCGACTCTTCTTGGTTTTAACAGTTCTGTAAATGATGACGGCATGAGTGCTTGTCCTATACTTACTTTGAGTAAAGTTCAACAACGAGTTGTTCGTTGATCTCTGAGGGTAATTCACTACGTTCAGGAATAGTTCTGAATGTTCCTTCCATCTTGGTGCTATCAACTAATAACCAGTCAGGCATTCCAAACTGCTCTGCAATATTCATAGCATCCTTTATACGTAACTGTTTCTTGCTTTTCTCGCGAATAGCGACCGTGTCTTCAGCTTGTAACTGATAGGACGGAATATTCACGGTTTTTCCATTAACCAATATCGATTTATGGCTTACTAGTTGTCTTGCTTCATTGCGTGTTACGCCAAAGCCCATTCTGTAGACTACATTGTCCAAACGACACTCAAGTAGTTGTAGCAGGTTTTCACCTGTCGAACCTTTGCGTCGAGCGGCTTCCTTGTAATAACCACGAAACTGCTTTTCCAACACGCCATAGATGCGTCTTAGTTTCTGCTTCTCCCGAAGCTGCAGTGCATAGTCCGAAAGGCGCTTTGGACGTGCTCCCTGAATACCGGGGAGTTTGTCTATCTGACATTTTGTTTCAATCGCGCGTGCACGACTCTTAAGCATCAAATCCGTGCCTTCGCGACGACTTAGTTTACATTTTGGTCCGAGATAACGTGCCATTTGAGCTCTCCAGCTTAGACTCGACGCCGTTTCGGCGGCCGACAACCATTGTGAGGCACAGGCGTCACATCGGTAATATTGGTGATCTTGAAGCCTATGCCATTGAGCGCTCTTACTGCTGACTCGCGACCTGGCCCTGGCCCTTTAATAAACACTTCCAGATTCTTCATTCCATACTCAAGTGCAGTCTCGCCTGCTTTTGTCGCAGCGATCTGAGCGGCAAAAGGTGTGCTCTTTCGAGAGCCGCGAAATCCGCTACCGCCGGCTGTTGCCCATGCAAGGGTATTTCCTTGTCTGTCGGTAATGGTAATGATGGTATTATTGAATGACGCATGGACATGGGTAATGCCATCCAGGACGACCTTCTTTACCTTCTTTTTGCCACGACTTGCTACTTTTGCCATATTCTTTAAACCTTTATCACTTCTTAATCATTCTACGCGGACCTTTACGAGTACGCGCGTTAGTCTGTGTACGTTGCCCACGAACCGGCAGCCCACGACGGTGACGAATACCGCGATTACAACCTAAATCCATCAATCGCTTAATATTCATTGCTACTTCTCTACGCAGATCACCTTCCAGCTCATATCGGGTGATCTCAGCGCGAATTTTATCCAGATCCTCTTCGCCCAATTCACGGACTTTTGCTTCTGGTACAAGCCCGCAGGCTACGCATATCGCTTGTGAACGTGTAAGTCCAATCCCGTAGATGTACGTTAAAGCAATCCTGAGATGCTTGTTGTCCGGTATATTGACACCTGCTACTCGGGCCATGTTCTATTCTCCCTTACTCATTAGCCTTGACGCTGTTTATGGCGCGGATTGCTACAGATAACGCGCACTACGCCTTTGCGCCGAATGACGCTACAATTTCGACACATCTTTTTGACTGAGGCTCTAACTTTCATTATCTGACTCCTAAACCGCGATTTCGCATTATCCTCGCCTACCTTGACCCTTGAGGTTCGCCTTTTTCAACAAACCATCATATTGATGGGACATTAAGTGCGCTTGCACCTGCGCCATAAAATCCATAACAACTACAACGATAATCAATAATGACGTGCCGCCAAAATAAAATGGCACGTTAAACTTAAGTATCAAAAACTCCGGCAACAAACATACAGATGTAATATAAATTGCACCTGCCATCGTTAATTTCGTTAACACCTTGTCCAGATACGTCGCCGTTTGTTCACCTGGCCGCATTCCCGGTACAAAGGCACCGGATTTCTTCAGATTATCTGCCGTTTCTCTGGGATCGAAAACGATCGCCGTATAAAAGAAACAGAAAAATACAATACCTGCTGCATATAGCATTACGTACAAAGGCTGACCCGGCGATATTGCCGAGGACAAATCCTGCAACCATCGCATACCTTCTCCCTGTCCAAACCAACCCGCCAAAGTCGCGGGAAAAAGAATAATACTGGATGCAAATATCGGCGGTATTACACCAGACATATTTAATTTCAAGGGCAAATGACTGGATTGCCCCGCATACATTTTGCGGCCCATTTGCCGCTTGGCGTAGTTCACGGTTATTCGCCGCTGTCCCCTTTCCACAAATATAACGAAGGCCGTAACAGCAATGGATAATGCAAATAGTGCTACCACCGACAATAAATGCAATTGGCCGGTGCGGGATAATTCCAGTGTCCCACCAACTGCTGCGGGCAGACCGGCCACAATACCGGCAAATATAATCATTGATATACCGTTCCCAACACCACGTTCGGTGATCTGTTCACCCAGCCACATCAGGAACAAAGTGCCCGTTACCAGGGTGGTTACCGCTGTGATCTTGAAGCCAATACCCGGATCCATCACAACTGCCAGACCAGCTGCCTGTTGTCCTTCCAGCGCCACTGATACGCCAAATGCCTGGAAAGTTGCCAGCACCACTGTCCCGTAGCGTGTGTACTGCGTAATTTTTCGTCGTCCTGACTCACCCTCTTTTCGTAATTGCTTTAGCTTCGGGTCAACAAACGATAGCAGTTGCATGATAATTGATGCCGATATGTACGGCATAATACCTAAAGCTACGACTGACAAACGTTGCAGCGCGCCTCCTGAAAACATATTGAACATGTCCAGGATGCTGCCTTTTTGTTGATCAAACATGGCAGCCAGTGCAATCGGGTTAATCCCCGGAACCGGAATGTGTGTGCATACCCGATATACAAATAAGGCAAACAAGACAAATAGCAGACGCTGCCTAAGCTCTGTGAGCCTGGCGAGACCTCCGATACCTCCTGGAATTGCGGGATTATTTGCAGCCACTCTAATCTTCGATTTTTCCGCCAGCCGCTTCTATTGCTGCTCGCGCACCAACGGTCACTCTGATGCCTTTCAACGTCACCGCTTTTTTAATTTCACCGGAGGCGATAACCTTTGCTCTTTTCGCGCTTTTTGAAATCAAATTTGCCGCCTGCAGACTGTTGATGGTCACGACATCGGCTTCTACAAGTTCCAGTTCATTCAAACGTATCTCGGCAGTAATTCTCGCCATATGCGATCTAAAACCGACCTTCGGTAAGCGTCTCTGCAAAGGCATCTGTCCACCTTCGAAACCGACTTTGTGGAATCCGCCAGAGCGTGATTTCTGTCCTTTGTGTCCACGACCACAAGTTTTACCATCGCCTGAGCCAATACCTCGACCGACTCTTTTACGACTTGGATTCGAATCTGGATGTGGTTTTAATTCATTTAAGCGCATATCAAACTTCCTCCACTGCCAGCAAATACAACACTTTGTTTATCATGCCTCGATTTTCCGGTGTATCTTGCACCGTCACGGTATGACCAATACGTCGCAATCCCAGGCCAGCGACACAAGCCTTATGTCTGGCTGTGCGGCGATTGGTACTGCGCTTCAAAGTGACTGTCACTGTTTTGTCATTACTTGCCATGATTAGCTCGATATTTCTTCAACAGACTTGCCGCGTTTGGCAGCAATATGCTCGGGCGACATCATTTCCTGTAGCCCTTTTACCGTCGCTCGTACAACATTGATTGGATTGGTCGATCCAATTGATTTGGCCAGTACGTTATGGACGCCGACACACTCAAACACAGCTCGCATGGCGCCACCCGCAATTATCCCGGTACCTTGTGATGCAGGCTGCATATGTACTTTGGCTGCGCCATGACGTGAGTTTATTGGATACTGCAAAGTATCATCTTTTAACGCGACACTAATCATATTGCGTCGTGCTTTTTCCATTGCCTTTTGAATCGCAACCGGGACCTCTCTCGCCTTGCCCCGACCGAAGCCAACCTTGCCATTTCCATCACCGACGACGGTTAACGCGGCAAAACCGAATATTCGTCCACCTTTTACTACTTTGGCAACACGATTAACTGCCACTAATTTTTCCAGCAGATCTTCGTTACCTGTAATTGAATCAGAAGCAGCCATATTAAAACTCCATACCATGTTCACGGGCAG
>JBLIML010000012.1:0-38345 GCA_047638675.1 Planctomycetota bacterium | reverse complement strand
GCGCGTGCAGGTGTTGGTTCACGCAGGGAAATCGAAACGTGGGTCAAAGCTGGCCGAATCAAAATCAATGGAAAGCAGGCAGAGCCTGGTGACCACGTATCCAGTCAGGACAAAATTAAGGTTGATAATCGCGTTATCCACATTGGTGATCCTGCCACGGAAAAAATTAAAGTGTTGGCGTACTACAAACCGAGCGGTGAGATATGCGCGCGCTCCGATCCGAAACATAAGAAGACTGTGTTTGATAGCTTGCCAAAGCCTAAAAATGGACGCTGGATCAATATCGGCAGACTCGATATCAATACGATTGGTCTATTACTGTTCACGAACGATGGTGAACTAGCCCATCGTCTAATGCATCCTTCGAATCAGGTCGAACGTGAATATGCCGTGAGAGTTTTGGGTAAACCCACCGATAGTCAAATGCAGGCTATGTTGAAAGGCGTGAAACTGGAAGATGGTATGGCGAGTTTTTCAGATATCGTCGATTCAGGCGGTGAGGGCGCTAACCATTGGTACCATGTGGTGATCGCGGAAGGTAGAAATCGCGAAGTACGGCGTTTGTGGGAGTCGCAAGGTTTAAAAGTTAGTCGGCTGATAAGAGTACGTTTTGGTTCCTATATTTTGCCGCGTTCAAAACGACCGGGAAATTTCTGGGATCTTCAGGAGTCCGAAATAAAGGCACTGTGTACAGAAGTTCAAATATAGACCATCAGGAAACAAGTTGGGCATCATTCGAAATAGAAATCGAGAGCCTCCAATCGCCAACGAAAGAATATTAATCCATTCTTATCATCACCAAACCAGGCATGAAACATTATTCTAGAGCAATAAGTAATACTGTCGAAGTGTCGGCCATTGCCTGGGGTGTATTTCTTATTGAAGACGGCTTGTTCAATATTGGGTCAATAGACATTAAAGAGTTTTCGATCGGTCTGACATTTTTTATAATTGCGTTATTGGCGGTACTTGTCCAATTTCGTCGCAAGCCCTGGATTGCACGAGTTTCGCCTCGGTTCCAAATCAGTGTATTGATTTTAGCTATTATTATTTATACAGGGTCTACATACACACGTTGGTTAAGTCGTGACGAAGCAAGCCAAAGTGTCATTGCTTCCGATTCGATTGTCGCTCACATCGAATCGTCCAATGAATGGGTCATGCTGCCGAAGTCTTTGTTGCAAAGGCCAGCACATTGGTATGAGTCCAGCGTACATCTGAGCTATCTGACCAAGGATGGGCAGCAGTCATTGTCTATTTATTTACCTGCCAAATTCATTTCTCTAAAATCAATAAAAGAAATGTAAACCTCGTTCGCATCACATTTTGTAAATTCCTTTTGCCGATTGTGCTTCTACTGGCATAGATAGTGCCTAATACCTCTTACTTTTCTGTGAACAGGAGTGAGTGTTATGAATAGCCTGCGTGAAAATTTGACCGCATCACATAAAGATGCCTGGACTAATCACCTCAAAAAGTTGGGCCAGAGCCCCGAAAATGCTCAGTTTCCGCCGCCTGTGGCACTTGCAAGGCCTTCAAGCCAGAGTTTTTCAAGGCTAGCTAAATGGGGGAAAGTGGAACTGGAGAGATAATCTATTTTGTCGCTATAAGCTGACAAAAGCGGCGAAATTTGTCGGCCATTATAAGGGAAGACATGGTGAAAAAATTCATAGATGACAATTAATTGATGAGAGCGCTGAGATTTAAATGAACGTAATTGTTGAAATTGCCGGGTTAATATTGATTTTCTGGCTACTTGTTGGCGTTTTCCGCCTGCTCGCCCTCAAAGTCGAGCAGTTTATTGATCTCTCGAAAAAAATTATCGCTAGCAGAAAAGCCGAACAGCCTACGCTTGTCTCTACAGGGCTTGTAAGCGAAGAAAGCGAAAGACGCCAAAGCATGCGCGCATAAAAGCGCCGGATCCTAGACGAATTAGTTTCACGGCTCCTCAATTATCGAAATTGAGTGTAGCAAATCCCTTATTCATATCATTTTTCCGCACTTCGAAAAATTTCAATTATTATCAAAGGCTTAGTTATCTCTAGACAGTTATTTCCATGTTTTGGAGTCAATAATAGTCTTAGTTTGATTTGGCTTCGACGAAGCTATCAATTTGTAAAAATCAGACAATGGGCTTCAATCAACTATTTAGCCTAAGATACTCACAACACCCCCCTGAATTTATGTATACTTTCTTTAGTCATGTTTGAATAAGAAGTAAGGCTCTTCAAGTGTCTTGTCTAATAGGGGGGATGCATAAATGAAACAGGTAAATCAAACACACTCCATCGCTAGTATCTATTTATTGATAGCGGCCTTGTCATCAGTTTGTTCAGCGCCTGCGATTGCACAAATCGATGAGATCACTGTCACGGCGCAAAAACGCTTTGAAGATATTCAGGATGTACCCATCTCCATCTCAGTTTTTTCCGGCGACTTCATAGAAGAATCCGGCATTAACACTATTCAGGATCTCGGCGCTTATACACCCAACCTTAGTCTTACACAGTCCAGTCAGGTAGCGAACAATCGTATAATTATTCGTGGTGTTGGATCCGTGGGTAATAGTGCCATCGAACCTAGTGTTGCTGTCTTTATTGATGGCGTGTACTACCCTCGTCCGTCCTCGGTGGTGGGAAGTTTGACAGATTTGGAAGCAGTAGAAGTTTTGCGAGGGCCACAAGGTACGCTCTTTGGTAGAAATGCCTCTATGGGCGCACTCAACATTCGCACGCGCAAACCTTCCGACGAATTTGAAGGACAAATTCGAGGGAGTTATGGCAGCGATAATGCGGCACGCGTATCTGGTTCAGTGAGTGGGCCAATAAGCGAAACGGTGGGTGGACGTCTTTCTTTTCAGTATTCCGATCGTGATGGCTATGGAACAAACACCTTTACTGACGCAGGCAATAGCACTGAGGTTGGTGCCTGGGAAGATGCCACGGTGCGTGGGAAATTTTATTTTACACCGACAGATGATCTGGATATCACGCTGAGTATCGATTACTCCGAAGTGAAAAACGGGGGGCCGGTTGTAGAAGTGATTAGTGATACGGTGTTACCTGCTTATGGGCCAACGATCAGTGCCATCCTCTCACCCACCGGACCCTTCGCGCCAAGCGGTCAAACCCCTGAATTGTTGAATGGATTTGATTATGAAATAAACCAGGATCATCGTGATAAGGCCGATGACAAGCAATGGGGGATTTCTGGGGACATCAACTGGAGTATTGGCGAACACACCATCCGATCCATTACCGCGTTTAGAGACTGGAATAACGACACCTTTGAATCCGCATTGCGTTTGCCTGCCGATTTGTTTAATCGTGTCACCACCTATGAAGTTCAATCGGTGTCCCAGGAACTGCAAATTATTTCACCGGTTGGGGAGCGGATTGAGTACGTTGCTGGTGTTTATTATTACAGCGAAGATTACAAAATCGATCAGAACTTTGAATTAGGCGCAGATTTTTGTGCACCAGCTATCCCTAATCTCATTTCTGCAAGAGTGGCGCAAACAGCTATTCCAGCACTTGCAGCAGGAATCGCTGCGTTTTTACCTGATCCGAGCCTGGCGGCGACCATAGCCGGTGCAATAGTGACGGGTGCCATTACCGATGGGCCGACCTTGGATGGCGCTTTCGGGCTGCCAGCTGGCACAGGCGTGGCCTTGCTGGGTGCAGCAGCAGCAGCTGGCGCCCCTGCAGGCATTGCGCCCGGTGCTGGCGCTGCCGCGTCCGCTGGTTGTTTGGCAGCGGAGGCAAGCGGGCTTCCGGCGGTTGGTACCCAATTCCAACAGGATGTGGAAAGTATTGCTGTATTTGCCCAGGCAACTTTTAATGTGAGCGATGAATTTCGTTTGACTGGCGGTGTACGCTACACGCGCGATGATAAGAAAGGCAGTTTTGTCAGTATTATCAATAATCCAATTGTGGCACCAGGATCAGCTACCAATCCATTCGGTGTCGATTTACGTGCACCTGAAAACAGACCCGATCTGAGATTTGAAGAAAACAAGATCACCTGGATGGTTAACGCCGCTTATGATATTACCAACGACGCGATGGTTTTTGGTAGTTACTCAACAGGATTTAAGTCAGGTGGTTTTAATTCAGATGGCTTTAATTCCCTGGGCATTGCGAGGGGCGCGCCACGTGAATTCGATTCAGAGGAAGTGGATAATTTTGAATTCGGTGTGAAAAGCACGCTTTTTGATAATCGGGTCAGAGCTAATCTTTCTTATTTTCATACCAAAATATCGAACTATCAGGACAGACAGTTTGATGGCGTTAACTTCCTCGTACAAAACGCAGGTAAGCTAACTCAGCAGGGTCTGGAAGCAGATATTCAGGCACAACCGGTTGATCAGCTTTTCATGCTATTCGGATTGAGTTATCTGCACTCAGATTTCAACACTTTTACTGATGCAACCAATCTCCCGGCAGTGGTGGCCGCCGCCAAGGCGGTGGGTGCGATTCCTCCTTCCAGAGATTTGACGGGCTTCCGCAATCACTTTTCCCCAAAATGGCAAACATCATTCGTCGCGGAATGGTCCGATGCCTTGCCAAATACCAATCTTGGCTGGTTCCTCCGCGGTGAATTTCAATATACAGATGATCAGAATCTAGGTGCGGAAACCAACCAGAATCCACAATCGATTCAAAAGGGATACGAAGTGTTCAACGCAAGGGCCGGCATACGCGGGGCAGATGAGAAGTGGGAATTGTCCGCTTTCGTTCGAAACCTGGGCGATAAGAACTATTGTCAGGCCATTTTCAATCAGCCCATAGGTATGACATTGGGTTTGGTTGACAGGACGGGAGGAACGGGTGGCGGCATGCAGCGATGCGTTCTGGGAGCACCACGCACCTGGGGTGTGGAAGCGGCTTATCGTTTCTAGGGTTAGTTTTTATTACTAAAAAAGCCTCCACTAACAACGGGGGCTTTTTTGTTTTTGACTCAAAGGGTAAAAATCTGGTTCGCTAATTCCATCTAGCTCGGATTACCCTGACGGTTCCGTGTCGAAATATCATGTGAACGTTCATCATGAATCCACGGCGTCTTTCTTTTTTCCCGTGAACATAATAGAGCTACGTTCATGAATCAATTTGTCCTTAGCCTGGAATTAAACTCTGGAGTAATGCCGTGACTGTAAAATTGGCTGGGGGTAGAGGACTCGAACCTCTACTGGCGGAGTCAGAGTCCGCAGTCCTACCATTAGACGAACCCCCATCTATTTGATAAATAAAACTATTTCATTAAGTAATCATTTCACACACTCTTTACTTACAATTCTAAGGAAAAAGTGAAAAAACATTAGGTTTATGAATAAGAATTCTTTTACGCTTTTGACAGCATAAAAATGATCACCCCGCCCAACAGCGTCAGGCCACTTGAAGCTTATGCGGAACCTGCAGGATCAGGTCCGTACGCATTATCTCCATGACTACCCATTACATAAAATATAAGAAGTACAATTATCCCTATCACAGGTACCAAGGCAATCAATAACCACCAACCCGTTCGACTGGTGTCATGTAAACGCCTAACAGCAACACTAATACTTGGGATGAGTATTCCCAACCCAAATAATATCGATAATATTGGTAATCCCATCATTGGTATAAATAAAAATGCATCTACAACATTTAATACGATAGAAATGATTACGTAAAACAATACAAACATCCAATATTGTGTGCGTGTCGCACGACCTGAGAAATCAGCGTACTTACTAAAGGCATCTAAAAAATGTTCCATATTGGCTCCCCTTATTTTTAATTTAAGACCCCGGAAATTAATTAATAGCTAGTAACCATAATGATTCGCCCTAATAGTAACACTCGTGGAGGCATCTTCAGAGTAATTATGCTTGATAAGTATATGAGCCAGGCTAAATCCTCCATGTTGCTAGATTTAGTTGGTCAGAAAGCATCTGATGTTAGCGAAATAATTGATCACTATACAAAACCGCAAGATATATCTGTTCCTGCATTTACCCAACTATCTTTACCGGGATTGATGTTCTGAAAAGTGTCAGTATTTTTCATTAATTCGATTTAGCAATAGAGAGAAACTGATAATGCATTAACGAAATGCTGACGTTCTCGTAATGACAGGTAAGTACTGGGAGTAAAGGATGTTAGAGTACATATTCGACTTAATTTCTTACATATCTTCACACACTTTGTAATAAATTATTGAAATAAAAGGATAAAATGAAAGAACAATTATGTCAGAGTCCACAGTCCTGTCATTAGACGAACCCCCAAACGGCGTAGTTACAAGTGATAAGTCATAAGTTATAAGTGGTGGGGTCGAGTATCAAGTAATTTCAGTGGTTTTGTAGCGATTTATTAGGCCTTGTAACATCTTGGATAGTTCCAGCGCTTCTTTTTGTAAACGATTTGCTGATTTCTCTTCAATAAATCCGATATCCTGGCCTATGTAGAGTTGTGTGCGTAGTTCGGCGCAGGAACCTCTGGCGATTCTCAGGAAATTCGAAAAATCTTTTTTCGAATTTCGCTCATATCCTTCCGCAATATTTGATGGGACAGAAACAGCAGCGCGGGTTATTTGATCTTTGAACCCATAATCTTTGCAATTATGGAATATTTTATAGATTTCAACAGCCAATTGCCGACTCCGTGTCCACACCTGCAGGCTATGCAGGGCGTCATCCATGACATCCTCCTAATAACTTGTGACTTATTACTTGTAACTATGTGTTTATCGTTTGCTGAACTGAGGACGCTTACGAGCTTTATGAAGACCGATTTTCTTACGTTCCACTTCTCTGGCATCTCTTGTCACAAAGCCCGCCTGACGAAGTATCTTTCGTAATGTTTCGTCGTACTCTATTAATGCGCGGGTTATACCATGACGGATAGCACCTGCTTGTCCGGAAATCCCACCACCGGAAACGGTGATATTGATATCAAAATTACTGACTAAATCGGTAGTTTCTAATGGCTGACGCACAATCATACGACCGGTCTCACGACCGAAGTATTCATCCAAAGTGCGGGCATTGATGGTGATATCGCCTTTTCCTTTTTTCAGGAAAACACGGGCGGAGGAGCTTTTTCGGCGTCCGGTGCTGTAATAGATTTGTTCGGCCATATATCAGATTTCCAGTGGCGTGGGTTGTTGAGCGGCATGTGCATGTGCAGCACCTGGGAAGACGCGCAATTTTCGAAACATATCACGACCTAAGGGTCCTTTTGGTAGCATACCTTTGACCGCTTTTTCGATGATAATTTCAGGCTTGCTCGCCCTTAATTTGTCAAAAGTGGTTGATTTTAATCCTCCAGGGAAGCCACTATGTCGATAATAAATCTTATCAGTGGTCTTGTTGCCTGTTACCTGGATTTCCCCGGCATTGATGACAACGATGTAATCACCCATATCCATATGGGGAGTATATTCTGGCTTATGTTTTCCTCGCAGACGCCGCGCGATTTCGGTGGATAATCTGCCGAGGGTCTTGCCCTTGGCATCGACCAGGAACCAGTCGTGCTTTACGTCTTCGGGGGTGGGGCTAAAGGTCTTCATTTGCTTCTCAGTGACTAGGGGTAAAAAAAGAGGAGCAATGGTACGGATAGAGCCATAGACTGTCAATATTTCACGGTCCCGATCGGGCAGATATTACGCTTATTTTCAGAGGATTAGTGGATTTACAGGTAAAATCCTTATCATGAGTCAAAGACAATACACCCAACTGGACAGGTTTATCATCGATTTCGATGTCGCTTTGGCAAGTAGATTTGCTAAAACAGCTGGGTCAAAGCGGAAGAATCCTGCCCGCGATGACCCAAAACCAACGCTTGCTGTGAATGAAAAACGGGTGTCCCAGGGCCTGATGCGCGTAAATCATGCCGGCGAGGTGTCCGCTCAGGCCCTCTATCATGGGCAAAGCCTGACTGCTCGCTCAAGTTCGGTTCAAAAATCCATGCAACGGGCCGCCGAGGAGGAAGTTGACCATTTGAATTGGTGTAAAGAAAGGCTGGATGAGCTGGAAACCCACACCAGTTATCTGAATCCACTTTGGTATTTTGGATCCTTCAGTATCGGCGCGCTGGCGGGTGTGCTGGGTGATAAATGGAGTTTGGGCTTTGTCGCTGAAACCGAGCATCAAGTTGTCGAGCATCTACGATCGCATTTACGAAAACTACCCTCAAAGGATGATAAAAGCAGAGCCATTCTCGAACAGATGAAAACAGATGAAGCGCAGCATGCAAGCATGGCTTTGGAGTCCGGAGCGGAGGAATTACCAGTGAAGATCAAGAAATTAATGAAGTTATGCTCATTGGTGATGACAACAACGGCATATTGGGTTTAATTGGTCGCGCTCAATTAATAATGTAATGCCAGGGTAAGATTTGAAGGTGTACTAGATTTACAGTATTGCCTTAAAGGTAAAGAAAAACACAATAGCCAAAACGGCACCTATCGGTAGCGTAATTATCCAGGACATTAATATCGTACCGACAACGCGTAAATTTAATGCCGAAATGCCCCTTGCGAAACCAACACCCAGGACTGCGCCCACCAAAGTGTGAGTGGTAGATATCGGCAAGCCTGTGCCTGAGGCCACTACGACAGTAGAAGCCGCAGCCATTTCGCAACAGAAACCACGGCTAGGTGTGAGTTCTGTAATTTTTTTACCCACAGTTGCAATTACCTTATGTCCATAGGTCATCAAACCAATAACAATCCCGACACCGCCTAACAATAATACCCACGGGGGTAGTGCCATCTTCTGACCAATGACACCGCCGCTACTCAGTACGCCAACCACCGCGGCCACCGGACCTACAGCATTGGCCACATCATTGGAGCCATGAGCAAAAGCCATGGCACAGGCCGTGAATACCATTAATACGCCAAATACACGCTCAACATTTTGATAATTGAATTCCTTGCTCAATCCAGGTTTTAAACTAATTCTGCTTATAAAAAAAGCACCAAGGATGGCCAGGACAAGGCCGATGGCAGTTGCCATCAGATAACATTCAGTTTTGGAAAATTCGAGTCCAACGTGTTTGAGACCTTTGAATACGGTCACTAGAGAAATCACGAAACCGGTAAGAAAGATATACACCGGCACGTAGCGTTTGGCATATTTAAAGGGGTCATTGGTATTGAGGATCAAACTCTGCACACTTTTAAAAAGTAAATATGACATTGTGCCAGCGAGGACAGGGGAAATCAGCCAGCTCATGACGATGGAAATCACTTTATCCCATTTCACCGCTTCCACACCAATGCCCACCGCAGCAAAACCAACGATAGCGCCAACAATGGAATGGGTGGTGGATACAGGCAAGCCATAGCGTGAAGCAATGAGCAACCATACGCCTGCCGCCAGAAGTGAGGACAGCATTCCGTATACTAATAGTTCGGGAGTGCCGCTCATCAACGTGGCATCAACCATGCCCTTGCGGATGGTCGACGTAACTTCACCGCCAGCCAGATAGGCACCGGCAAACTCAAAAATCGCAGCAATTATTACAGCAGTTCGTAACGTTATTGCTTTTGAACCAACGGAGGTGGCCATTGCGTTGGCAACATCGTTGGCACCAATTCCCCAGGCCATAAATAGACCAAATGTTGCTGCCAGCGTGAGCAGAAGAGTGGTGTGTTCCATGGAATTTGTTTGTTATTTTGCGAGCATTAATTGCAGGCGATTGCCTGTGCTTTGCGCAGTGTCTGCCAAATCCCCCGTCCATTTTATGATTTCATAAATGAACATGACATCGATGGGTGGCAATTCTGCTTCGAGGGCATAAAGTTGTGCCCGCAGACCGATTTGAATGTCATCAGTGTCATCTTCAATGACATGGAGTTCAGCAATCATCGCTTTAACACGGGTCACCTCATCGCCTCGAAAGCCGCTCACCACCAGCTCATCAAGCTGATTGATGGCAACTTGTGTCTGCTTGGTGGCATCTATACAGCGTGTCAGAAACTTCAGGTAGGTATCATGCAGCGCTTCAGGCATAGCCATTTTGCGACCCAGTATCAGGCCGGATATATCTTTGGCTTTGTTGGCAATGTTATCTTGGAGATCCAGCACTTCCAGGACGTCACGTCTATCCACCGGCATAAACAGGCTGGAAGGTAGGTGCATCCTGATTTCATTTTTAATGTTGTCAGCCTCATGCTCAATGTTGGACAGCTCATTTTGTACTATGGCTGCTTGTTCCCAATTGTTGGTATAGACAGCCTCAAAATAAGGTATTAATTGCTCGACACAGAAAACTACTTTGTCGATGTGATTTTGCAGTGGGGTAACGGGAGAGTCACCAAATATTTTGGAGAAATAATTTTGTCCGGCCATGTCGGTATTGTCCAATATTTTATTAAAGAATGCGAAAACTATTGAAAATTAAATCCAGTGTCCCCATATCTGTAACCAAGATAAATCAAACTCAATTGGAGGTGCATTATGTCACTAGTAAGATATGAGCCTTATGGCTTGATAAACCGTTTTCAAAACGAAATAAACCGCCTTGGATGGCTGGATCCCCTGTCGGCGGACGCGGTTAACGATGATAATTCCAACGTTGCTGTCAGCCAGTGGCGCCCGGCTGTGGATATCAGGGAAGAGGAAAATCAGTTCACCATTTATGCCGATATTCCGGGTGTAGACCCGAAGGATATTGACGTTTCCATGGAAAATGGTGTGCTTAGCATCAAGGGTGAACGCTCAAGTGAGCAGCTTACGGAAAGCAATGGTTTCAGGCGGGTAGAACGAAGTAGCGGAAGTTTCTACCGTAGATTTAGTTTGCCTGACACCGCAGATGCAGAAAAAATTGAGGCGACAAGCAAGGACGGCGTTTTAAAAATCGTTCTGCCAAAACATGCAAAACTGCAGCCGAAACGGATCACGGTCACTAGCTGATTCTTGGTATAATCCCCATCAAGGCGGAGGTAACTCCGCCTTTTTTACTTTCGTATTAAGGCCCTTGATACGGAACTTTTTCAAACAGGTCTTTCTAAAAAGAATCTTCAAAGCAAACACACGCGAAACAACGGGACTTTAGATGACTATAAATTCAAAGAAAATATACGCCGCGCTCTGGATGGCAATACTACTGTCCAGCTCTTATTTTGCTAGCGCGGCCATCCCTCAAGTGCTAGATGATCAGGAACTGCCCAGTTTGGCACCCATGCTGGATAACGTGACGCCAGCGGTAGTCAATATAGCAACGGAAGGTCGCGTGCAATTACAGCAAAACCCCCTTTTTAATGATCCTTTCTTCAGACGTTTTTTCAATGTCCCAAGACAGCAGCAACAAGAGCGTAAAACCCAAAGCCTGGGTTCCGGGGTGATAGTTGATGCAGAACGCGGACTGGTATTAACGAATAATCACGTTATCGCTAACGCAGTTGAGATCACAGTGACATTGCGAGATGGAAGACAGTTGAAAGCAGAAGTGGTTGGCACGGATCCTGAAACTGATGTTGCGGTAATCAAGATGCCTGCCGAAAATCTTGTTGACATCAAGTCGGCTGATTCCGATGCACTACGTGTGGGAGATTTTGTTGTCGCCATAGGAAATCCTTTTGGCCTGGGTCAGACGGTGACCTCGGGTATTGTCAGTGCTTTGGGTCGTAGTGGACTGGGTATTGAAGGTTATGAAGATTTTATTCAGACCGATGCCTCGATTAACCCGGGTAACTCCGGCGGCGCGCTGGTAAATTTGCGTGGTGAACTAGTGGGTATTAATACGGCCATATTTTCACAAAGCGGTGGGAATATAGGCATCGGTTTCGCTATCCCCATTAACCTCGCTTTACAGGTCACAGAGCAACTTCTGGATACGGGAGAAGTAGACAGGGGTTTTATTGGAATTCAGGCGCAGGATCTTAACCCGGATCTGGCAGAAGCCTTTGGTGTAAAAGACAAACGTGGTGCCATAGTGAATAGTGTTATGCCGGATTCACCTTCAGAGAAAGCAGGCATGAAGCCAGGTGATGTAATCACGTCAGTGAATAACAAGCCAGTAAAAAAAGCTTCTGATGTTCGCTTGCATATAGGCTTGCTTCCTGTGGGTGAAAAAGTTGTATTCGAAATATTGCGTGAAGGTAAACCCAAAAGACTAAGTGTAATAATCGCGCCTCGAACAGAGGTTGCCGAGAATCCGGCGGCGAGAAATCCCCGTTTGCAGGGAGTTTCAATTGGCAATATTGATGAAGACAACCCTTACTATGGCAGATTGGAAGGCGTGGTTGTTCTCGACATAGACCGAGCGAGCCATGCATGGAATAGTGGCATGCGTGCAGGTGATATCATCACCTCAGTAGATCGTCAGCCAGTGGAAGATATCTCGACTTTTTTAAAGGCAGTGGATGGTAAAAAGAACGCACTGTTATTGAGGATAGTACGAGGTCGTTCAGCGGCTTTTCTGGTAATCAAGTAAATATCGGGGTCAGACCACGGTTTTCACATTTAGCCAATAAACCGCGAGCAGACGAATAAAACCGTGGTCTGACCCCGTTAAATTTCTAGACGATTTTAACACCAGGAAGATTGCAGCCAGTAATTACATCGCTGACAAGATGTATAAGTTTTTGCCTTGGGTAAGTGTTTCGATAAGCAATAGCAATTTCCCTTTCCGGTATCGGTTTCGCGAAAGGGCGAAATGCCAGTAATTTATTTACACCCATGTCTTCATTGATCGAGGTACAGGGTAATATCGTGACGCCAGACCCTGCAGCTACCATTTGCTTGATGGTTTCTATGGAGCTGCTTTCCAGAGTTTTTTGGATAGTATTTTTGGAAAAAGTATCACTCTTGCATGCAGGGCAGGCTTCCATTACCTGGTCCCTGAAGCAATTACCACTTCGAAGAAGCAAAATAGTTTCTTTGATCAAATCTTCTGCTTTTATACTTTTCTTTGTCGCGAGCGAATGATCTTTCGGCAGGGCCACGGTAAAAGGTTCTGTGTAAAGAACCGTGGCGGTAACACCTGACATTTCAAATGGGGTCGATATAATAATGACATCAAGATCGCCGCTTTTAAGTTTTTCAGATAGCTTATGTGTGTAATCTTCTTCAATGATGAGCGTCAAGGCGGGGGCTCTTTCATTCAATAGAGGAATGATCTTCGGTAGAAGGTAGGGTCCGGCAGTATAGATTACACCAATTCGCAAGTTGCCCTTCAGTTGATCTTTCCCTTCCTCAGCTATTTGTTTGATGATGGTGGCTTGTTCGAGGGTATGCTGAGCCTGTTCAATAATTCGCCTGCCCAGGGAGGTCACTGTCACCTCATGTTGGTGTCGTTCGAATATAGCCGCACCTAATTCTTCTTCCAGTTTTTTTATGGCTACACTTAATGTTGGCTGACTAACAAAACAGGAAGCTGCCGCTTTACCGAAATGAAGTTCACGGGATACCGCCACTACGTAGCGTAATTCAGTTAAAGTCATAGTAAGCTACAGACGAATCTTGATTAGTAAGTTGCAGATAAATTGAGGGGTACAATTTGTGAATCCGCCGAACGCTACGGTTTTCAGGTGCTGGCGACGGCGACTTGATTAGAAGACCAGTCCGATTTGGCATGTGAGGATGCATCATCACTGCATATACATTGCAATAACTCCACGTCGACAAATTGCTTTCCGAATGAATTTCCATATTGTAATGTAAACGCTTGCTCAGGCTCCCCCAATTGTTGGATAACTAAAGAGGCCTGCGAAAAATTATCGTCAAGCGTATAGATGTTAGTCGTAATAACGGTTTTCAATTTTGCGTCAATCGCGGCCTTGTTACCATTGTAGGTATCTTCCAGTGCAATGCAGTTTTCTGGTTTCAATCCAAGTTCCGCCAAAGCATATTGATAGACTGCAGGAGAGGGTTTTTTGTTCTCCACAAGATCAGAGGTGACAATGACGGAAAATAAGGAAAGTGTATTTTCACCCAGTGCATTTTGTAAAAGTGTCTCGACATTTTTCCGTGAAGAGCTGGTGGCAATGGCTAGCGTAATATTTTTACTTATTGCATCTTCTATCAAGCGTTTGACGCCTTGCCTAAGTTGAATATGACCCGCAACCAGCATTTCACGATAGATATCAGATTTGCGTTTGTGAACAGATTGGGAAAGTTGCAATAAATCTTCCTGGTCCTGGGGAACGACATTCTGCTCCTGGAGATAATTGCGAATTCTTTCTTTGCCGCCAGAGATAGACAGTAGCTGTTTGTATTCTTCAACCGACCATTGCCATCCGAATTCGTATTCCGAAAATGCCTGATTAAATGCCAGTCGGTGGATGTCCTCGGTATCAGCAAGGGTGCCATCCATGTCAAATATTATCGCCTTCAATTCGTGCATGAGATGTCCTAAATTAACAAGGTTTTACTAATCTGCTTTCAACAAGCCTTCGTTAACTATTGACGAACTTGAGAAATAATTGCAATACAGCCAAATACTAGGGTATTTCCGCTTGATCGTCCACAGCAACAGGGGAGGTTGTGATTGACTTGTCCTTATCCAATTCCACTCGTTCTATTTTTTCAAAGCGTGAGCTTATCTTTTTTGCCGACTTATTTACATTATCAACATCGTCGTGCGCTTGTTTGATATGTCCGGCAAGTTTGTCCATGCGATCCTGGAAGCGAGTAAAATCTTCGGCCAGATACCTTAAATGTTCCTGAATGATATGAACCTGCTCCCTGGTAGCCGCATCTTTTAATACGGCTCGCGCTGTATTCACAATTGCCCAGAGAGTGGTTGGCGAGACCATCCATACGCGTGCGGCATGAGCCTTCTCCACTAAGTCAGCGTGATGTGCCTGTATTTCCGCGAATACCGCTTCAGCAGGAATAAACATGATTGCACCATCAGAGGTAATGCCGGGCAAAATATATTTTTCCGAAATGTCTTGAACGTGTTTCTGAATGTCCTGTTTAAATTGTTTTTTCCCCGCATTGCGATCGAAATCGGAGGCATCCACATCCCTCATACGACGATAGGCTTCCAATGGGAATTTGGAATCAATCGCCAGCATGCCGGTGGGTTCAGGGAGAAATAGGACGCAATCCGCAATTTTATCATTGGGCAATGTGTATTGAAGCTGGTAATTCGCTTCGGGGAGTATATTGCGTACAAGCGAATGGAGTTGTACTTCACCGAAAGCACCGCGAGAGCTTTTGTCTGCCAGAATTTCCTGTAAACCGACAACATTGACGGATAACTCGGTGATTTTCTTCTGTGCCTCATCAATTAAAGCCAGGCGTTTGAGAATATCCCCAAATGTGGCAGTAGTTTTCTCAAAACCTTCAGTCAAACGTTTCTCTACCTGCCCGCTAATCTCCTGCAGGCGTTGATCGGTCTTTAGAGTCAACCCTTCCATCTTTTTGCCAATCTCTTCGCTATTGCGCGTGAGATGTTCACCTACCTGTTTCTGGATGTTGGTCATGCCGCTTTGTAGCGATTCCAGCAAGTTTTTGACGGCATCTCCCTGGCGTTGCTCGAATTTAGTATTGTGCTCTGCAAGTATTTGTCGTAATTCCTCGCGTAATTCCGAGAAGGCCGCCACTAATCGTTCACGTAATTGCGATGTGGATTCTTGCTGGTCCAATTTCAGTTGGCCGAGTCTTTCATCCAGGCTATTGATTCGTCGAAGGTATTCGTCGAGCTTGGTTTCAAGACGGGTAATATCCTCACTGTGTCGTGATTTTCCGGCCACTCGAAAGGCTATCCAAAACACCATAAGGAGGAGGACGATTAGGACAATGTCAGTTAGTATAGTTGGCAACATTTGGCTCTAAATTTTTGTTCAATATCGAAATATTATTTATCACCGTACCTTATAGAAAATGAACCCCTTAGTCAGTCAATACTTCAATAATATTGTCATCGGACCGGATGAGAATATCAATTTGGCTGAAGCGGTTTTAACTATCGCCCTCAACGACTATCCACAGCTGGATATTGCAAGTTATCTGCTAATACTCGATGGAATGGCCGCCGATATACAGGCTGGTTTGGCAGTTGATACGCCAGCAGAATTGGTTATTTCCAGCATTAATGACTATCTTTTCGAAGAAAAAGGATTCAGTGGAAATTGGCGCAATTTCAATGATCCCAGAAATAGCTTTCTCAATGAGGTTCTGGATAGAAAGCTTGGCATCCCGGTTAGTCTGTCGCTAGTGTATATAGAAATTGGTAAACGTCTGGATTTGTCCATGCACGGTGTGTCGTTTCCGGGCCATTTTCTTGTCAAATACAAAAGCGAACAAAAGCGGTTCATTATTGACCCCTTCTCGGGAGGAATAATATTGGAAGAGGCCGACTTGCTGGAACGGCTCGAACATTTTGCCAGCGACAGAAATAAGCAATGGAATTTGACGAAATTATTGCAATCTGCAGCTAACACAGAAATTCTGGTGAGGATGCTGCGTAATTTAAAAAGCATTTACCTGAAAGTGGATGATTATCATCGTGCGCTAAATGTGACCAGCTTACAGTTGATTTTGGAACCGGAATCGCTTGATGGCTTGAGGGATCGTGCCTGTATTTTTGAACAACTGGATTGTTATCGTGCCGCCAGTGATGATTTCCAGCGCTATCTTGAGCTGAACCCACAGGCAAGCGACTCTATAAGCATAAAATCACGCCTGTCAGAATTACGACAATCCATCAATCGGCTTCATTGAACGAGACGCAGTCGTGGAGAGCATGGGTAAAAAGATAAGGGGACGGGGTACGGCAAATAATGTAGATCCTCGCTACATGGAATTTCAACGAGAAGGTTTTGATGATGATTGGGATGCGCCGTCTGACGAAAAACGAGTCGGTACAACAGTCACTGAGGAAATTGCGCGTACCATTATCAGCCGTAACACCTCACCCGATATACCTTTCGAACAATCCATCAATCCCTATCGCGGTTGTGAACACGGGTGCAACTACTGTTATGCCAGACCCAGTCATGCCTATCTGGATTTGTCACCGGGGATCGATTTTGAAACGAAATTATTCGCCAAACCGAATGCGGCAGAACTTTTACGCAATGAATTGACGAAGCCGGGCTATATTTGCAAGCCTATAGCTCTCGGCACTAACACAGACCCCTATCAACCTGTTGAACGCGAGTATAAAATCACGCGCAGCATTGTCGCTGTGCTCAATGAATGCCAGCATCCCCTTACCATAGTCACGAAATCACGTTTGATCCAGCGAGACATGGATCTTCTGAAAGCTCTGGCGGAAAAGGATCTCGTACAGGTTTTTATATCAGTGACAACGCTAAACACTGATCTCGCACAAAAACTGGAACCACGTGCCAGTGCGCCCTACCGAAGGGTGGAAACCATCAGAAGACTGAGTGACGCAGGCATTCCGGTGGGATTGATGTTCGCTCCGGTAATTCCCTGTGTGAATGATGCGGAGATGGAGCAGATTCTGGATACCTGTGCCGATGCGGGTGCAGAAACTGCCGGTTACATCATGTTGCGCTTGCCCCATGAAGTTAAGGAATTATTCAGAGAATGGTTGGCTATTCATATGCCATTGAAAAAAGATCATATTATGAGTTTGATAAATGATATTCGCGAAGGTAAGGACTACGATGCAAATTTCCGCACCAGGATGCGTGGCACCGGTGTCTTTGCCACTATGATTAGAAAGCGTTTCGAACTTCGCTGTAACTCTCTCGGATTGAACAGGAAACGTCGTGATTTGGTCTGCGATATTTTTCAGGCTTCGTTATTACCCCATACTCAGCAGAGTTTGTTTTGAAATAAAAAATTCATTATCGGCGCAGAAAAACGAACCAACGGTAAAAATTGAGTACGCTTGCGAGTGACGCGGACAGGTAGGTGAAAGCGGCGGCCATCAATATTTTTCTCGCGATAGGCATTGCGGATTCGGGTAAGTAATTACCATGCTCGAGTATTGGCAGGGCACGATTGAAACTGGCATCCAGTTCCACTGGCAAGGTGATTAAGTGAAACATGACGGGTAAAAACAAAATCATCATTCCAAGAAACAACATCAGGCCACCGACGAGGGGCAATTTGGTCAGAATGGCAGCGAAAGGGAAGGCCACCAGCATCATTGCCGCAATCTTTTCACTTAAGGCCACGGCCTTGGCCATATGCCAGCGCAGATAAAGCGGGCGATAGGCACTAGCGTGTTGGAGGGCGTGCCCAATTTCATGAGCGGCTATCACGACAGCAGTAAGCGATTTCGAGTTAAACACTTTCGGTGAAAGTCGTACAGTCTTATTCTCCGGATCGTAATGATCACCCTCCGATTCAGTGAGTTCAACCTTCACGTCTTTTAGATGAAGCTTGTCAATCAGATGTTGAGCCAGTTCGCCGCCTGTACCAGGTAGTTGTTCCAGTTCTGTGCTGTAGCGTTTGAAAATAGCTTTCGTCCAGATTTGGGGCACAAATATGATTGTCAAAAGAAGAATGAGACCGAAAGCTATGAGCATAATGTAGACATGATACTATTGCTGACTCATTTACGAAGCCTAATTTTTGTCGCTCCCTCAGGTATTAAGGCATTCCTTCAGTATTTCATTGCAGGAATCGATACCTGAACGGAATGATATCGCATCTATTTATAATTGAAGAATGAAAGCGCCGACCCCTTTACAACGCTATCAACAGGATCTGGAGACTGGAGAGTTTACTTATGATGAAAGTCAACGTGACGCCGTTGCGCATACACAAGCCCTCTACGAATTGTTGATATCCAACACACAATCAAAACAGAATATTCTTGACCACCTCGTTTCCAGGTTTTCGCGAGCTTCGCCGAAACGGATAAAAGGTCTGTATTTTTGGGGCGGAGTGGGCCGCGGTAAGACCTGGATTATCGATACATTTTACGATTGTCTACCTTTTGAAGAAAAGATGCGCATGCACTTTAATCGTTTCATGCGCATGGTACATGGCGAATTAAAAGCGCTTGCTGATATTCAGGATCCTCTGAAGGTTGTTGCCAGAAACATTAGTGAAAGAGCTCGCGTAATTTGTTTCGATGAATTTCATGTCTCTGATATAACAGATGCCATGTTGCTCAGTGGTCTCTTGCAGGCTTTATTTGAGCGAGGTGTGGTATTGGTAACGACATCAAATGAACATCCGGATAAATTATATTGGGATGGCCTGCAACGTGAGCGTTTCTTGCCAGCAATTGCACTGTTGAATCAACACACGACTATTATTAATGTTGATTCTGGAACTGACTATCGCTTGCGTTATCTCGATAAGGCAGAAATATATCATCACCCTCTGAACGATCATGCGGGGAAGATGTTGCGGGATAACTTTCAGCACATCGCACCCGACGCCGGAAACGCGAATTTAACAATTTATATTGAACATCGGCAAATAGAAACCGTAAGTTGTGCCGATGGGGTTGTCTGGTTTGATTTCCCCGCCATTTGCGATGGCCCAAGAGGGCCGGGCGATTATATTGAGATCAGTCGTTTGTATCAGACAGTCCTGATTTCAAATATACCGCAGATGGATGAGAGTCAAAATGATGTGGCCAAACGATTTATGATTCTTGTTGATGAATTCTATGATCGCAACGTCAAACTGATCGTCAGTGCGGCAACCACGCCAGAGCACCTTTATCTGGGCCAAGGTCTGGCCAGGCCATTTCGACGAACTCGCTCTCGTTTAATTGAAATGCAGACTCATGAATATCTTGCGCGACAACATCTTTCTGGCTAGCTAGTTTGTGATATGCGCCGCACAGTTCCGAGGGCGTCGGAATCTTCCCGACCGCGATGCACCGCGCCACCTTAGTGGAATCAGCTATCCTGTCAGTCACATGCATTTCCCTTGAATTGATTGATACATTCCTTTTTTTAATACGAAAAAGTTATATATATAGTCAAATCTAGTATTTTTTCGAATAAAGCACTGTGCTAATATCTTTGACCCTTAAATAGCTCCACGTAGAGGCCGAGAATACCCAGATGTATCAGTACGACCAATATGATCAGACCATAGTTGACGAGCGAGTTGAGCAGTTTCGCGATCAAACCCGACGCTTTTTGGCAGGTGAGCTGTCCGAAGAAGAATATCGAACATTGCGCCTCATGAATGGATTGTATGTGCAACGTTATGCGCCAATGTTACGAGTCGCCATACCCTATGGGCTTTTGTCTTCACGACAGCTGCACATGTTGGCGCACATTGCGCGCAAGTATGACAAGAATTACGGACATTTCAGTACCCGACAGAATATTCAATATAACTGGCCAAAGCTGGAAACCGTGCCCGACATTCTGGCGGATCTCGCCAGTGTTGAAATGCACGCTATTCAAACCAGCGGTAATTGCATTCGAAACACAAGCGCTGATCATTTAGCCGGGGTTGCGGAAGATGAAATCGAAGATCCCAGGCCATATTGCGAGATCATTCGTCAATGGTCGACCTTGCACCCTGAATTTTCCTTTCTACCGCGTAAGTTCAAAATTGCTGTTAGTGGTGCAACACACGATCGTGCAGCGGTTACAGTTCATGATATTGGTCTATACCTGGTACGCAATGGGGAAGGTGAAATCGGTTTCAAGGTATTGGTGGGTGGCGGCCTCGGACGTACTCCCTATATAGGCACCTTCATCAGGGAATTTCTGGAAAAGAAAGATTTGCTTTCCTATCTTGAGGCCATTTTACGCATCTATAATCGCTATGGCCGCCGTGACAATATTTACAAAGCGCGTATCAAAATTCTGGTTAACGCTTTGGGCGCAGATAAATTTGCACACCTGGTTGAAGAAGAATGGCAACGTTTAAAAGACTCTGCACTGCAATTGGATCAAAAGGAAATTGATAGAGTGAAGACGTTTTTCACCTCCCCTGATTACGACGAGAAGGCTGATCAGGATAAAAGCTTCGATGAGAATGTGGCCGCTGATAAGCAATTTTCCAATTGGGTTAAACGTAATGTACGGGGTCACAAGATTAGTGGCTATCGAGCCGTGTTTGTCTCGTTAAAGTCACCAGGTGTCGCACCTGGGGACGCCACCGATGTTCAGATGGATATGATTGCCGATATTGCGGAGCGATACAGTCATGATGAAATTGTGGTGACTCACGATCAGAATCTGGTATTACCCAATGTGAAACAGGCTGATTTATATAGTGTTTGGCAAGTGCTTGCGGAGCAAAACCTGGCAACACCGAATATTGGCTTATTAACCGACATGATTTGTTGTCCTGGCCTGGATTTTTGTTCACTGGCGAACGCCGGTTCCATCCCTATTGCAAAACAGATCAATGAGAAGTTCTCGGATCTGGATTATTTACATGATATCGGCGAAATAAAAGTCAAAATGTCCGGTTGTATGAACGCTTGTGGTCATCATCACGTTGGCCACATTGGCATACTCGGTGTTGATAAAAAGGGTGCTGAGTTCTATCAACTGACCCTTGGCGGTACGGCTGAGAATGATGCCGCAATTGGCGACAGGTTGGGACCGGCCATTGAAAAGGAGAAAGTTGCAGATACCATCGGAAAGATTCTTGATGTGTATGTAGAACAGCGTATCGAGGAAGAACGATTTCTCGATACCTACAAACGTATCGGTATCAAACTGTTTAAGGAACGTGTTTACAAACAGAATGATGTTGTCGAAAAGGAGTTAGTCGATGCGAGTAATTAAAGACAAAAAAATTGTCGATGATAATTGGCAACGACTGGAAGAGGCGGATATCGGCGAAGAATTGCCTCCGGGTGATTTGATTATACCGTTTGCGTATTGGCGGACACACCGAAGTGAACTGCTGGAAAGAGAAGGTCAGCTCGGGGTTTGTATTGATGGTGATGACGAGACAGATGAAGTTGCAAAGGACCTTAAAAATTTTGATTTAATCGCGCTGGATTTCCCGCTATTCAAAGATGGGCGAGGATATTCTCATGCGCGGATTATAAGAGATCATTATGGCTATAAAGGCGACTTACGCGCCGTTGGAGATGTCCTGCGTGATCAGTTATTTTTTATGCAGCGTTGCGGTATCAGTTCATTTCACCTAAGTGAAGGTAAGGATTTGGAAGACGCATTGAAAGGCTTTTCTGATTTTACTGTCAAGTACCAAACTGCCGCTGATGGTGCCGTTCCAGTTTACAAACAACGCTAGTAGATATCTTTATCACATTCGTTTCGTCGTGCTCTAGATCCTCGTTCAAGACCCTAACTAGCGTAAACTCAGTAGCTATAATCCGTCATATGGTGATAGTCGTTATCGTGGGTGTATTCAAATCTGGGTCACTATGAAATCCCCTGACCAATAAGACATATTCTCCCGTTTTGGCAAGCCCATATTCCTGAGCGACACGGCGCGCTAATTCGTTCGGGTTTATTGAACCGGTCTCCTCATCCAATACTGGAATCACACCCCAAAGCAAAGCGACTTTGCGGCAGACTTCTGGTCTTGCGGTAATGGCCAGTATGGGCGCTGCTGGTCGAGCAGAGCTCATCGTCGCGGCCGACATACCACTTTGCGATATGACCAGCACTGCATGGGCGTTTAAGCGTTTGGACATATGTGATGTAGCATCAGCGATGATATTCCATACAGAGTTGGAAACAGACGTTTTGGATGGCCTGTTTTTACCATATGCGCCGCTTTGCCAAAGATAGGATTCAGTTTGTCTGGCAATACGATCCATCATTTCCACAGCTTCGACGGGAAAGGCACCTGCTGCTGTTTCTGCTGATAACATGACCGCATCAGTGCCGAGGGTGACAGCATGTGCGATGTCGGTAACTTCGGCGCGGGTGGGTCGTGGGCTGCTAATCATGGATTCAAGCATTTGTGTCGCGACAATGACCGGTTTGAAATGTAATCTGGCAAGGTCTATCAGCTGACTTTGGGCGACGGGCACCTGCTCCGGTAATAACTCTACGCCAAGATCGCCCCGCGCAACCATAATGCCGTCGGCCGCGGCTAATATATTACTAGCTTCAACAAGCGCTTCCGGTTTTTCGATTTTGGCGATGACATGAACGTCTTTTCCGGATTTTTTGATCAGCGTCTTTAGCTCAAGGATATCATCTGCACATCGCACAAAAGACAGAGCGAGGAAATCCACCCCCAGTTCAAGGGCAAAATGAGCATCATCCTTATCTTTGCTTGTAAGCGAAGGCGCAGACACATTTACGCCAGGCAGGTTAATACCTTTGTGATTTTTTAATACGCCACCATAAACAACCCGACAGGATATTTCAGTGCCTGCTATAGCTTCCACTTTGAATTCCAGTTCTCCATCGTTAAGCAGTATTCTGCTACCAACGACGACATCATCCGCCAGGGATTTGTATTGGGAGGGGATCAATTTGGCCGAGCCAAGAATGTCTCGCGTGGTAACGGTAACTTTATCGCCTGAAGTAAGCTCAATTTGACCGTTTTCAAATTTACCTGTGCGAATTTTCGGACCGCACAAATCAGCGAGTATGGCGATAGGTTGATTTAACTCGTGAGAAATTTTACGAATATGTTCGTAGACTTCGCGATGACTTGCATGGTCGCCGTGGGACATATTCAAACGAAAAATATTTGCCCCCGCTGCAATCAGGGCCCTTATCATTTCCGGCGATTGGGAAGCCGGACCAATGGTGGCGAGAATTTTAGTTCGACGCTCTTTTAGCAAGTCGACTTCGGTGATGATCGACATATTGATTCCTCGTAAAGATTTATTTATTGAAGATTTTCCCATACATTAACAGATTGCCAATCTTCTATGAAATCAGAAGTCAATTGTCTGACAGGCAAGATGCTTTGAGGATCGAATTTTGACAGTAATTCAACTGGCAGAATAATAAACTTATATAAACAACAACATAGAGATGCCGTGGTTTATGGAACGGACCTTGCTATAGAGAAGTATCATTAGTGTAAACATGCACAGCTGATAGCCGTCGACCAGTGGTCACGAGCTCTAAAACAACAATAAGCAGACCTTATGAGACCTCCTATGGAAAAAACGAAAACGGTAGATGCCAGTATTGATCTATGTGACTCACTTCAGGACATCTTTGCTCATGCTTTCGAGTGTGTGGCTCGTATTGATCACCAGGGTTGTTATTTGAGTGTTAATGCCGCCTACGCGGCTGTATGCGGATACAGTCAGGATGAAATGATTGGAATGGCCTGGCAGGAGACCGTTCACCCGGATGATGTGGAGCTTGGTTTGCAAAAAATTCGGGAATTGCTAGACGCAGGAAGATCAGAGGGAGAGATTAGAGGTCTCCGGAAAAACAGGTCTGTTTTTTATAAACAATTATTAATGGTGAGAGGCCTCGATTCGGACAACTCCAGCGTGCATCACTACTGCTTTATAAACGATATTACCGACCGATTGCTAGATGAGTTAACTGTATTGAAGTCAGTAAAGGTAGGACTGGAATTACAGGAACAACAATTTCACGCACTGACCAGGGATATTCCTGGCGTTGTGTTTCGATGCAACACAAACGATTACTGGTCATTTAGTTACCTTAGTGCCGGTATTGAAAAAATACTCGGTATTCCTTCTTATCAGTTGCTCGATATGGGTTCGACGAATTATGCCGCTCTGATTCACGAGGAAGATCGTGAACGTGTGAAGCAAATTATTGATTCCGCGGTTTCAAAAATGGAAAGCTACGTGGTTGATTATCGAATACAAAGAAAAAATGGAGAGACACGCTGGATCAGGGAGCGAGCAACTCATAGCAAAGGAGAAGACGGAGAGAACCATTCGATTGGCGGAATTATTCGGGACATCACTGATTCGAAACAATCAGAAAAACAGTTTCAAATAGCTCAAACATTAATTGATAACGCTGGGGATTTAGTTCTGTGGTTTAACGAAGAAGGTAAAATAATTTATGTGAATAACGTGGCCTGCGAAGTGTTCGGCTATGAACGAGGAGAGTTGCTGGAATTGTATGGGTTTGATCTGGATAATAATTTCACCCCAACCAGCCGTCGTGCTTTTTTGAATACGGTGAGTAACTTCCCTTCCGCATCTATTAAATTCGAATCAACGGCACGAACAAAAGATCAGCGGGAATTAAAACTCGAAATAGTCTCCAACGTAGTAGAAATTTATGGTGAGAAGTATAGCTGTGTACTTGCAAAAGATATTACGGCGATTAAAAAAAATGAACTTTCATTCAACTTACATCAGACGATCATCACGTTATTGGTTTCAAATACACCTCAACAGGAAATATTGAAAAAAATATGTGTCTTGATGGAAGAAACCATCTCACATTCAACAGTCACGTTGTGCGTGCCGAGCGAAGATGGATGTTTCTTTGATTTTTCCTATTCGCCAAATCTACCGGGACATATAGCAGAATCACTTATTGATATCATTCCTTCTGAATTTGAAACGGGAAATCATGATCACGAAATTGTGATTATTGAAGACTTGCTACAAAACTCATTCTGGAAAAAGAAAGTGACTTTCCAGGATGCGACTAAGTTTTTGTCTTGCTGGATGGTGCCATTTTCTTGCAGAAGAAGTAAGAATACAGGGTCGCTGACAATCTTACTTGAACATAGAAATTCACCATCTGAATTTGAATTAGATTTTCTCACCAAAATAAAAAACCTTATTAGCTTAACCATTGAAACAGGCGAAATGAGGAAGCACGCACAGCGGTTCGACAGGATAATCGAGTCCGCCGATGATCTGATTATCTATGTGGACGTCGAATACCGTTTTCGAGCAGTGAGCAATCGATATGCTGAGGGACACAATACGAGTAGGGACGATATGATCGGCAAATACTATCCTGATATCGTCGGCGAAGAATTATTCGGTAATAGTATTAAACCCTATCTGGATCGAGGTTTATCTGGCGAGCATTTCGATTTTAGAGAGTGGTTTGTACGACCAAATATGCCTCGGCAGTATTGTCATGTGAAAATTGACCCCGTTCGAGAAAGAGATAATGTAATTGGCGTGGTAGTTATTATCCGCGATATCACGCAAATGCATCACATGTCAGAACAACTACGAGAAACTCAGGATAGATACCAGAGTGTAATTGAAAATAGCGCCGACATCATGATCATATCTCGACTTGCTGATGGCAATATAAAGACCGTGAACAAAGCTTTTACTGAAATCACCGGTCATGAAATCAGGGATGTTATCGGCTCTAAGGCGGTTAGTTATTACGCAGAGCCTGATGATCGGAAGGTGTTTGTTGATACGCTTAAACAAAGTGGGCGTTGTTCCGAATTTGAAACACAGATCAAAACGAAGGACGGTCGTACAATCCCGGTACTATTAGCCTCCAATTTGGTTGACTACGACGATGAGCAATGTATTTTCACTGTTGCTCGCGATATTTCCGAGCGAAAATCAGCAGAAAATGCATTAAATGAAAAAAATCGATCGATAAATCTGTTACAGAAAATCACGGTAGCAGTTAACGAAGCATCAAGTGTGGAACATGGCCTGCAAATATGTCTTGATGAATTATGTGGATATTGTGATTGGCCGCTTGGACATGCTTATATTCTCAACACTGACTCTGGTCTACTGGAAAGTTCCCGTGTATGGCATCTTGAATCGGCGGGCAAGTTTGCCGCTTTTAGACGGCTGACAGAAGAGACCGATTTTGACAAGAATGTTGGTTTGCCGGGTAGAATATTGACGAGTGGAAAACCAGAGTGGATAGAGGATGTTTCAAGGGATGGTAATTTCCCAAGAAACAAAACAGAGGAGCAGATTGAAGTATCAAGTGCATTTGGATTTCCTGTTTTAGCAGGCGATAAAATTGTCGCGGTAATGGAGTTTTTTCATGATCTTCGTATTCCCAGAGATGAAATGTTAATGGAGGCGGCAGTACTAATAGGCGTATTAGTGGGGAGGATAATTGAAAGAAAAAATGCAGAGATGGCCTTGCAACAATACCAGGTCAATTTCAGCAAGGCCGTTAATGCTAGCCCTGATAGCGTCATTGTAATTCGTCTTTACGACGGGGCCATTCTCGATGTGAATGATGCGGTAGTTGAGGCAACCGGTTATAGCCGTGATGAATTGATTCAGAGTGGAAATGGAATGATGTTCTGGGTAAGTGATGATGAATGTAAAAAACATGCCCGACAGTTGAAGAAAAAAGGACGTATTGCAAATTATTCTATGTTAACCAAACTTAAGAATGGGAATACCATTCCGTGTTTGATGTCTTCAACTTTAATCAAAGTAGACGGTGCTAATTGTGCTTTCAGCATCATCAAAGATATATCTGAATTGACCATAGTTCATGAGGCAATACAGGAGAGTCAAAAGCAATCATTGCTGATTAAAAATACGGCGCCATTATCCATTTCCTATGTCGACAATAATTTACGTTATCGTTTCACTAACCTGGAGTTCGAGCAGGGTTTTCGGATAAGTAACGAATCTACCAAAGGGAAAACTATCAGGGAAGTTGTCGGAGCAAATAAATACAAACAGTTAGAACCGTATATTTCCGCAGCATTGTCGGGGAGTGTTGTTAAGTTTGAGACAATAATTACGAATACGAAGGGAGTAAAACTTGTATATGAGTTGACCTATCATCCAGACAAACGGGATGGCGTAGTTCAGGGAGTTTACATTATCAGTTCGAATATCACCGAGCGAAAAAAAACCGAACTGACTCTTATAAAAACCAATCGAGCATTACGAGTATTAAATGAATGTAGTCAAGTTTTGGTGAAAGAGGAAAATGAGTCTGCATTACTACAGGCTGTTTGCGATATTGCCATTCGAGAGGGTGGTTATCATATGGCGTGGGTGGCTTTTGGTAGTAGTGATAATAGCAAAGATATAATTTCTGTAGCTTATTCCCCAGAAAATAAAGATACAAAATCATTTGAGAGGAAGGAAAGGTCTTTAGATAAACGTTTAGTCAGGAAAGTGATGGATACAGGCAAGCCATATGCTATTCGGAATGTGAATGATATGGGAAATAACTTCAAATGGCGTGATGAAGTTCTAAGGCGCGGACATATGTGCGCGCTAGGTTTGCCCTTGAAATCAAGAACAAAAACCCTTGGCGTTTTGATTATTACCTCTACAGAAGTGGAAGCATTTGACGAGGAAGAAATGAAGCTGTTGGCAAGTATGGCTGAAAACCTCACCTACGGTATGCTGGCAATCCGTGAAACCGGTAAACGGAAAAAAGCAGAAAGTTTACTGGCCCTGGAAACTCACGCTTTTCAACTGCTGGCATCATTTTCAACGCTACCTCTATTTCTCGAGGATTTGGTTCGGAATATCGAGAGCAAGGTGGAAGGTAAGCAATGTTCAGTCCTGTTATTTAACGAAGGCGATAAATGTTTATACGACGGCGCCTCACCCAGTCTGGATGAGAATTATATAAAAGCGATTGTTGGGCTTAAAACAGGAGAGAATTCCGGGCCTTGTGCGAGAGCTGCATATTTGAATAAACACGTGATTGTTAAAGATGCCTACACAGATCCACTCTGGAGAGATTACCGTGAACTGGCTATTAAGTATCAGGTGCGCTCTTGCTCCGCCACACCGATTACAACCTCCGATGGTAGGGTAGTGGGAACCTTAACGATTTATTCAAAGGAAACAGGTGAACCCGATCATCATGAATTGCAGATCTGTAATCGGATGGCATACATAATAGGGGGTGCTATAGATCGCTATCAGATTGAAAAGACCTTAAAAGAAAATGAAGAAAGATTTGCATTGGCAATGAAGGGTAGTCAGGACGGCTTATGGGACTTGAATCTGGAAACAAACGAGGTTTATTGGTCACCCGGGTGGAAGAAAATGCTGGGCTATGAAGAAAATGAGCTAAAACATCCTTCTCTCTCAGGTTTTCTTCAAATGCTACATCCCGACGATCAGGGTGTGCACGAGAGAATTATTGAGGAAGCACTGGATAATTTTGAAATTGAATTCAGAATGAAACATAAAAATGGACACTATGTCGATATTCTTTCTCGATCTACCGGATTGTGTACAACGAAGGGAGGACAGGCATCACGTATTGTAGGTACCCATGTTGATTTAACCGAGCGCAACCGATCGGCCTTGCGAATTAAGGAAAGTGAAAATCGTTTTAGATCACTTTATAACGATTCACCAGCCATGTTCATGACACTTGATGAAAAGGGCGTTGTCCTGTCGA
The DNA here is from genome assembly GCA_047638675.1 of Planctomycetota bacterium. GTDB lineage: Bacteria > Pseudomonadota > Gammaproteobacteria > Eutrophobiales > Eutrophobiaceae > WLWS01. Next base: position 9,212 of record JBLIML010000012.1, on the reverse strand, counting down.
TAAACAAGTTTGGAGCAGATCATCTTGGCGCATCTGTCTCCGCTCTAATAGATAGTTCTATATTTGATATTACGCATAAAGAAGATAGGGAAGGTTTTATTCAAAAGCTGAAGGTCTGTGATGGTCAGTCGAACAAAGTTCAGCGATGTGAAATAAGGATGTTACATAAATTCGGAGATATCATCTGGGTACGCACAACCATGCGTTCGATTGAACTAGGGGCGAACACGAAAAGTATACTGGTGACTTGTGAGGATATTACGGAAGCACGAATATTGTCGGAGCAGTTGGAGTATCAAGCCAAACATGATGCATTAACCGGATTGATTAACCGGGCGGAATTTGAAAAGCGACTACGACGGGTCCTCAACGCTGATTCAGATGATGGTGAGCATGCATTGTGTTATCTGGATTTGGATCAGTTCAAAATCATCAATGATACTTGTGGTCATTTGGCTGGGGACGAACTATTGCGTCGGGTCAGTGATATATTAAATACGGTCGTACGAAAGCGGGACACGTTAGCGAGAATGGGGGGAGATGAATTTGCGGTATTACTGGAACATTGTTCGATTGATCAGGCCAAGCGTGTCGCAAATGAATTGATTCATTCTGTAGAAACCTTGCGTTTTGTTTGGGAAGGTAAACGATTTACCCTGGGGGTCAGCATTGGGCTTGTTCCGATGCGGAAAGGTAGTGGCACCCTCACGGATATTCTAAGTGCTGCGGATTCGGCTTGTTACGCCGCTAAGGATGCAGGTAGAAATCGAACACATGTTTACTATTCGGACGACATTGAACTTTCCCTTCGACGTGGTGAAATGGAATGGGTCTCAAAGATCAATGATGCTCTGGAAGACGGTCACTTTTGCCTGGAGAGGCAAACCATCAGTTGTTTAAATAAAAAATCGAAGCAACGGCATGGGAATCACTATGAAATATTATTACGGATGCAATCAGGGGATGGTCAACTGGTTTATCCTGGTGCCTTCTTGCCCGCAGCGGAACGTTATAATTTGTCCGAAAAAATTGATCGTTGGGTCGTCAGTAAGACCCTGGGCTGGTTAAGCAATAATGTAAAAGAACTGGAATCCCTTGCTCTTTGTACTATCAATCTTTCAGGCCTCTCTATGGGCAATGATGATTTTCTGGAGTTTTTACTCAATCTGTTTGATCGAAGTATTGTTCCTGCAGATAAAATTTGTTTTGAAATTACGGAAACCGCGGCCATCGGTAATTTAGGCGCTGCGATTCAATTTATACATGCGCTAAAAGAGATTGGTTGTCAATTCGCCCTGGATGATTTTGGTACCGGGGTGTCGTCATTTAATTACCTGAAAAACCTGCCTGTAGATTATCTTAAAATAGATGGATCATTTATTCGAGAAATTCATAAAGACCCCATCGATTTTGCTATGGTACGCTCCATCAACGAAATAGGCCATGTCATGGGAAAGGAAACCATTGCCGAGTTTGTAGAAAATGATGCCATTTTAGACGTGGTCCGTAGTATCGGTATTAATTACGCTCAGGGACTCGCAATTGATAAGCCAGTGCCAATTAATTTGAAGGAGAATTAAAAAAGCCCCTGCTTGGAGGGGCCAGTTTAGGCTACTTCATACCGTTGTTGATCCTTAGAATGGCATATCATACCGTTGTAATTCTTCAGAATGGTATATCATCATCGACGAAATCGTTATCTGCAGTGCGAGCCGGCCCTGCATCAGCGACAGAATCCGACATATGAGCTGGGGCTTGATCATTAGACGGCATGCCGCCACCACTGCGGCCACCAAGCATTTGCATCTCACTAGCGACTATTTCCGTCGAATAGCGATCACTGCCTGATTTGTCTTGCCATTTTCTAGTTTGCAGGCGACCTTCAACATAAACTTGCGCGCCTTTTTTCAGGTATTCGCCTACAATTTCTGCCAATCGGCCAAAAAACACAACCCTGTGCCATTCTGTTCTATCTTGCTGCTCTCCTGATGCCTTATCTTTCCAGGAATCCGTTGTTGCCAAACTAATATTGGCGATAGCGGCGCCACCTGCTGTGTAGCGGACGTCAGGGTCGTTTCCCAGGTTTCCCACTAATATAACTTTGTTAATCCCGCGTGCCATATGTGTCTCCTTAAATTATTGTAAACTCTATTTCCCTTAGTCTGTCGACTGGCTTAATATTACCAGTTTACTGTCGGTTCGGCGAAAAACTTTTTATGGGTACCATTCAGATACGCGGCGCACGCACACATAACCTGAAAAATATCGATCTGGATATCCCCAGAGACAAATTGATAGTGATTACCGGGCTCTCTGGCTCAGGTAAATCATCATTGGCCTTTGACACCATCTATGCGGAAGGTCAGCGGAGATACGTGGAATCCCTGTCCTCCTATGCACGGCAGTTTTTGTCGATGATGGAAAAGCCCGATGTTGATCACATAGAAGGGCTCTCCCCAGCGATTTCCATCGAGCAAAAGTCAACGTCTCATAACCCCCGTTCTACTGTCGGCACGATTACGGAAGTCTATGATTATCTAAGATTACTCTTTGCCAGAGTAGGCGAGCCGCGCTGTCCAGATCACAATACTATTTTGCAAGCGCAAACCGTCAGTCAAATGGTGGACCAAATTCTCGAGTTTCCACAAGACGAACGTTTGATGTTACTGGCTCCCGTCATGCAGGGGCGCAAGGGCGAGCATCTACAGTTATTAGACAAGCTGCGCAGTGAAGGATTTATCCGCGTCAGAGTGAATGGCGAAGTTTATGAGTTGGATGATGTTCCCAAGCTGGATCTTTATAAAAAACATACGATCGAAGCCGTCGTTGATCGCTTCAAAGTTCGTGACGATCTCAAGTTACGTCTCGCAGAATCACTGGAAACAGCGATACGGCTATCGGATGGCCTTGTTATCATTGCTACACTTGATAATAAGGACAAAAAAGAGACCATATTTTCTGCGCGCTTTGCCTGTCCTCACTGTGGCTACAGCATAAGCGAGCTGGAACCACGCCTGTTTTCGTTTAATAACCCTGTGGGTGCCTGCGGACAATGTGATGGTCTTGGCATGATCCAGGTTTTCGATGCGGAACGTGTGGTGCAAAATCCTGAGCTGAGTCTACCTGGAGGTGCGATTCGCGGCTGGGATAGACGGAATGCCTATTATTATCAGTTGATCAAGTCACTATCTAAACACTACAAATTCGATATCGATACGCCGTTCTCGAAACTCGCCAGAAAAATACAAGATGTCATTTTGTATGGCAGTGGTAAAACAGAAATCGAATTTGAATATATTAATGGTAAGCGTGGATTTATAAAACGCAGTCATTCTTTTGAAGGTGTTATTCCGAATATGCAACGTCGTTACCATGATACAGATTCCGTTATGGTGAGGGAGGAACTACTCAAATATCAATCGAATCAAAGTTGTGCCAGTTGCCAGGGGACACGCTTAAATCAGGCTGCCCGACATGTGTTTATTGAAAATTGTGCATTACCAGATATTACGCGGCTACCGGTAGTAAAAGCCCAGGCATTTTTCGCCAGTCTGGCGCTGCCTGGTCGTCGTGGCGAAATTGCCGGGAAAATCCTCAAAGAGGTTAGCGATCGCCTGCTATTTCTGGTCAATGTTGGGCTTGATTATTTAACGCTGGATAGAAGTGCAGACACACTCTCTGGTGGGGAAGCCCAACGTATTCGTCTGGCCAGCCAGATCGGCGCCGGCCTCGTGGGCGTTATGTACATACTTGATGAGCCTTCCATCGGTTTGCATCAACGAGATAATAATCGATTACTATCCACCTTGAGACGCTTGCGGGATATTGGCAATACGGTCATCGTTGTCGAGCATGATGAAGAAGCAATTTATGCTGCAGACTATGTGATTGATATGGGTCCCGGTGCCGGGGTGCACGGAGGTGAAGTTGTCGTCCAGGGATTGCCGGAAGATATACTTAAACATCCTACATCGTTAACCGGACAATATTTGTCTGGTCGAGAAGCAATAGAAATACCAGCACTGCGTAATCAGTTTGATCGTAAACATCTGGTGAGCTTGAAAGGCGCGACGGGCAATAACTTGAAAGGGATAGATGTGGAGATCCCGATTGGCAGAATGGTTTGCGTCACCGGAGTATCGGGTTCTGGTAAATCAACGCTGGTGAATGACACTTTCTATCGAATTTGTGCGAGGGAGATTAATGGTGCCAGCAAGGCGCCAGCGCCCTACAAGTCAATAAAAGGCATCGAGCACTTTGATAAAGTGGTGGATATCGATCAAAGTCCCATCGGACGCACGCCACGTTCCAACCCGGCGACCTACACAGGTCTGTTTACACCATTACGTGACTTGTACGCTGCAACGCAGGAAGCGCGATCAAGAGCATATAAAGTGGGCCGTTTCAGTTTCAATGTCAAAGGTGGGCGGTGTGAGGCGTGTCAGGGAGACGGCGTGATAAAAGTTGAAATGCATTTTCTGGCAGACATCTATGTCGCCTGTGATATCTGCAAAGGTAAACGTTACAATCGCGAGACCCTGGAAATTCGATACAAGGGCAAGAATATTCACGAGACGCTTGATATGACAGTGGAAGAAGCGCGGGGATTTTTTGACGCAGTACCCGTGCTTGCGCGTAAGTTACAAACACTGATGGACGTAGGCCTGTCTTATATAAGACTGGGGCAAAATGCGACCACCTTATCGGGTGGAGAAGCGCAAAGAATCAAGTTATCTCGTGAACTCTCTAAACGGGATACCGGCAAGACCTTATATATATTGGACGAACCAACAACCGGCTTGCATTTCCACGATATCAAACAGTTATTGCAGGTGTTACATCGACTGAGGGATCACGGTAACACTGTCGTTGTGATTGAGCACAACCTCGATGTCATTAAAACCGCGGACTGGGTCATCGATCTGGGCCCGGAAGGGGGGGACGGTGGGGGTGAGGTTGTCGCGGCAGGGACACCTGAGCAATTGGCCAAACATAAAAAGTCCTACACCGGTAAATATCTCGCGCCGATGCTGAAGAAACATAAGAAAGTAAAAAACAAACCGCTACAAATAGATGTTCTTGAAGAAATTGAAGAATAATTGAAGAATAAATGGGGGGGGCAGAGAAATTAAATGGGGGTCAGAGTAAAATTAGACAGTTTAATATCAACAATTTCTATTGCTCCGAATGTCTATTTTTACTCTGACCCCCATTTAATTTCTCTGACCCCCCATTTATTTTAATTGCCAACCCAGACCTGCACTAAAAAGTAAAATCGCGGGACTTTGCAGAAATAGTATAAGTGCACGAGAGATTAACACTCCTGAATCGGTGACATTATATTTCTCATTAATAGCGTCACCCATATATTTCGACACTGTCTGGGCGGTCCAGTGAGTGAGCGAAGCCAAAACTACAATAGAGAGGGCTATATATACACCTGGCCAATAATGGATATTGCTAAGCTGGAGTTCAGCAACTAACCAGGAGAACAGCATTATACAGGCCGCAATCGCCTGTACAGGAAGGATCAGTTCCTCCCAACAACCTATAACTGGGATAAGCGGGAACAGCAATGTGATCAGGAATAAACAATTTATTAAATAGTTTATTCTCATCTCATTTACATCAAGTAATGTGGCGATTGCAGGCGCATCTTCGATTGCAAATATTATCGGGTAAGCAAGCAGAATAAAGACGAGCATTAATACGGCACGAAAGAAAGGCATGCCAATGTTATCCCAGGGCCATTGCAAAAAGGAGTGAGCAAGTCGCTTGTGAATTTTGTCAAAGAAAGGAAGAGCAACCACAATAAGGAGGGCATAAATACTAACTGCAAAGATGAATTCGGTGCTTAACAGGATCTGGCCAATAGACATTTATTGCACCTGTCTCAATTCTACATAGTTGCCCGGTTTTCGGTAAATTGTGCTCGACTACTGTTTTTATAGCTATTCGAGAACACAGGCACTTGCCATTGCGCAATCGTGAGATTCATCTGGCGAGTCAAGACCTATTCATCCTCGGAGAGGAAATTCTGCAGTTTTTTTCCAGCCCAAAAATATTGACAGGAAATGATTAAAATAAATACGCGTATTTTCCAGCGCTCAGGCGGCAGCTTTTTTTGCTTCTTTCAAGTGTGCTTCTAAACGCTGCACCTCTAACCTGAGTTCTTTTGGAAGCTGGTCTCCAAATTGATCGTAGTATTTGGAGATCAGGGGAATCTCCTGAAGCCAACCGTCGATATCAACGCGTAATAATGTTGCCCTCGCAGAATCATCTAGATCCATACCAGAGAAATCGAGATCATTTATTCCTGGGAGATACCCTATTGGTGTTTCTATCGCATTCGCAGTGCCATTACAACGCTCAAATACCCATTTCAATACACGGCTGTTTTCTCCGAAACCGGGCCACATAAATTTCCCTTCATCGTTTTTACGAAACCAGTTTACATAAAATATCTTCGGCAAATTAGCTCCATCGCGTTCGCCGATCTTGAGCCAGTGACCCCAGTAATCTGCCATGTTATATCCACAAAAAGGAAGCATAGCCATCGGGTCACGTCTCAGTTCGCCTATCTTGCCAGCGGCGGCTGCAGTCTTTTCTGAGGCCACTATGGAACCAAAGAATGTGCCTTGCAGCCAGTTGCGGGCTTCATTAACCAGGGGTACGACCGTTGCTCGACGACCACCGAATAAAATGGCACTGATTGGAACACCTTTTGGGTCCTCCCATTCATCGCCAATCACCGGACACTGACTGGCCGGAGCGGTAAAACGCGCGTTGGGATGGGCAGCAGGTCCATCGGACTCAGGTGTCCAGTCATTTCCCTTCCAATCAATGAGATGTTCAGGTGTCTCGCGGGTCATCTCTTCCCACCAGACATCACCGTCGTCGGTTTCAGCAACATTTGTGAAAATGCAATTTTCCTTTAGTGTCATCATCGCATTTGCATTGGATTGCATGCTGGTACCCGGCGCTACGCCGAAAAAGCCAGCTTCTGGATTGATCGCGTATAATTGACCGTCATCGCCAAATTTCATCCAACAGATATCGTCGCCAATCGTCTCCACTTTCCAGCCGGGGATTGTAGGTGTCAACATTGCCAGGTTGGTTTTGCCACAGGCGCTGGGAAAGGCCCCTGCAATGTATTTGACAGCGCCTTGAACATTGGTGATCTTAAGAATCAACATATGTTCTGCCAACCAGCCTTGATCTCTTGCCATGGCGGACGCGATCCGCAGTGCGAAACACTTTTTCCCCAGCAGTGCATTGCCACCGTAGCCTGAGCCGAAGGACCAGATTTCGCGTGTGTCCGGGTAATGAACGATATAACGGTTCTCCGGATTGCAAGGCCATGCCACGTCTTTTTGTTTTTCTTCAAGCGGCATGCCTACCGAATGGATACACGGTACAAAATCGCCGTCATCTCCCAGTGTTTTTAACACCTGCTCACCGACACGCGTCATGATATGCATGTTGGTTACTACATAAGGAGAATCCGTTAATTGCACGCCAATGTGTGCGATCGGTGAGCCAATGGGACCCATGCTAAAGGGGATAACATACATTGTGCGTCCTTTCATGCAGCCTTTATAGAGTTCATTCAAGGTAAGGCGCATTTCTGCTGGTGCAATCCAGTTATTTGTTGGTCCGGCATGAATTTCATTTTTTGAACAAATGAAAGTGCGATCTTCAACACGGGCGACATCGGCGGGATCGGATCTTACCAGATAGCTATTTGGGCGTTTGTCGGGGTTTAATTTTTTCGCAGTGCCAGACTTCAGCAGAAGTCCCCACATGTGGTCATATTCACCAGCGGAGCCATCACACCAGTGAACGCTTTCGGGTTGACACAGAGCGGTCATATCTTCAAGCCAGGTCTGTAATTTTTTGTGTGCCGTTGTCATCGACAATATCCTCAAATAGTATTAATTCTTTAGTAAAACGACTAGCCGCATCAGGTGTCTGTATTGCCTGGCTTTGATCGATGCTGCCAATACCGGGAAAAATGATTCAACATCCTGAAATTACAATTTTCCACAGTTTACATCTGTGACAGAGATTATTGACTGACATTATGTCATCCTGACCATATCATTCAAGCGCGTAATTCCATTCGCTTTGCTCAGTTATTGATGAGAGGCATTGGAAGCCGGTTGTTGCTGAAGACTACCGAGTATTTCTTTATCTGCATTCGAGATAGCATAAAGCCGAGTCCTGATATCAGCGCGTTGACGCACCAGGGTCTGCCATGTACAGATTCTGTTTGTCTTGCCACGATTGATGAGTTGAACGGCTGGATCTAGAACCTCCTGAAAAGCGAGGAGCATAGCACCATTTTCACAGGGAGATTGTTCGCTCCTTTGCTGCGCCGCATGAAGTCTATGGTCGGCGGCGGTAAAGTAGCTTTGTTGCTCCGCAAGATGTCCAGGTTTGTAAAAGCACAAGCGAGGTGATTCCGTTTCTCGCTGCTAGCAGCGCATTATCCATATAATCTTTACGGCGTTTAATCCCTCTCGTTATGCAGGTCCTGATAAAAAGAAATCATGTCGCGTCCATTTTTTTTGCAATAATAAAGTGCCTGATCGGCTTCCCTTACCAATATGCGAAGAATCTCGCTGACATGAGCCAATGTTGATGGATCTACGGTTTCAAATTTTTGTAAGTTTGTGATGCCGATACTCAGGGTGATATTGAGAGAAGGTTGAATCTGCCCCCAATTGTGTTGAGCAACAGATTCTTTTATCCGCTCGGCAATGAGCCGAACGCCATTATTGTCAGTATTGGGAACCGCCAGTGCGAATTCTTCGCCACCTATTCGCGCAAGAATATCGCCTTTACGTAATTGTTTAGACAAGATTGCCGCTATGTTTTTGAGCACTACGTCTCCGACTTCATGGCCATAGTGGTCATTAATTGATTTAAAATTGTCGAGATCGATAAAAAATATACTAAGAGACTGTTGATAGCGAAGTGCGCGAGCAAGGGCAGCAGGGACTTCAGAGAAAAAGTAACGTCGATTATAAATCTGCGTCAAGTCGTCTATGAAGGACAAAGCCTGGTATTTCGATTTCAGGATTTTCGTTTCTTCCAGAGAATGTTGTAATTCTTTTGTTCTGTTATTCACCTGGGCCACCATGTCTTTCATGAGGCGCTGGTTGTGTAGCATTTGTGCGAAAATATCGGCGTGTATGCTGAACACGTGT
>JBLIML010000011.1:0-38646 GCA_047638675.1 Planctomycetota bacterium | reverse complement strand
GGTTTACGCCGACGAAGATAAACCAAAAAAAGAGCCTGAAATACTTTTTTACCGTAACCCGATGCACCCGGAGATTACTTCACCCATGCCTGCCGAAGACTCGATGGGTATGGATTACATTCCGGTCTATGCCGACGTTGACCCTGACAGTGACAGCTTACCAAGCGGGACGGTGAGTATCGATGCGGTGACTGTGCAGAACATTGGTGTGCGTACCGTCCGTGCCGAGCAGCGTAGTTTGTCGCACAATATTCGTGCTGTAGGCCGGGTGGACTATGATGAGGAACGTCTGGCGCGTCTGCATCCCAAGACCGATGGCTGGATTGAGACACTCTATATCGACAAGACCGGTGAATTCGTCAAAAAGGACACCATCCTGCTGGGTCTGTATTCACCACAACTGGTAACAAGTCAGCAGGAATACCTGCTGGCGTTGAGCAGTCTGCAGGCGCTCAAAGATAGCTCTTATGAGGACATACGTCGTGGTGCTGAAGAAATGGTAATAAGCTCACGTGAACGCCTCGAATTTCTGGACGTACCGGAACATCAAATCCGGGAACTGGAAAAAAGCCATCAGATCAAAAAAAGTCTGCACATCCATTCACCTTTCAGCGGCATTGTTATGAAGGTGGGCGCACGCGAGGGTCAGTACGTGACGCCGACAACCGAGCTCTACATGCTGGCGGATTTGAGCAACATCTGGGTCTATGTGGATATCTATGAAAATGAAATGCCCTGGGTCGCGATTGGCGACACGGCACTAATGGAAATCGCCAGTTTCCCCGGTGAGGTGTTCACCGGCAAGGTAGGCTACATCTATCCTTACATGGAGGCCAAAACCCGCACCAACCAGGTTCGCCTGGAATTTGATAACCAGGATCTGCGCCTGAAGCCGGAGATGTTTGCCAATGTCACGCTAAAGGCAAGTCCGCAGGCAGATGCCGTGTTGCTGCCATCCGAAGCCATTGTGCGTTCTGGTACCAGAAATCAGGTCTTCGTGGTGCGCGGAGCGGGCAAATTTGAACCGCGCCTGGTAACACTAGGCGTCAGCGCCGAGGGCATGACCCAGATCCTCTCTGGCGTGGAGCCGGGTGAGGAAGTCGTGACTTCCAGCCAGTTCTTGATCGACTCCGAATCCAAGCTGCGCGAAGCCACGGCCAAGATGTTGAAAGCACTGCAGAGCAAAGCCAGCGGAAAGGCGACGAAAGAAAGCACTAGCGAGGAGTAGGGAGCATGATACAAAAAATTATTAATGCCTCCCTGAAGGACAAATTCATGGTACTGATTGCTGCGGTGATGATATTTGCCGCCGGGCTTTATGTGCTGAAAAACACCCCGCTGGATGCGATCCCGGATTTGTCCGACGTGCAGGTGATCGTGTTCACCGAGTTTCCGGGGCAGGCACCGCAGGTGGTGGAGGATCAGGTCACCTATCCATTGACCACGGCCATGCTCGCCGTACCCTTCGCCAAGGTGGTGCGTGGCTATTCTTTCTTCGGCTTCTCCTTTGTCTATATTATCTTTGAGGACGGCACCGATATGTACTGGGCCCGCTCGCGGGTGCTGGAATATCTTAACTACGTCGGTGGCCGCCTGCCGAAGGGGATCACACCCACATTAGGACCGGACGCCACGGGCGTGGGTTGGATCTATGAATATGCGCTGGTGGATCGTACCGGTAAACACGACCTGTCACAGTTGCGTTCCATTCAGGACTGGTATTTGCGCTATCCCTTGCAGACGGTTGCCGGCGTTTCCGAGGTGGCCTCCATCGGTGGTTACGTTAAACAATACCAGGTGGAAGTGGATCCGAATGCGCTGCTGAACTACAACATTCCCCTGGCAAAAGTGAAGCAGGCAATCCAGCGTTCCAATAATGATGTTGGTGGACGACTGGTGGAAATGGCCGAGACCGAATACATGGTACGAGGTCTGGGTTATATCAAATCAATACAAGATATAAAGAGTATTCCTGTAGGCGTGGACCAAAATGGCACGCCGATCCGCATGCAGGATGTCGCCAACGTGCACCTTGGACCGGAACTGCGTCGCGGGCTGGTCGAACTCAATGGCGAAGGCGAAGTAGCCGGCGGTGTGGTGATCATGCGCTTCGGTGAAAATGCACTGACGACCATCGAAGGTGTGCGCGCCAAGCTGGAAGATCTGAAACAGGGACTACCTGAGGGTGTGGAGATCGTGCCGGTCTATGATCGTGGTGATTTGATCGAACGGGCGGTGGATAATTTAAAGGAAAAACTGATCGAGGAATCCATCATAGTCAGCCTTATCTGTATCCTGTTCTTGCTGCATATTCGTTCCGCGCTGGTCGTCATCGTAACGCTACCACTGGGAATTCTTATGGCCTTCATTATCATGTACTGGCATGGCATTAATGCCAATATCATGTCCCTCGGTGGTATTGCTATCGCCATTGGCGTCATGGTCGATGGCGCCATTGTCATGATCGAGAATGCGCATAAACATCTCGAAAATGCTGCGCGCGACAAAGGTGAGGCATTGACTTTACCCGAGCGATGGGACGCCGTAAGAGCAGCTTCTATAGAGGTAGGCCCGGCCCTGTTTTTCTCATTATTGATTATCACGGTATCGTTCATGCCGGTGTTCACCTTGCAGGCACAGGAAGGGCGACTATTTTCACCACTGGCCTTTACCAAGACCTATGCCATGCTCTCTGCTGCGATTCTGGCGATTACCGTGGTGCCCGTGCTGATGGGCTATTTAATTCGTGGCAAGATCCCGCCCGAGGCGAAGAATCCGGTAAATCGGGCACTGCATTTTGTCCACAAACCGGTGTTGAAGTGGGCTATCCGTTGGCGTGCATTAACAGTGATCGTAGCGCTGATTTTGCTTGGTGTGAGTGTTTACCCGGTAATGAAACTGGGCAGCGAGTTCATGCCGCCGCTGGACGAGGGTGATATTCTCTACATGCCGACCACCTACCCCGGAATTTCCATCACCAAGGCCAAAGAACTTTTACAACAGACGGACAAAATCCTCGCTACTTTCCCCGAGGTGCATCATGTCTTTGGCAAGGTTGGTCGGGCCGACACGGCAACCGATCCGGCGCCCCTTGCCATGATTGAAACCACGGTCAAGATGAAACCCAAAGCGCAGTGGCCCGATCCATCCAAGACCACTAAACAACTGATGGATGAAATGAATGCGGCGATTAAGTTCCCGGGCGTGACCAATGCCTGGACTATGCCAATCAAGACCCGCATCGACATGCTTTCTACCGGTATCAAGACACCTGTCGGGATCAAGGTCAGCGGGCCGGATCTGAACGTACTGGAAAAATTGGCGGGCGAAATTGAGCGTGCCCTCAAGGCCTTGCCGGACACCTTATCGGCCTTTGGTGACAAGGCGGCGGGCGGCTATTATATGGATTTTGAAATTCTGCGCGATGAGGCTGCACGTTACGGACTCACTGTGGGTGATATTCAGGACGTCATTCAGACTGCGATTGGTGGCATGAACATCACCCAAACCGTAGAAGGGCTGGAACGCTATCCGGTTAATTTACGTTATCCGCGGGAATTGCGCGATAACCCGGAACAGTTGAAACGTGTGTTGATCCCGACGCCTACGGGTAGCCAGATCCCCTTATCGCTGGTGACCGAGTTCAGTCTGAAACGCGGTCCGCCCTCGATCAAGAGTGAAAATGCAAGACTCAATGCCTGGATTTATGTTGACATCAAGACCTCCGATATCGGTGGCTATGTAGCCCAGGCCAAAGAGGTCGTTGCCAGTCAGGTGGAGATCCCGCCCGGTTACAATCTGGTCTGGTCAGGACAGTACGAGTACATGGAGCGGGCCGCCGAACGCCTGCGCATTGTGGTGCCGGTGACGCTGCTGATTATTTTCCTGTTGCTGTATCTTAATTTCCGCAACTTAACCGAGCCGCTGGTAGTGATGTTATCCATTCCTTTTGGATTAATCGGCGGTTTCTGGCTGATCTACTGGATGGACTTTAACCTGTCGGTGGCAGTGGCAGTTGGATTCATCGCGCTGGCAGGGATCGCCGCCGAGATCGGTGTGCTGGTGCTGACTTTTATCGATCATGAAATTGAACGGCGGCGCAAAGCCAGGGGGGATCACCTCTCAAGCAGTGAAATTATGGAGGCTGTACTCGATGCCACTTCTGGAAGAGTGCGACCTATCATTATGACATCGACATCGACCATCATCGGTCTCGTGCCGATCATGTGGGGCAGCGGCACGGGATCCTCGATTATGCAACGCATCGCCGCGCCCATGGTTGGCGGCATGTTGTCGGTGACCATACTTTGTCTGCTGGTATTACCGGTGTTCTATGGTTTGGTCCTGCAAATTCAGGAACGCCTCCGCATTAAGTCATGATAAATAATCGGCCTATTATCAAAATTGGTTTTAGCGATTGTTGGAGAGCACGTTTTGTCATTTGAAGCGTCTACATTCGAAACGGGTACCGACACAGATGTTAGTTTGGGACACACTCTGATCGGCAGGATCAGTGAAATTCATGGACCGGTCGTTGTCATTGATTGCGACCGGCTGCCAATGGTACATCAAGCCCTGTATACCAGAATCGATAAGGATCTAAGTCTGTTCGAGGTTCATCAGCATCTTGATGAGAGCAGAGTTCGCGCTATTACGCTGCACCGTTCGAGTGGCCTGAGCCGTGGTCTGCCTGTCTATGATACTGGGGCTCCATTGCATATTCCCGTTTCACCCGAATGCCTCGGGCGTTTGCTGAATGTTTTTGGTGAACCTCTCGACGATGGAGCGCGAATCGAAAGCACAGAGTTTCGTAACATTCATACAGCGCCAGTTCCTCTTGCCGAAATGGTAGGTGTCGGCCAAATTCTGGAGACGGGAATTAAGGTCATAGACTTACTTTGTCCCTTTGCTAAAGGAGGAAAAACTGGGTTGTTTGGTGGCGCTGGTGTCGGCAAGACGGTGTTAATCATGGAGTTCATGCAAGCTGCAGCGACACTTCATCAAATGCGCTGAAGACGGAGTCCTCAATGCACACCAGCGAATCTGAGACGACGAATCCGAAATCATTGACGACCACAAAGACGGGAGCTACATCATGACTGACCACATTGCACATTCCGGCGCGTGGGGGATAGCGCTAATTGTGACCGTCGTGGTCTCATGGTTTCTATATCGCTACCTTGCACCCAGGACGTGGAAGGAATGGGCGAGTGCCGGCGTGGTCCAGGCCTTCATCATTACCCTTTATGCGGAGATGTATGGCTTTCCACTCACCATCTACTTACTGGTACGGTACTTCGGCCTCGATCAGACCAATCTCAACGCCAGCCTCTGGTCCACGCTGCTGGGTTTCGGCGAGGCCGGCATGATGATCGCGATGATCCTCGGTTACGCGCTCCTGTTCGTCGGCATCGGAATTTTCATGGAGGGTTGGCGCGAACTTCACCAGGCCAGAAAAGAAGATCGGCTTGTCACGGATCGCCTCTATGCTCTGGTGCGGCATCCCCAGTACACCGGGCTCTTCATCGCACTCTTCGGCGAGGGCATCGTCCATTGGCCGACCATCTTTTCTGTCGCCCTGTTTCCTATCGTCGTTCTCGCCTACTACCTGCTGGCACGAAGTGAAGAGCGCAAAGTGGAGGAAGAGTACGGTGATGAATACCGCGCTTACCGCAAGCGCGTACCGATGTTCATCCCACACTGGGGGCAATGGCGCGCCATGGCCACCACGCGGAACGATACGCCTGACTGAAATATCCCAGGACCGCGGGAAACGGAAATCGAATTGACAATTTCAGCTGATAAGAGAGAGACATAACTATGAACACATCCAAAACCGAAACCAGAGACCCTGTCTGCGGCATGACTGTGGATACCGCCACCGCCCTCCACGCCGAGCGCGATGGCAAGGCATCTACTTTTGCGGCGAGCATTGTCGGGCGAAGTTTTTGTCCACCCCGGCCGGCACCACGCTGGATGAGAAGTCCGGAGGCTGCTGTGGCCAGTGAGTCCGCAGCGAACATTAGAAAGGGCACAAGGGGTGCTGGTTCAAGGCCACTAACAAACTGGAGCAGAGAGTGATTAAACACACCTTGATGATGGTGACCGGCTGCGGCCTGGCACTGCTGCTGATCTTTCTCCTCCCCGCTATGGGCCTGGGAAGCGGCTGGGTACTGGCCATAGTGTTTGGGGCAATGATGCTCTGCCACCTGATGCAATTCGGCATGCACAATGATGAAAAGGAAGAAGAGAATGACCATGAGCACCGACACTAGTCACACCGACCGTTCCGCATCCCAAAGTGCCCGGCTGCCAGCGCCACCTTTGCTGTATCTAAACCCCAAATACCTGGGACTCGCCTTCGGCGTGACAGGCCTGGTGTTCTACCTTGGCTGTGTGCTCACGATGGCCACTGTGCCGCACGAGCAGGCGGTGATTTTTTTCAACAGCCTGCTGCATGGTCTCGACGTCGGGCCGATTCTAAAAGTCAGCGTGCCCATCTCACAAGTCGGACTGGGTCTGGTCACCACGTTCATCCTTGGCTGGTTTGCGGGCGTATTGATCGCAGGGATCTATAACCTGAGTCTGCGGATGGGGAAATAGTACAAGCGCATGGAAAATACGTCGGACCGGTCTTCGAAATACCAGGCGGACAGCCTCTCGCTCATCGGTGCGGTTGCGCTGGGGACCGGCGTGATGATCGGCGCGGGGATCTTCGCGCTGACCGGCCAGATGGCGGAGATGACCGGGCGCTTGTTTCCCCTGGCCTTCCTGTCTGCCGCGCTGATCGTCTCGTTCAGCGCCTACTCCTATATCAAATTGTCCAATGCCTACCCGTCGGCCGGCGGCATCGCCATGTACCTGGAGAAGGCTTATGGCCGAACGCTGACCACCGCCTTTCATGCCCTGTTGATGTATTTCTCCATGGTCATCGCGCAGAGCTTTCTGGCACGGACATTCGGATCCTACACTTTGCAGTTGTTTGAAATCGATGACAGCAGCCTGCTTGTTCCCGTGCTGGCAGTAGGGCTGTTGCTGGTGGCCTTTCTGATCAATCTGTCCGCCAACCATTTGATTCAGGGGGTCGCCTCGGCACTTGGCTTCATCAAGATTGGCGGCATCGTTCTGTTTGGGGTGGTCGGGGTGCTGGCGGCGGACACGGTGGAAGTGAACTTCTCGACAGCGGATCCCGGCGCGTCGCTGACCGGTTTTCTTGGCGCCACGGCGCTCGGCATTCTCGCCTTCAAAGGGTTTACCACCATCACCAACAGTGGCTCAGAGTTGAAAGACCCGCACCGAAACCTGGGCAGAGCCATCATGATCTCAATCGCCCTCTGCGTGGTGATCTATGCGCTGGTCGGTTTTGCAGTCTCCAGCAACCTGTCGCTGGAGGAGATCATCGCAACGCGCAACTACTCGCTGGCCGCCGCGGCCCGGCCGGCACTGGGAGAATACGCGGTCTGGTTTACGGTGATCCTGGCGATGTTAGCCACCGCGGGCGGCATCATCGCCAGCATTTTCGCGGTGTCGCGCATGCTGGCCATGCTGACCGAAATGAAGCTGGTTCCGCATCGCCACTTCCACATGCCAGGCAGCATCCAGAAGCATACTCTGGTCTATACCGTTGTGCTGGGTCTGCTGATGACAGCGTTCTTCGACCTGTCCCGTATCGCGGCGCTCGGCATCATCTTTTATCTGATCATGGACATCGCCATTCACTGGGGTGTGCTGCGCCACCTGAGAAAAGACGTGGACGCCAACCCGGCGGTTCCGGTCGTGGCAATTGCTCTGGATCTGATCGTTCTTGGCGGCCTTCTCCGGGTAAAAGTCGCTTCGGATCCTCTTGTTCTAATCGTGGCGGCAGCTGTCATGGTGGTGATCCTGATCGTGGAGTTTATCTTCCTCAGGACACGACCTTCCGGTGGTCAGCCGGAGCATTCGCATTCCGGCTGATATCTCCTGGCAGACGGGTGAAGAAAGCAAACAACTATGCGCGATGAGCAACCATTTCCGTGTAGCACCGCTCTCGCCCGCTCGGCAAGCATGGTGATGCTTGTGGTCATCGTGCCGTGGTCGCATGTTATCCGGCTGAAGTCCCCTGGCTGAAGTGATTTGATCTGTGTGCTGCAAACATTGGCGATGCATGGGTTTAAGATCATTTAATTGATATAGATCTGGAGTAGATAGCCAGCATTAACTACATTAATAAACAGGTAAAAAAAAACAGGACTTGCAGGAATGTTATTCAGTCATCAACCATATCGATATTGCCAGCCTCAGTTTGCAATTTATCCAGCAAAATAGATAAAGACTTTCGCTCGTCTTTGGACAATTTAGCAATCAACTTAAGCTCAAAAGTCTCGGTCACCGGCATGACCTCATCATAAACAGTCAGACCAGTTTCAGATAGACGCAGTATCGAACGTCTCTTGTCTTTATCATCAAATTCGCGGAAAATTAAATGACGTTTGAGCAGCCGCGCGACGGCTCGACTAACCACTGATTTCTCAATCTGAGTTCTCTGGCACACCTCGTCCGCTGCGATATCCGGGTATTCAGCCAATACCGCCATGATCCGCCATTCCGGCATACTGATACCAAATTTATCCTGATAAGTGGCGGCAATATTACTGCTGACGGTATTGGATAACAGCGACAGGCGATAAGGCAAAAAAGATTCGAGTTTCAGTGGTTTACGATGTTTCTTCATTTAAGTTCAAGCCCAATGTTGACAATAGTTGCTCGTGCAACTAATATTGATTTAGTTGCTTTAACAACTAAATCATAACTAATTTCGACACCTTTATCAGTGAAAAGTGGAGCCTGGCATGGCAGATTTGTTTGAAAACCCGATGGGCCTGGATGGATTCGAATTCGTCGAGTTTGCATCGCCCCTACCTGGCGTTCTGGAACCCTTGTTTGAATTAATGGGTTTTAGCCATGTTGCGAAACATCGCTCCAAAAACGTTGATCTGTATCGGCAGGGTGGCATCAATTTCATTATCAATAATGAACCGAAGAATTACACCGCCTACTTCACCGAAGAACATGGCCCCTGTGCCTGCGGTATGGCCTTTCGTGTAAAAGATTCGCACCACGCCTATCATCGCGCTCTGGAACTGGGTGCTCAACCGATAGAAATACCGGTTGGTCCGATGGAATTACGCCTGCCTGCGATCAAAGGAATTGGTGGCGCACCCTTATACTTAATTGATCGATATGCTGAAGGTACTTCAATTTATGATATCGACTTTGAATTCTTACCCGGCGTCGATAGAAATCCTGAAGGCTTTGGTTTCAAGCTTATTGATCACCTAACCCACAACGTCTATCGCGGACGCATGGATTACTGGGCAAACTTTTATGAAAAGATATTCAATTTCCGCGAAATCCGCTATTTCGATATTAAAGGTGAGTACACTGGCCTGACGTCCAAAGCGATGACAGCGCCCGACGGACGTATACGCATTCCTCTTAACGAAGAATCCTCCCAGGGTATCGGACAAATAGAGGAATTTTTGATGGCCTATAATGGCGAAGGCATTCAGCACATCGCGTTGGAAACGGATGATCTGCTTGGCAGTTGGGATAAGCTAAAGGCAAATGGCATGCCTTTCATGACAGCGCCCCCAGATACCTATTACGAAATGTTGGAAGATCGTCTGCCTGGACATGGAGAGTCCGTAAATGAACTTCAGTCGCGCGGTATTTTGCTCGATGGCGTCACTGGTGAAGGCGAGCCACGTTTGTTATTGCAGATCTTCTCAGCAACTATGATTGGGCCGGTATTCTTTGAGTTCATCCAACGTAAGCAAGATGATGGTTTTGGAGAGGGTAATTTCAAGGCCCTGTTTGAATCAATTGAACGTGACCAAATCCGTCGCGGGGTAGTGGAAACGTCAAGTTAAGGCCTGCAGTAAATACGCTTATCAGCAATAATATTGATGAATCACTTCATTTAGGCTGAAAATCAATTGATCTGGATACAAGCTAACTAATAAACTTCGCACTACTTAACTAACAGGCATACTCTCCGGATGTCCACTGGTAACTGTCTTTGTGGCGCGATCGAATATGAGTACACAGAACCACCTGACGATTGTTGTTACTGTCATTGTTCAATTTGCCGAAAGCTAACGGGTTCTGCTTTTGCTGCCTACGGTACAATAGAAAAAACTGCATTCAA
Source organism: Planctomycetota bacterium (assembly GCA_047638675.1). Lineage (GTDB taxonomy): Bacteria > Pseudomonadota > Gammaproteobacteria > Eutrophobiales > Eutrophobiaceae > WLWS01. Next base: position 28,460 of record JBLIML010000011.1, on the reverse strand, counting down.
GTGGTCAAAAGGAGAAGACCGCCTCTCTATTTATCAGCCTACATCATCGACAACTCGTTTCAACTGTTCGCAGTGCGGGTCTTTGGTGGCATCGGAACATAGTCTGGAACCTGAATCTGTTTTCATCTCTCTCGGCACACTAAATGGTAGGCAGGAATTGAAGATAAAATATCATCAGTTCACGGGATCAAAAGCCCCCTGGCACAGAATCGAAGACGATATTCCACAGTTTAACGAGTGGCCTGATGAGTTTTGATCAGCACATATGAAACTAGAACTACAATCTCCTATTGAAACCCGAAGACTGCGATTACGAATTGTCGAGGAAGCTGACGTGGAAGCTTTAATGTTAGTAAACGGGGATGAGGCAGTCACTCACTTTCTACCTTACCCGACCTGGCGTTCGCTAGAGGATGGCTTAGCGTGGTTCGATCGTATGGTCAAAGTCTGCGAGACGGGTGAAACACTGCAGTTAGTTATCATTGAAAAGGAGTCGGACCGTGTTGTTGGCAGCTGTCTACTATTACACTATGACCAAGCCAGTGCACGTGCCGAAATTGGCTATGTCATGGGACGAGCACATTGGAACTTAGGCTTTACTTACGAGGCGCTAACTGCACTCATCACGTATGCATTTGAAAAGTACGAGTTACGACGTATAGAAGCGGAAATAGATCCAGAAAACGTGGCTTCAAGTGGACTTATTTTAAAGTTAGGCTTTACCTGCGAAGGTTTGTTGCGACAGCGATGGATGGCAAAAGGCAAACCCTACGATACCAGTATCTATGGTCTGCTGCGAGAGGAATGGTCGTATGCATCATGAGAATCGCCCTGGCCCTCATCAAACAACTATCTAGATTATTTCCAATTGAATGAAAAGTATTCCGACAATAGAGGACATTCGTCTTGCGGCGCAAAGGATAGAGCCATACATAAATCGGACGCCTGTAATGACTAGTTCCGCTATCAATAATATGTTTGGAGCCGAGTTGTATTTTAAATGCGAAAATTTTCAGAAGGTGGGCGCATTCAAGGCACGTGGCGCTGTAAATGCTGTGCTCAGCCTTGATCCCGAAAAATTAAGCAAAGGGGTGGCGACGCATTCGTCTGGTAATCACGGAGCGGCATTAGCGATGGCCGCGCGTATTCGTGGCATACCTGCTTACATCGTCATGCCGGACAATGCTCCGGATGTAAAAAAGGAAGCGGTTGCGGCCTACGGCGCGGCGATCACTTATTGTAAACCTACCCTCAAAGATCGTGAGGACACCCTGAGGGAGATAGTAGAACTTACTGGCGCAAAATTTATTCATCCCTTTAACGACTATAGAATAATCGCAGGCGCATCTACCACCGCACTTGAATTTTTGGAAGAAGTTTCCGATCTTGATATTATGATGGCCCCCGTAGGTGGGGGCGGATTGGTCAGCGGCACAGCATTATGCGTACACTACCTGTCTCCCTCGACGAGGGTGATTGCTGCTGAACCGAAAGGTGCAGACGATGCGTATCATTCGTTTAAGGCAGGCAGAATAATTCCTTGTGATAATCCAGTGACGATAGCTGATGGGCTCCTCACCTCGCTTGGCGATAAGACCTTCGATATTATTAGCCGCTTTGTCGATGATATTGTTACCGTTGATGAGACAGCCATTATTCAGGCGACCCGTTTGATAATGGAGCGCATGAAGATTGTAGTTGAACCTTCATCCGCTGTACCATTGGCCGCAATATCGGGAAATAAACTGGAGGTGTCTGGCAAACGTGTCGGAATAATACTTTCCGGAGGGAATATAGATCTGGATAGTTTTCATTCACGGGTAGACAACAAACTTTAGAATAGTGAAATTAGAACAATGTCAGAATATGTTGTAAACATAAAATGGCTTCGTGGTGAACAGCCTTTCATAGATAACAAATATAGCCGCGCTCACGCCTGGGAGTTTGATGGTGGATTATCAGTTCCCGCATCGTCCTCACCACATGTCGTTCCCCTGCCGATGTCAGTTGAATATAATGTTGATCCGGAAGAAGCCTTTGTGGCGGCTCTGTCCAGTTGCCACATGTTATTTTTTCTTTCGATTGCTGCACAGAAAAAATATATTGTTGATAGTTATACGGATAAAGCCATAGGCACGATGGAAAAAGACGAAGCCGGTAAGATCAGTATGACCAAAGTTATTTTGCAGCCAGAGGTGAAATTCCATGGGGGAAAAGCGGATTTGAAAGTCCTCGAGGAAATGCATCATGAAGCGCATGAGTTGTGTTTCATCGCCAACTCAGTGAAAACCGAAGTCACTGTAAAAGTTGCTGCGTAAGGCATCTATGGGTAGCAAACTGTCCCCACCAGTTAATTTTATTTTTATCTGGTCTTTTTTAGTAAAAGAAGCTCACTTGTGAGTTCTGTGCTTGAACTAAGTTTGTAACAATATTTTTAACACTCTACTAGAGAATAATAATGAAAAATATCCTTCTTGCGTTCCTGTTCAGCAGCATAATGATGATATCTATGAGTTCCTCGGCAGATCCTGTTGCCGTTAACAGCGGCGATACGATTGAGACAGTGTTGACCGCTTATATAGGTAAGCGAGTTAGTATCACAATAAAGTCAGGCGGTGAAATGGGCGGTAAAATAATATCGGTGGGAGAGAACTTGACTCATCTTGGAGAGATAACTGGAAAAGAGTTTTATGATGCCGTGATTGTTAATCAAAATATCGAAGCCGTGACAATTCGGGTGAAATGAAATATCGGCTATTCTAAATTAAGATATTTCCCGCTGAGGTTTTATTACAATGACAAATTATGCCTATCTTGAATACTGGTAGTATTGATATTGATTACATCGATGTAGGAAAAGGACCCAGCGTTATCCTGATTCATAGTGCTGCCAGTAATAATCGTCAATGGCGACAACTAATCGAGGATAACAAGGATCATTACCGCTTTATAGCCATCAATTTGTTTGGTTATGGACAAACAACTCCCTGGCCGGATAACACAACACAAACAATGACAGATCAGATTGGTCTGGTTGAGGCCTTATCTGCCTTAGCTGAAGAGCCACTTTGTCTCATTGGTCATTCTTTTGGCGGCGCGGTAGCCGCATCGGCTGCCAGGGTAATGAAAGATAAAGTAAAGGCCCTTGTGTTATTGGAGGCAAATCCTTTTCCGCTCCTGGCCAGTGGTAATAAACAAGAAGCTTACAAAGAGATTATTGAGTTAAGAGACTTTATCAAGCGCTATGGTGACAGGGGAGAATGGGTCAAGGTTGCGGAACGTTTTGTTGATTACTGGATGGGTGCAGGTGCATGGAAATCGCTGCCAGAGGATAGACAAGAAGCTTTTATTTCGACATTACCGAATAATGCCCACGAATGGGATGCGGTTATGAATATGGACGTGGGGCCCAAGGTTTGGCAGGAGATAAAGGCACGCACTTTACTGGTACGGGCAAGGGAAACTAAAAAATCAATTGAAGGGATTTATGAAGTATTTCAGGAGCTCTGCCCTCACTGGGAATATCGGCAGGTAGACGAAGGCGGTCACATGGGCCCTGTCACTCGTCCCGATCTGGTTAATCCGATAATTCTGGATTTCCTCGGAAAAGTTTTTTGAGTGAAAACGAAGCAACAATGCAACTAGATCACTATCAACTATTTGCGGGCAGGGTGCTGGTATTCCTTGGTTTTCTCAAAACGAGGTAGTTACCAAAAATAACGAGGGCAAAACCAAAAATTGCAGGCAGCGTCCATTGGTAATCTTCGTAAACAGTGGAAATCGACAGCGCAACTACCGGGAAAAGCACAGACGCATAAGAGGTCTTTTCCGCGCCAATTCGGCCGATTAAAGTAAGATAACTGCCGAAGGCGACTATCGATCCAAACACGCTCAGGTAAAGTAGTGACAGAGTATAGTCAGGCGAAGGATCGTAATTGAAAGACGTACCATGATAAAACGCATAGCCAGCCATGATTAATGCACCATAGCCCATCCCCAGAGCGTTAGTTTGTACTACTGGCAAGTTATTCTGTTGATTGCGTGCCGATAGAATATTACCGATTGATGCTGAAAAAGCGGATAGCAGACAAAGCCATAAGCCATGCCAACTAGTCAGACTGTTCTCCATATTGGAAACTTCAGACCAAAATATTGCTGCAACACCGACGATTCCGAATAAAGCACCTGGTATTACTTTTAAATTAACCGGTTGGCGTAAAATTAGTGCGCCATTAATAATATTCATCAAGATGACCGTAGAAAAAATCAGGGCAATAATGCCTGAGCTCAATAGTCCCGTAGCCCAATAAACGATCAGGTAGTTGGTAGAGAATAAAAACAAGGCCTGCAAAAAAATGAACATATGTTGTGATGGAGAATAGCGCAAACTTCTTTTTGTCAGTAGACAATATATAGTCAGAAGAACTGAGGCGAGTAAAAAGCGATAGACCAGAGACACTTCTGCCCCAACAACACCCAATTGAAATTTTATAGCGAAAAATGTTGAGCCCCAAATCAGGACGGTCACGACATACAGAGTAACCGAGTGCATTATCACTTTTGCTAACTCCCTGTGCTCAGGAATGATATCTTGTTCATGATTTTTCCTGAATGTGACATCTATCTAAAGGTTGAGTGTTATGTGTCACGTAATGAAAATTAGAATCGTGTGTCTAGCGACGGCAACGATCATAATAAGAAGAATAATGGGATTCAGTGATGATCTAGAAAGTCATTTCTGGTACAGAGTCAGGTACTTTCAAAGCGCCAGCTGTTTTAGCGACAATCTCATCAACAGAAACGCCAGGTGCACGTTCCATCAAATGAAACATGCCATCGGCAATTTCTATATAAGCCAGGTCAGTGACAACCTTCTTGATGCAAGCGGCACCAGTCAGTGGCAGGGTGCATTTGCTTAACAGTTTTGATTCGCCATGTTTGCTCGCGTGAGTCATGGTAACAATTATATTGTCTGCGCCAGCCACCAGGTCCATGGCACCACCCATGCCCTTGATCAGTTTACCCGGGATCATCCACGAGGCAATATTACCTTCTACATCAACTTCAAATGCCCCCAGTACTGTCAGATCGACATGCCCACCACGAATCATAGCGAAAGAATCGGCAGAAGAAAAAATTGATGCGCCGGTTGCAGCGGTGACGGTTTGTTTTCCGGCGTTAATCATGTCGGCGTCGAGTTCTTCTTCAGTAGGGAAGGGCCCCATGCCTAGCAAACCATTCTCTGATTGCAGCATGACTTGCATGCCCTCTGGTACATAGTTGGCAACCAATGTCGGGATGCCAATACCCAGATTCACGTAGTAACCGTCCTTGAGTTCGCGTGCTACGCGCATTGCCAGTTGTTCGCGAGAAAGTGCCATAATGTAGTGCTCCTTTAAACGCTGCGCAGCGTGCGCTGTTCAATACGTTTTTCAAATGTGTTTTTAATCAAACGATCGACGTAAATGCCCGGTGTATGAATTTGACTGGGTTCCAGCTCTCCTGGTTCAACAATTTCTTCCACTTCAACCACGGTAATCTTACCTGCTGTTGCGGCCATAGGATTAAAGTTCTGTGCGGTGTGGCGATAAATGACATTGCCATATCTGTCCGCCTTCCAGCCTCTTACAATAGCAAAGTCACCGATTATGGATTCTTCCATGATGTATTTTCGCCCATTAAATTCGCGCTCTTCCTTACCGTCGGCAACAGGTGTGCCAACGCCAGTGGCGGTGAAGAAAGCTGGAATACCGGCACCGCCAGCGCGCATCTTTTCCGCCAGCGTTCCCTGTGGCGTTAATTCAACTTCTAATTCCCCACTGAGATATTGTCTTTCAAATTCTGCGTTTTCGCCGACGTAAGAAGAAATCATTTTTCTGATTTGTTTATCTATGAGTAATAAACCCAGACCGAAGTCATCAATACCGCAATTATTGGACACAATAGTCAAATCGCGGACGCCAGATTTTTTGATATGCGCGATACTGCCTTCTGGGATCCCACACAGACCAAAGCCACCAGCGATAATGGTCATCCCGTTCTCAAGACCGGCCATCGCCTCATCGAAACTGTTCACTACTTTGTCAAATCCGGACATTTTTAACCTCGTTAATAACTTTTCGTTTCAATCAAATGTTTACTTTCTGTAGCTTAACAACATCCGTATGTGTTGATAAGGATTACCTGGGGTTGACCGCCACACGACTGTTCTACCCAATTTCAGCCAAATGATGTTTTGTAATAAAATTACTTATTCCATTTAAAGTCGCCTGTGTCTGATCACGAAAGGGTGAATGCCCGCAATCAGCGAGCATCAATACTTCCACAATGCCGCCACATTGCGTCTGTATTGCCAGCGCTTGTGCTTCAGTCCCGTATTCATCATTTTTTCCTTGAATATGAAGCACCGGCGCAGAAATTCCAGGCAGGAATTCCTCAATATTCCAGTACTGAAAATCTTTATCCAACCAGATATTATTCCAACGCCAGAATGCATTATCGACGTCGTTGTGATAAGCGCTTAGCCGTGATCTGAGCTCTCCCTGTTCATAAGCCTGTTTTGCCAATTGAATACCGGAAGTACTGACAGATTCATTAAAAACATGTGGGGCCATCACAATAAGACCGGCGGCCACAGGTTGCATGCCTGTTCCTGCATAAATAAGCGCAATGGAACCGCCATCGCTGTGTCCGATAAAAACGGGCTTAAGGATATTGGCGGCTTCCATCACTTTAGGCAGCACATCAACGGCTTCCTCGCGTGAGTAATTCACTTCCCTCGGCAAAGGCAGCGGACTTGATTTTCCGTATGACTGACGACTGTAGATAAAAGCGTTAAAGCCTGTCACTTCAGCGAGCTGTTCTGGAAAGTCTTTCCACATTGCCACGGAACCGAGGCCTTCATGCAAAAAGACCAGGGTGGGTGAATCCGTCGGATTGTCTCCGAATCGACGGTATTCAAGCCGAACTTCATCGAGGACTATAAAACCTTCTTCGATGCCAGTCACGTTCGTCTATGTGACGGCGTCAATCTGATTTTCCGGTTTTGCTTTATCAAAGGCTTCGAGTTCGAGACAGGCCTGTTCTATCGCAACAAGAGTGGGATAGTTATCAAGGGGAGTATCAAAACGATGAGCGTTATACATTTGCGGAATCAGGAAAAGATCAACTAGAGTGACCTTTTTACCAAGACAATAGGGACCATCACCCCTGACTTTTGTCAGCTCGGATTCTAATGCGTCGAAGCCCTGAATCATCCAATGTTTATACCAGGTGTCCTTTGCATCATCATCCTGCGCAAACTCCCGTTTTATATATTTCAATACTCGCAGGTTATTCAAGGGATGAATATCGCAGGCAATAATTTGCGCCAACTGGCGAGCACGGGCTTTATCAGCAATATTAGCGGGCAGTAATCCTGACTGAGGGTATTTCTCATCAAGGTATTCAAGTATGGCGAGTGATTGAGTAAGCGTCATTCCATCATCAATTAGCGCAGGTACAAGTCCCTGGGGATTGATCTGACGATATTCGCTGGTAAGTTGCTGCCCTCCATCCAAAAGCATATTTACCGGGATAATCTCATGCGCAATATCCTTCAGATTCAAGCCTATCCGTACCCGGTAGGCAGCTGAGGACCGCCAATAGCTGTAAAGTTTTATCATGACTGTCGACTTTACCTGTTAACGCGGTGGATGGTATTGCTTTGTTTTCTGATCAATCTTGCCGAAAATAGAAGTACCCTCCGCATCAAACATTTCTATCTCAATGCGATCGCCAAAACTCATAAAAGGCGTCGTGGGCTTACCGTCGGCTATTGTCTCCAGGCAACGGATCTCTGCAAGGCAGGAGGAGCCGTCTGTGCTGCCGACATTTGAAATGGTGCCAGATCCAATGACGGTACCGGCGACTAAATCTCTGGACTTCGCCGCGTGAGCGATCAACTGCAGGAAGTCGAAGACCATATCAACGCCTGCATTGGGCGTGCCAAGTTTCACACCATTTAGTGTGCTGTGAAGAGGCAGGTGAAGCTTTGCACCGTCCCAGGCATCACCTAGCTCATCGGGTGTGACAGCAACGGGCGTAAAAGACGTCCAGGGTTTGGATTGATAGAAACCAAATTGTTTGGCGAGTTCTGCCGGAATGAGATTACGCAAGGAAACATCATTTACCAGTGCGATAAGTTTAATGTGTTCTCTCGCACCTTCTGCGGACACGCCGGCCGGCACGTCGTCGGTAAACACAACCACTTCTGATTCAAAGTCGATTCCCCAGGCCTCGTCTTCAACAAGGATATCATCGCAGGGACCAATAAAGGCATCTGAAGCACCCATATACATGAGTGGATCTGTCCAGAAAGATTCTGGTAATTCAACCCCACGTGCCTTGCGGACTAGTTCAACATGGGTGACATAGGCACTTCCGTCTGCCCAGTGGTAGCTACGGGGTAAAGGCGCCGCTAATTGATTCGGATCCAGATCGAAGACATCACTAATTTGCCCTTTTTGCAGTTGTGTATAGACCCCTTCCAGTTTTGGCGATATTGCGGCCCAGTCATCCAGTGCCATCTGCATAGTCTTTGCAATGTCTGTCACTTTGACGGCTTGCGTTACTGCGCGATTGACGACGATTAGTGTGCCATCACGCCCCCCTTCTTTTAAACTGGCTAATTTCACAATGCTCTCCTTTTAATTCACATCATCATTTTTTCAAGTTAATGAACAAGTTAATTGAAAATAGTTTCATTTGTAACTATACTTTAAATATCGAACACGTCAAGTAGAGGATTTTATAATGGTTACGGCAACTAAAACCAACAAAAAAGCGCAATCAAACTCAACTGAACAATTACAGTACCAATCCGGTTTTGGCAATGAACATTGCTCTGAAGCGATAGTTGGGGCACTACCCGAGGGTCAATTTTCCCCTCAAAAAGTTGCCTATGGCCTATATGCGGAAAAATTTTCGGCAACTGCGTTTACTGCACCTCGCGCGAGTAATTTTCGTAACTGGTTTTATCGTATCAGACCTTCCGCCGTACACGGGGATTTTCAGCGGATGGATAATGGTCTAATTCGAAGTGGTCCTATTACCGAGATTGAAACGCCACCAAATCAGCTACGCTGGGATCCATTGCCGATTCCTGATGAACCGAAGGATTTCATCGATGGACTTGTTACCGTGGCCGCCAATGGTAATGTCGGTGTCAATGGTATCGGCATTCACCTGTATCTTGCCAATCAATCGATGGAGGATCGATTTTTCTATAATAGCGACGGTGAGCTTCTTATCGTGCCTCAACAAGGTGCGTTCAAGGCGCATACTGAATGCGGCATTCTTGAAATAAAGCCCGGCGAAATTTGTGTCATCCCTCGAGGAATAAAATTCCGTGTCGTCTTACCTGATGGTCCAAGTCGTGGTTATGTCTGCGAGAATTATGGAGCAATGCTGCAATTACCCGAACGCGGTCCGGTGGGGTCAGATGGTTATGCCAACGATCGTGATTTCCTCACACCGGTCGCAGCGTATGAAGATCGGGAAGGTGACTATGAGCTGGTCAATAAATTCATGGGCAATCTTTATCGTTGCGATATCGGGCATTCACCCCTGGATGTCGTTGCATGGCTGGGTACTGCAGCGCCTTACAAATATGATCTTTCCCGATTCAACACGATGAATACGGTCACCTACGATCACCCCGATCCTTCTATTTTCACGGTTCTTACCTCGCAATCTGATACCGCAGGTGTAGCCAATGTTGATTTTGTTATCTTTCCTCCGCGTTGGGTAGTGTCTGAAAATACTTTTCGTCCTCCCTGGTATCATCGAAACCTCATGAGCGAATTCATGGGTTTAATCACGGGAATGTATGACGCCAAAGCGGAAGGCTTTGTGCCCGGAGGGGCCAGTCTTCACAATTGCATGAGTGCACATGGGCCTGATGTTGGTGCGTTTGAAGGCGCGTCAAATGCTGCTTTGGAACCCAGGCGTTATGAAGACACCATGGCCTTTATGTTTGAGTCACGTTACGTTATTCAACCAACAAAGTTTGCGCTGGAATCTGTCCATCGACAAAAAGCTTATGTAGATTGTTGGCAAGGCCTGAAGAAAAACTTCAAGAAGTAACACGATTAATCCATGACAAAACCGTTAAACCTGAAGGAATTTCTTCCTTACCGTCTTTCCATCGTCACCAATAAGGTTAGTCGAAACCTGGGAAGTATGTATTCGGACAAATTTGATTTGAGTATCGCAGAATGGCGAGTGATGGCGGTGCTGGGACAGGACAAGGACCTTTCCGCGGACGAAGTTTGTCTGGAAACCGAAATGGATAAAGTAAGTGTCAGTCGTGCAGTGACAAAATTACTGGGCAAGAAACAGATCGTGCGGAAGTTTTCAAATCAGGATCGTCGTCGTTCAATATTGAGATTATCCAAATCAGGACTTGCAGCTTATGACCAGATCGTGCCTTTGGCGAAAGATTATGAAAATGATCTGTTGGCTGGTTTGTCAAGACAGGAACAACGGCAGCTTGATCAGCTATTGGATAAACTTAACAAGCGGGCAATTTATCTTGGTAATATTGATTCGAGTTAAGCAGCCTGAATTCTTTTGCTCAGGGCACGGTTGATTTCTTCGCTGTGAAATCGGGCCTGCTTGCCAGTCGGTGGCAAAGCTTCGTTGTAGAAAAATTCGGGTAGCTCATCGTCCTCTTCCGTGAAGCCCGCTTCGGCATTAAATTTAGCTTCCAGTTGCAAGGTTTTGCGTCCTAGTTCAGCGAAAAATTCCGGGCTGAGATTTGTGCCATGTGCATCGTTAATGGCGTTGATGACCATTGTTAATTCCGCTGCTGTCACTGTTCGGCCAAATATACAAAGTCCAAGTGAGTCCGTCGCTGCTGTTGCCACTTGAGCCGCGAAACTGGCATCAACAAGATCATCGATGCTTTTGTCGGTAGAGTCGAAACGAGGGACATTACCTGCAGTATGATCTGCACCCTGGGCGGTCACCATCATGGTGATCCCGGTTACCTCCACAACGCGTGGGTCGTAAGCGCTAATAGCCTGTTTTTTTATTACTGGAATGCGATCGACCTTATAATATTCACCGACTCGCGCCGTACCCTGGGCCCAGAGTTTGCCATCCGCGGTGCCACTGCCTATGGCATTAAGTACGTCAATAATAAATTGTACATCTCCAAATTTGCCCACACCGGCTTCCATCAATACACCTATGGTCGCGCCGGTTTCAATGGTGTCTATGCCCAGGTCGTTTGCAATGTAATTTACGTGCGCCAGATCGTCTGGATCCGATAAACCACAGTTCGTACCCATAAGACCAATTGTTTCATATTCCACAGGCGAGACAATTTCTTTGCCATCGGCATCGACATACACGTTACTGCACTTAATCAGACAACCGGGCATACATGCGTGGGAAGGATCACCCCCCCGTGCAATGTTTTGCTCGCGAATATAATCGCCACCCATTTTTAACTTTTCAATATCAGTGTCCACAAGACGACCAGCGGTAAAGTTTCTGACTGGCAGTCCGCCAATATGATTCATATAATCGGCCATCATCGCCGTACCGAGTTTACTGTAACTCTCTATCATACTGTCGTTGTTCAATTTATCGGCATATTGACGAATAGCACCGATTACCTTTTTACGCTCGTGCAGTGTTGGCATCTTGTGTAAATCGGCAACAATGGCTTTTACTTTCTTGCTACCCATGACTGCGCCAACTCCACCACGAGCTGCCAGGCGTGCCGGGCGCAGATCGACATCGCTGATAGCAATTCCGGCTAATAATCCCTGGTATTCACCGACAGGACCACATAGTGCAATACTTGTTTTCTTGCCATATTTTTCATGTAGTAGAGCTGCTGTTTCAAAATTGCCTTTGCTCATATACGGATGAGCGGCATCGAACCTAACATTTCCGTCTTTGCAGATATGAATAACAACCCAGTCATCAGCTATGCCATATAAATTCAGTCCGGCAATATGCAATTGACCGAGGGCGACACCAAAAGTACCACCCGCATTGGATTCCTTAATGCCACCTGTCAGTGGACTCTTGCAGCCGATACTTGTGCGGTTGGCGTTTGAAAAATTAGTCCCCGCGAATGGCCCGACGGATATGATCAATGGATTATCGCCTGACAGAGGATCAACAGTGGCAATGTTCTTTTCGCAGAGCGTTTTTGCGATCAGGTAGCGACCTGCCCTGGCAATTTCCTCACCATTCATTTCCTGTTCATTGACTAGTTGTTTTTCAAGATCAATATGCAAATATTTACGCATTGCTTTCTCCGTCGCAGAATATCTAATGGATTAAATTTGTACCTATAATACTAAAGTTATTCTTGAAAATAGCCTGGACAATCAATCATCCTTGTAGAAAATTAAAATGAGCGATTCAGCCTAAGATGATATTGAAGTGATTACCAGGCAATCCCATAGTCATCGCCGTAGTTACTCGCGGCGCCCCACATACTGCCGTTCTTACGATCAAACCATATAGCGGTAATCGGACCTGACGTTCTCTCTTTAAGATCGATATTGTATCCCATTTTTTCAAGTTCGGAACGTACCCAGGATGGTACATCAGCACGGAGATGGAGCTTGCCTGGTTCAGATGGATGATTTTGGAAAGACCCACGCATCTGAAAGCTATTTATATTGGCCGCTTCCGCCGCTTCCTGTGGATTCATTTCCCATTCCACTATGTTAAGTAAAAATTGCAGCAGGTTTTGATCCTGGGTGTCACCACCCTGGACAGAGAAGGCAAGGAAGGGCTCACCCTTTTTCATGGCAATGCTCGGCGTCAGGGTTGCACGGGGGCGCTTACCGGGTTCGACGACGTTGAAGGGGTTTTCTGCCGGATCAAGAACAAAGCTTTGCATTCGTTGTGACAGGCCTACCCCGCTTTTGCCTGCAACGACAGCTGGCACCCAGCCACCACTTGGGGTGATTGAAACGACCCAGCCTTCGGCGTCAGCAGTCTGTATGGAAGTGGTACCGGCTAGAAACGCCTTTTCCCTGTCGTCTTCGTTGAGATATACGGTATGACCATCGCTGCCTTCTTGCTGTTGCTCATGCCAATGTTCCAGGTATTTCTTATAAGGGTTCTTTCCTTTCTGGAAAGCATAAGGATCACCTGGACCTACTTTGGGATCATTTTTCTCCCAGTCAATCTGTTTGAATCTGAGCTTCGCATATTTTTTGGAAAGTAAACCTGTCATCGGTTCCTCTGGTGGAAAGTAAGGATCGCCATAATAGAAATCTCTGTCAGCAAAGGCCAAATTCATGGATTGATAAAGAGCATGAATATAGCGCGAACTGTTATATCCCATACTTTTCAAATCCGTGTTTTCAAGAATATTCAGAGTCTGGAGCAACACTGGCCCTTGCACCCATGACGTCAATTTATATACATCAATGCCTTTGTAACTGGTTTTAACTGGTTCTTCTATGTGTACCTTCCACATATCCAGATCTTCCATGGTGATTAAACCTCCTAACTCCTGTACACCACGAACGAGTTCTCTGGCGATGTCCCCACGATAGAAACGATCATAAGCCGCGTAGATCGCTTGCTTGCGATTTTTCCCTGCGGCCAATGCGCTGGCTTCTGCCTCTACCAGTTTCCGTAGAGTTGTCGCGAGATCTGCTTGTCGGAAAATTTCGCCAGTGCGCGGCCCTGGGTTTTCATAATCCTGCGGATGGGTAAAAAATACGGCGGCAGATGCTGGCCACTTTCTGATGTCATTTGCAGATTTCTTAATCCGATTAGCTGTGTCATGTTCCATCGGGTAGCCATCTGCCATTTGAATGGCGGGGGCCAGTACCTCTGCCAACGACAAGCGCCCCCATTCCGCGAGCATAGTCATCAAACCGCCGGGCGTGCCAGGTGTAACAGCGGCTAGTGGGCCCAGATCCGGAGGATATTTAAAACCTTTGTCCATGAAGAAAGCAGCAGTCGCACCTGTCGGTGCGACGCCAAGCGCGTTGATCCCAATAATCTTTTTTTGCTTCGGATTATAAATAAGCGCTTGTGTCTCACCACCCCATGAAAGTACATCCCACATGGTGCTGGTAGTTGCGAGCATAGTAGCTGCAGCGTCTACGGCATTACCACCTTGCTGAAATATCATGGCACCGCTCGTCGCTGCCAGTGGCTTGCCAGTGATGGCTACCCAGTGTTGTCCGTGGAGGACTGGTTTTTGAGTACGGGCTGAAACAGGCCCAGAGACCAATATGCAAAATGCAACTATTACATTTACGCTACAGGTAACTGGGTAATGATGAATATTGCTTCGTAGTTGCATAGGAAAACTCCTCTCCGAATCAAAAAAACCTGACTTACTTTCCAGACCAGGGTGGCTTTACCCTGGACTAATGTACACTTTTAAAGTGAACTGTATAGTACAGTATATAATCAAATTCTGAGTCAGCCATTGCTAAATTCAAGCAACAAATTGTGTTGTTTGTGCCTGAATTACAATGATTGTCGGCTTGCAACTTTATCTGTGATATACCGTGAGAAAAGTATCAACAACTTTTCGGGCGTGTTGCTTTAACTGGAAACTGGCAGGGGCAGTCGAAACAGAAAATAGTGTCCGTAAAACCATCTAATGTATCAGCATTCCGGTAAACATAATGGCGGCAGCATGTGGATCATCTATCTTGAGCGAGTCTCGGGAATCTTCTGTTTTCAAATAGCGCTCGAGCTGTTTGATACTCAAACCTGGGCCATGCGCGTAGTACATTCGGGCAATTTTTGGAATTCTTGCGCCTTCGCTAATGACCAGGCGACGTAATGCAATATGTTTTTTTGCGAAAACAATTTTTAATCTGGATTCAGCATATTCAAGTAATGCTTTTTTGGGAGGATCGTCTGGATTAAGTTCATTATTGAGACGATGCCGTACCAGTTCGTCCACTACCGTAGTAAAAAGATCTTCCTTTTTTTTAAAATGCTTATATATAGAAGCCTTGGAACCGCCGGCACGTTTCACAACCTCGTCCATCGTTGTGCCACCGCAACCCAATTCCAGAAATGCAGAAAGCGCGGACTGAATAATGCTGTCGCATTTTTTTGAACTGGTTTTCTTAGTTGTCTTTTTCTGCATCAGGATGAGATGGTTCAAATATCAGGTTTTAGTCTGAGAATATATTATGCGTGTTAATATACTAATAACACTACGCTTCTTTTTAATATCAAATATTAATTACTGATCGAATGAAACATAAGTTGTTGATCAAGAGGGAGAATAGAGATGGGTAAAATAATCGCAACTGACAGAGATGGCTCCGTGCACGAACTGGATGGTCGTGAACGGGCAAGTTTCATGGAGATACTTCGTTATGCTGGGTTATCTGTGGAAGCTTTATGCAGCGGGTGTTGTCAGTGCGCCACCTGTCATGTTTATATAGATGACGATTGGCTGGACAAGCTGAGTCCTCCAACTGAAAATGAAACTTTATTGTTGGAGGATGAAGCGGAAGATAATGTGCAGGCTAATTCACGTTTGTCCTGCCAGGTGCAGTGGGATGAAGCACTGGATGGCATTAAACTAAGGGTAGCACCTGAAAACTAGCGTAGAGAAAAGTACTATATGTTTGAAACATTCTGGGATTATTCAGTCCGGACTTATCGAAAAGATAATGTACCGGAAGCTTGTCTTTCTCTCCAGGATGAGCGCGGTGTGGATGTAAATATGCTTCTGTACTGTTGCTGGTTTGGTCTCACTCGTGGTTCGCAGCAGCTGGAATCATTTCAAGAAGTATTCGATTTTTCAGAGAACTGGGCGCTTAGTGTCGTACGACCCTTGAGGCATGTCAGGACATGGATGAAGCTTGAAGGTTGTCCCGATCCACGAATTCCAGGCGAATCTTGCCTGGAACTACGTAATAAAGTGAAAGGGCTTGAACTTACTGCGGAGAAAATTCAGCAGGATGTACTGGAGTCCTTAACGTTGTCTATTCCCGAATCAACACTGACATTACCGAATCAACTTGAGGCGATGGTAAATAATATTTTTCAATATTTTAGTAGCGTAAATATTGTTTCAGATAATTTTGTAATGGAAAGGCTGACTACGATTATTAAAGCTGGCGTGACAGATTTTTCAGTGAAAGAGATCGAAGTTGCTCTGCAGGAAAAAACCTGACATTTACATTAGTTTTTAGATCCGGCCCAGCGTTTAACAACACCCGAGTCCAGCGAAAACAGATCCAGTACACGACCTACGGAATGATTTATCAGATCGTCGATGGTTTCCGGTCGATTATAAAATGCCGGCATAGGTGGTGCGATTAGCACACCCATTTGTGCTGCTTCGTAAAGCAGACGACAGTGACCTATATGCAAAGGTGTTTCTCTCGGCATCAATACCAGTTTGCGACCTTCTTTAAGAACCACATCAGCAGATCTTGCAAGTAGATTATCCGCAAAGGAATGTACAATGGAAGACAGCGTTTTCATTGAGCAAGGGGCGATGATCATCCCGTCGGTCTTGAATGAACCACTGGAAATGCTAGCGGCAACATCGTTAAACTTATGTACTACATCTGCAAGCGCTTCCACCTCTTTAACTTCCATGTCAGTTTCGATCGGTATATTCATCTTTGCGGTCGGCGACATCACCAGGTGTGTTTCAACCTGAGCTTGTTCTTTTAAGACCTGGAGCAGGCGTATTCCATAAATAACGCCACTTGAACCGGAGATACCTATAATCAAACGCATCGACAAATGTCCTTTCGTGTTTTTTGTGGCGGTCAGTATAACAGGCTGGTTTTCAAAACAATTACGAAAATCATGTTAAATATTGCGGCGCAGCATTTCCGAGAATGAAATGTGAGGGAACTGAACATTTCAAGTTATCCTAATTGTGTATTCTTCGACTGCGCAAAATATAAAACAACTGGAACTTTATTTGCTGGCTAGACGGTAACATTTAAACGAGTTTAACAGAGAAGTCCCGATATCATTAACACCTGTTGGCAAATGGTTTCATAGGATAGACCAGGAAGAGATTCTGAATTGGATTTACCGTCAGATAAGAGATTTTCTTAACCGGAATGCACGTTCAATTCTGTCAAAACTACAGTGAGTACTATCTCCGTAAATGCTTATAAATCATCTTCAACACTTAGTTCATCGACTGAAGTCAGCGAAACTTTGCCTGAAAAATTTGTATGAATCCTTGTATAATATTGGAGCTATTTTACAAGGCTGAAGTAAATGTTTTGATGTCACTCTGGCCTATTAACACATTAAAGGGTAAAAAAAATGGATCTCGCAAAACGAAATTTAATTGACCTTCAACAGTACATCGCCTTTCTGGAAGAACATAATCACCTTGTTCGCGTCAAAAGCGAGGTAGATCCGTATCTTGAACTGGCCGGAATCGCCAAGAAATATGAAGGTGGCAAGGCGGTTTTGTTTGAAAATGTCAAAGATAGCGAATTTCCCGTTTTGATCGGTCTGTATTGGCACCGAGGCATACTGGCGGATTTATTCAATACGAGTGTTGGTCAAATACCCTTTGCAATAGCCAATGATATTCGTGCGTGGCGACAGTCTCCTATGGAATCCCCCATACTAAAAAAAGGACCTGCAAATGAAGTTATAGAAGCAGATCCGGATCTCTATAAATTGCCGATCCCTCACCATTCAGAAGGAGATGGTGGTTTTTATTTAACTTCTAGCGTGGTAATTGCCAAAGACCCGGATACCGGTGTGCGTAACCTCTCGATACATCGCATGATGGTCGTCGGTAAGAATCGCTTTACCTTGTTGCTGGAAGAACTAGGTCATCTGATGGATTACTACAAGCGTGCCGAGGCCAAAGGCCAGGCGCTGGAATTGACCGTGAACAACGGCGTTGATTTTCCCTTGATAATGGCAGGCGCCGCACCGGCATCTGCAGCACCCATGGAAATGGATGAACTGGGAATTGCCAGTCAGTTGCGCGGTGAACCCGTTGAATTGCTGGAGTCACAGAGCGTCGGCGTTGAAGGCATTGCCAACGCGCAATTTATTATTGAAGGAAAAATATTACCAAAGGTGCGCGAAGCGGAAGGGCCCTACGCAGAAGTGACTGGGTATTATGCCGAGAGAGAAGATAGATGGGTGTTTGAAGTAACGGCGATAACTCGTCGTAAATATCCGGTATTTCAATCCATACTTTCCGGTAAAGAAGTCTATAACGCCTTTGGGCTCGGGGCTAGCGCTGCAGTGTTTGATAAAGTGCATTCTGTGGTTCCAGAAGTCACTGCGGTACATTTTTCAAATGGTTCCGTGCCTTATCACCTTGTATTACAGATCGAAAAGAAACACGAAGGCATTCAACGTAATGCGATTATGGCGGCCTTTGTATCACACCCCTTTGTCAAGACAGTAACGCTGGTAGATACCGATGTAGATATCTACAGTGTTGATGATGTCGAGTGGGCCGTACAAACCCGTTGTCAGTATGACAAAGATGTTTTCTTTGTGGACGGGATTGGGCACAGATTGAACCCGAGTGTAGAAAATGATAAATGGACACGGATGGGTATTGACGCCACCGTTCCCTTGCCACGTGAAGAGAAGTTTGTACGGGCTGCGGTAAAGCAGGTCAATCTTGAAGATTATGATATTGAGGGTGGTTGATTCAAAATAAGCCTGCAATTTGCGAAAAATGAACTACACTTATGGTGAGTGTTTATCACTAAAAATACCACCATTCGTGGTAGCAGCCCCTGTGTGCTAGCGACAGGGGTTTTTAGTGTTTATCGGC
This sequence comes from Planctomycetota bacterium, assembly GCA_047638675.1. Lineage (GTDB taxonomy): Bacteria > Pseudomonadota > Gammaproteobacteria > Eutrophobiales > Eutrophobiaceae > WLWS01. The sequence continues at coordinate 9,667 of JBLIML010000011.1, read as the reverse complement.
CTCATTTATTCCTTTTTCAACTGTCATATTTGTTGTTCGTTTCGCTTCCCTTTATCATGGCCTATAATGCACTTAAGTTGCTATTCATGTCGGTGAAAAGTGAAGTAGCGGCCTAAGAAAAAAAATACAAGAAAACATTGGAGATGAGTCGGTGAAAACCATAAAAGAACTGCTCAACAATAAAGGAAATGAAGTCTGGTCAGTCAGTCCGGATGCTACGGTTTACGAATCCATAGAAATCATGGCCAATAAGGCTGCAGGTGCCTTGATGGTTGTCGATGGGGGGAAGCCTGTGGGGATAATTTCAGAAAGAGATTACGCGAGAAAAGTCATTCTTCAGGGACGCTCTTCGAAAGACACAATGGTAAGGGAAATTATGACTTCGCGAATAATACACACTAGCCCTGATCGCAGCGTTGAAGAATGTATGTCATTGATGACCACGAACAAAATCAGACATCTGCCAGTAATGGAAGACGAGCAACTGGTAGGCTTTGTTTCCATCGGCGATCTCGTCAAAGCAACCATCAGTGATCAACAATCCACCATAGAACAGCTGGAACGTTATATAAATGGCTAGATGCCTGGGAAATGCTGGTTTTATCTATATAGATTGAATGACCTTGTTTCATCCATTAGAACATACCAATTTCCAGGCAAGGCAAACTTACAATAGCGGTATAACATCTGAAGCGAAGCGCTGTATTTCTTCCAAAGTTGGATGAAACTGTAACAAAAAAGTTTCTATTCCGAGTGATTCGAATTCATGCATACGTTCTGCTATCTGTTCAGGCGTTCCAATCAATCCAGCTGCGGTGCCACCGTTAGTCCCAATTTTCTCTACGTCATCAGGCAATACCTTGAGCATCTCGACTTCTTTGTCAGCACCTTTAATATCCATATGCCGTAATGACAGGAGTCGTTGAAACTCGGTTTCAGCAGCTTCTTCTGTATCGCGACAGATAACAAAGCCAGACATACCAAAACGCAAAGTACGACCAAGTTGTTCGGCGCGTTGTTTCATGTTTGTGACGATTTCTTTTATTTGCTCGGGTGGCCGGCCATTAATTAAAAAAATGTCGGCAACCCGTGCGCCAAGTGAGCGACCTTGTTCCGATTCACCGCCAATATAGATTGGCACATGGGGTTGTTGTAGAGCTTTAGGTGATATGGATGCATTTTTTATATCGAAAAAATCACCTGAATAAGAAAAATCATCTTCAGTCCACAGTCCTTTCATGACGTCGATATATTCAGCCGAGCGTGCATATCGCTCGTTATGAGCCAGGACAGGTGAGCCCAACATTTCGTACTCGGGTAACCACCACGCAGAGACCAGGTTTATAGCAAAACGGCCTTTGCTGATGTGATCAATGTTCGTCGTCATTTTTGCCATGACACCTGGAGCGCGTAAGCCTGGCTTAACGGCAGCGATGATTTCGATCTTTTCGGTTAGTGCTGCCAAGGCTGTGGCGCTGGTCCAGGCATCAACCAGATCCAGTTTTGCTCCATTTGGATGTATGAAATGCTCAGCTAGTAACAAAGTATCAAAGCCCGAACGTTCAGCCAACAAAGTACATTCTTTCACATAGTCATAGGAACCCACACCCTCGGCGGGATTATCCGTCATGATCCAGTTGCCATACACAGGAGGCCAGAAACCTAGTCGCATTAATTATCCCCAATCGAGTGAATTTACATGCTGGTCCGATTCAAGAGTGTTTGCCTGTAAAATCTACGGAAATTACATTATTTTCACTTTGGCTTTTTGTCGTCATCTCTACTATTTAGCCTTCTTCATCCAGTACTTGTTCGACTGCGCTTGTGACCTGAATTAGAGTCGGTCCATGTTTTGCACCAGCACTCCTCGATAATCGTATATCAAATACTATATCAAATGCCTGGCGGTCAGTATCGTCTTCTTATCTTCGGCCTTTTTCATTGTCCCCATTCCCGCATGCCCTCGTTCCCAGGCTCCGCGTGGGAATGCATATCTCTCTTAGCAACTATGCCACATCCATACTCGACGGAAACTGGATGTTCAGATCTTCGGCAGAGAGTTTGCCGGAGTTGTTGCTGATTCATATTTTGTTCTTATTATTTTGAGATCTAAATTCGAGAGAGCGTAGCAACTAAATATGTATAATGAATTCTCTCCTGTTCCAGCCGCAAATGAGACTGATATTCATGAGTAAGCAAGTTCTGATACAGCTTTTGCTCATCGTCCATGAGCCGCTGTAGTCGTCCTGTGTTTTGTTTGTCTTCTTTCCCCCAAAAATCCTGGTGAGCCATTAGAGTAGTTTCGTCCATCAGTAGACTTTGTACATGATGGAATTTATTACGCAATTGGTCAAGAATGGCAAAGCCATGTGTATCGATATCGCCCCAGTATCTTATCTCTACCTGAGCTAACCACTCAGCTTGGGCCAGCGCATCAAAGCCGTAGCCAGCACCAAAGATAAGAAGGCTGTTTTTCTGTGGAGGAAATGCGAGAAAGTTGATTTCATTTTCAGTGACAAAAACACGCTTGATATGACGAGAAAACTCGGGTTGTTGATAGAGTGCTCGAAAGTCACTGGCACTGACACTGATATCGTTATCAGCGTCTGGTAACAAGGCCAGCTTGGAATCAAGCAGACGAAAACGAATTCTTTCGGGTTTGTTGCGAAAACCGTAGCGTTGTTCGAATTGCCTGGTTCCGGTCATTTCGTTGTCGATCTGCTCGGCCGGCAGAGACAGGTCTAATAATGAAGCCAGTATCGACCGATGTTGTTCGATGAACTTGCTGTCGATACCTGGCAGGCTGACCTGGCGTAGGTAAATATCAGGGTTGTCATGCTGTTTCCGCCATAGCGTAAAATCCAGAAGTTTTGGCCACATCTCTGCCAAAGATAAGGCCTTGTGAGGGTATTGGTTTATCCAGGTAATTAATTCAGGAGCACGTTGTTGTGTCTGAGAAATCAGTTCTGAAAATGCCATGATCTCCTGTTGTTTATTTAGCAGTGCAATGGCCGTTTCAAGCGTATCAACCCAAACCTCAGCGGGAAGACTATTTTCTCCAATAACACGGTGGCGCACTGTTTTATAAACAACCCGATAATCAGATAGCTTTTGTGTTTCAGCAATCCAACAACGCACTGCATCAAATTCATTAGTCAGCGCTTTGTTATCGGGTGTTTTGAAGATCAGACGCCTGGGGAAAAGATCACTGTCACATAGATATTCTCTTAACATAAACCCTCTGTCCCACAATCTTTGCAACTGCGTTAACAGCGATTTTTTATCACTCCAGGGACAGTCTGTTTTACCCATCAACTCATCTGCCCATGCAGTTGTGCTTTCTCCTGGTGATAGGCCTCTATGCTGAGATTACGAAGCTTGGAAGTGCGGCCATCTTCATTGTGGACAAAACCGACGCTCGCCACATGGGGTTCGATGATATGAATTTTCTGTAATGGCGTGACGATGAGCAGTTGCAAATTCAGTTGTTGGAACAATTTGAGACCATACTGGGCAGATTCATCGGAGCCGCGGCCAAAAGCTTCATCGATCACTACAAAACGGAAAGAACGGGAGCGCACAGCGCCCCATTCCAGACCAAACTGATAGGCCAGGCTGGCGGCCAGAATGGTATAAGCCAATTTCTCTTTCTGCCCACCGGATTTACCGCCGGAATCAGAGTAGTGCTCGTGTTCGCTGTTATCCTCGCGCCACCTTTCAGAGGCGGCAAAGGTGAACCAGTTGCGCACGTCGGTCACTTTGGCTGTCCAGCGTTTGTCCTGATCGCTCAGACCCTCACGACCTCTAAAGCGTTCGATAATGTGTCTAACCTGCAAGAACTTGGTTTCGGAGTATTGCTCGTCTTCTGAACCGGTGAGTGCGCCTTCGGTGCAGGTGCGCAGTTCGCTCTGAAAATCACGAATGTCGGCATCCTGGGTAAGTTCTGCTTCGAGCTTGATAAAGCGAGCGGGGTTGTAATCGATTTGCGTCAGTGACTTGTTGATCTGGGCAATGCGCTCCTTAATGGTCTCACGCTCGCGATGCAGTTGCGACTGGAAGTTGGCCACTTCACGAATGGTGTTTTCATTGAGCAGTTCTTTAAAGCGTGCTTCAAATCGGGGTAGATCGTCCGCCTGCAAAGCTATCAGCATTTGACGGTATTCATCTGCCGCCTCGACTGCGGCGTCTACGTCCTGAGTTTCGAGTGAATAATCACGTTTGTAATCCGACATGGTCTTAACAATTTTTCCCTGCAGGCGCGTGATTTTTTCATTCACAGCATCCATCTTGCCCTGTAACCATTTGCGCATCTCCTGCTGCTGCGTATCGCAGGCAGCCACTGTCAACTTATGCTCACCCAGCGCCTCTGGTCTTAAGAGGTCTAAATTGTCAAACCATGGACGGTTTTGTTCAGCTTCTTCACTGATAGTGATTGTATGGGCCTCATTACGCAGTTCGTTTGCAGTGTCGATCTTCTGCTTGGTACTGCCGAGTTCTTCAAGTGCTGTACTCAATTGCTGTGATTGCAGCGACTGTTTTGATTCCAGTTCTTTCAATTGATGCGTCAGGGTTTGTAACAGGTCAGATGTCGACTCCAACTCCTGCAGTTCATTCTGCATCTCGGCAATACGTAGCGCCAGTGGTTGCCAATCTAACTCTTGAAAATCTCTGTATTCCTCCAGTTTGCTGATCGCACCCAGGGTTTCTTTAAGTTGATTTTCCTGTTGCTTAAGTTTGCTGATGCTTGGGCCAATAGCAGCCATAATGCGCTGCAACTGTCGTGCATTGTTTTCCAGTGCTGCTATTTTGTCCTTGTTGCTCCAGCCCAGTACAAAACGGCTGCGGTCATTGAGGGCAAAGCGGTCGTCTTTTTCGTGGCGTCCATCATTGGACTTTATTTGGCCGTTGCGGGTGATAGCGCGTTTCTCCCGACGGAATTGCTGTTGGCTTTCACAGCAGGCGACATCGAAGCGTATGGCTACTTCCTGTTCCAGCCATGCATAAAAAGCTGAATCAGGTTTGATGGAAATTTTATGCACCAGCGAATCCTTGTGCAATGAGGGGAATCCTTTGTGATGGGTCTCCCGCACCCGGTAATATACCAGACGTCCGCGCAGATGAGTTTCATCTACCCATTGTGCAACCCGACTATAGTGCTCGTCGGGCACCAGCAAAGACAGGCCGAAATTGTGCAGCAGGCGTTCTATGGCACCTTGCCAGGTCTTATCTTCCTCACGCACCTGTAATAATTCACCGGCAAAAGGCAGGTCAGCTTCATCCAGCGCCAGGGCTTCACACAACTGCTGGCGAATATTGACCTGTATCTGATCGATGTTACTTTTTCGAGATTTTAGATCGATAATATTTTGTTTGAGCTCCTGATGTTCTTCCTTTTTACGCAGAAAATTAAATTCGACATCTCGCTGCTGGTTATTGTGTTCGGTTTGTTGTTGTTTCAATTGTTCCTGTTTTTGCTGCAAGGTCTGTTGCTGCTTGATAAAAGCATCAACAGTTTTTGCTGCATCCAGAGCTAAATGTTCCAGTAAGCTTTGGTAACGAGCAGCTTTATCAGAACGCCGTTGACGTTCCACCTGCTGTTGTCGAATCTCCTGTTGCAAGCGTTCAATACGGTCACCGCCGTTGTCGGCGATCTGTTTTTTCAATTCCTGTTGTTGATTACGCTGTTGCTCAGATTCATCTGTGAGACTTTGCACTTTATTCTGCTGACGCGTGAGTTCCATTTGCAGGCGTTGCAGGCGCTCTTCCAGCAGTTGTAGTTTTTTTTCAGTAAAATAAGTTGTCAGCGCCTCGCGGCTCTGACGCAGTTTTGCAAGTGCATCATTTTGCTGCTGATGTTGATCGCAATCGCTTACAAGTGGCGTCAGGCTTTCTATTTGCCGACGTGCTTTCAGTACGGCTTCATGAGCCCGATTCAGATCATCGAAATGTTCAATTAAAGCGTGAATTCGCGGGCTGACATCAAAAGGCTCCAGCATATGGCCGCGGACAAACTCGGTGAGATTGCCGACTGATTTCATCGATACGGTCTGGTGGAACAGGTCCAGTGCCTGATCATTATCGATACCGAAACGGCGACGGAACCAGGCGCCGTATTGAGGAAAATGATCCATCACCTCGCAACCCTCTTTGCGCAAACGCTTGCGTAGTGATTTAATTTCCTTACCGAACTGAGCGAAATTCTGTTTGATGCTTAGGGCCTTTTCGGTACAGACATAGAAACGTTCCGGCTGACCTTGCAGCTCTTTCATCCAGAATACCTGTGCCAGTGTCACTGTCTGATCGTAGCCCTGATTGTGAAATACGCCCAGGATCACGGAGTAGTTATTTTGATCTCGCAAGGGCACCGGCCTGGATTTACCACTACTTTCGTTTCGTTCTGACTTGTAATAGCCTAAAACATAGGAACGTAGATGGCGTTCCTTCTTCTCTGCGCCAGCAGCCTTGTTGTAATCTACTTTGTTAGCTGGCACCAGCAAAGTGGTCACTGCATCCACCAGGGTGGATTTGCCGGAACCGATATCGCCCGTTAGCAGGCTATTTTTCCCGTCGAGGTTTAATGACCAGACTTGATCATTGAAAGTGCCCCAGTTAAAGACTTCAAGTTTTTGTAGCCTGAAACCACTCAGGGCGTTATCACTGGCAAAGTCGAGCTCCGATGAAACAGGCCCCGCTATTATTGACTTATTCACTGTTGTTATCTTTATGCGTGAGCAGTTGCCGATAGATTTCGAGCTTTGTGTCAAGCTCTGCTAACCACTGGGCATCGACAAAGGCTTTAATAATTCGTCGCACTTCGTAGCTGGGCTGACTGGAGGGAGTAGTGGATTTTAATACTCGTAGAAAGCCCAGTTCCACCACCTTGTTGATATGACGATCAATCTGATCCACCAGTTTAGCTTCGTTACTGCTGTCTGGAAGAAACAGTCGAATTAGATCAACAATATTATCCCGTGTTAACACCAAACGAGTTTCTCCGCCGCTGGCATCAAACTCCGCCAGTTTTTTTCTCAAGAGTGCCAGCAACAAGCTCACTGGAAAAGACAATTGTCTACGGGGGACCAATCGAGGAATATCATCGCCTTTATCTGTCCCTTCATTGTCTGCATTTTCATCCTGCTGGCTACGCAGAAAGGCATAGCCTTCCGCCTCATCCAGAATTAACTCCAAACCCAGTACAGCTACATAGTCCCTGACCCGGTTCTGCAGGTTAAACAGGTGTGACCAGCGCTTTGCATCGACATCTTGATACAGAACACCTTTTAGTAATACTACCAATAGACTACTCAGGTCTGGCTGGTTGTCACTTGATAATTGGGTTGCGTTTTCTGCGTTCATGTCAGCGTACATTTTTGTTTCAATGATCGGAATACGGCTTCGCTGATGAGTTCAAATATATAACACGGGGCATTCTGGCCCTGCTCTCTTTTTTATCTTCACGTGTCCAGACAATAATATCCTCAACATCCTCGTCGATCAGCATGGCGAAGCGATCACCTGAACCCCTTTCCTCACCTAATTCCAGATAGGCTACCAGTTCTGCCAAACCCTGCTTTAGCGGGCGCACCTGACACAGTTCACTTAGCGATACCTGAGATTGACTCTGTAAGGATTGGCGGATGTGACGGGCAATGGCCGTTTTGTCTATCACGATCTGGGAATAGAGCACACTGGAATCCAGATCCTGACTTCCATCTTCCAACTGTATATTGGCTATTACAGGATTAATCGGTGGCTTGTATAGTGGGCGTTCCATAGGCAATTCAATACTGGCTGCCGACGCCTCGATGGTCATAAATTCATTGCTGCTTGCTGAGCTTTTAAGTTCTTCTCTCATCTTTAGCGTTTTACTTTCGATACCGTGCAAAATATCCATAATACGCCGATTTTCCAACCAGGCTTGATCATCGAGGAAACGGCGCAACTGTTGGGATAATAGGGCTACCGTACGCTGGGTGTATTCACCTGCCTCGAGCCAGTCGTGATGAATACGACGAGTCCGTTTATCCGGTTTTAATTCCTCAATAATGGGCAATGCCAGGACCTTGTCCAGTCGCTCGCTAAATTCTGCCTGTCGCTCCGGCGACATCAAAAAATCCCAGAAGGCGCGGAAGCTGGTGCCCTGATCCGTGTCAGCGATAGCATCCCGCTTACCCATAATCTCAACCAGTAATTCACCTTTTCCACCATCCCAGGTGGCTATGCGTTCGCGTACGCTGCGGTCAAGTTGACGGAAATTGTGTTCAACCTCTCGAAAATCGGCGAGTAATTCACGCGCCTGTTGATTGAATTGCATAAAGCGATCTTTTATTGCCGTATCATTCAGCAGCGTAACATTGCCTTGTTGTACCTGGGATATTTCGATATCAATATCCTCACGCCGCTTTTGTAGTTCCTGTAAACGCGTTTGCGGATCTTCATCACTGCCTTCGCTGAGTTGACGCAGCAAATCAAATAGAGTGAGCAGACGTGATTCAGTGCCGACAAAACTACGTTGACTGAGTCCCTCCAGCCAGGCCATGGCCTTTTCAGTAGCTGGGGTTAAATCGAATTGCACCTCATCGGAATCCTGGCGATAGAACTTTCGCAGCCAGCCCTTTTCCGGTGCCGCCCAGTCATTCAGGTATTCCAGTGCAGATTTGGGAAACTTGTCATCACCCAGCATTTCACGCAAATGAAATAACTCATCTTCCAGCGCTTCCACCAAATTGGCTTGAGGAATTATCCGGGCGTTCTTATCGACAAAAGTTTTCTGAAAAAAACTGGCCAGCAGCGGCGCATGAGGACTCGTCAGTAAGCGCCAGGCGGGATGGTTCTGCCTGAGAGCTTCGAGGGTTTGGTAGTCAAGGGGCATAGAATACTATGCCCTGCTATGCACAGGAATCTTGATTAAACACCCTGCCAGTATGCGCAGGTCTCGATGCAGTTTCCAGATCATTTTGAATGTTAATAAATGTTGTCTTTCGTTAATCTTGTGGTGTTAATACATTGTCTATGGCTATAGCTAGGGCTATTTTGCCGCTTTGTCGGGAGCCATGAACCAGGATTACGAGGATGTTCTGTAAGGCTTTTCGCAAAAGGTCATCTGAAAAGCTGTGATAGAAAGGCACATCAGTGATGGCTTGTTATTATTTACTGGATTGAGAGCATGAAAGTTCGGCCAAGTGTAAATAGTGCTTCGTCTGATTGAAAGTTTAGTATCGTCCAAATGAAAATAACATCTCGTCTACTTGAAAATGCCAATTTTATAATAATGTGGGGATAGATAGAATGGTGGGCAAGTAATGCGATCTCCAAGCCCTATATGAATCTACCGATAACTTGCTGATTATAAAGAACTCTCTGCCCTCTGTTTCTCGGACTTCGGAGGCCAAATGGTGAAAGAAGTAAAGGGAGTGTTTGAGGCTGGGAGAAGAAAAACGGTTTTTCGACGCTTTGCCTGAATTAGCGTATTCCGCAGATCCCTTTAAGAGTACGCACATATACTGGGAGATAGGCGGATAAAAAGGTGAATTAAGATCAGCTCATCTGTGAGTCAAGCCTAGCTCGATTGTCGCCCCAGTGTAGCGACAATCTTTTGCCCGATTTCGACTCATGCGGATATCACTTTTTTCATTCTTTCAAATGTCGCTTGATTGATATGATGAGT
>JBLIML010000010.1:0-41599 GCA_047638675.1 Planctomycetota bacterium | reverse complement strand
CCCTGTGATGTACTTGCCATCCCCCATAACTCCAACCAGAGTAAGGGCAGACAATTTCCAACTACAATGAGTCGGGCGGATGCACAACTTCGCAGTGAACTGGAGCCCCTTGTAGAAATCATTCAGGGCAAAGGTGACTCTGAATGTCAGGTCGGTGTGGGAACGGCAGATGAATATTGTGATTTTGAAAAACTTGAAAGGCGGCCTTTGTGTTTAGAAGATGCCACGGAAAGCTCAGCTGATTGTTTTCAGGTGTGTAAGGACGGGGATGAGAGCGTTAGCTGTATCCAAAAAAATATTTATCTGAGAAATGCACTGAAGGATGGTCTGCGCCTTGGAGAAACACTCGGTGTTAATCCCTACAAGTTTGGTGTTATCGGCAGCACAGACAACCACAACGGCACACCCGGCGCGACCGAGGAAAGTAATTACATGGGGCTGTTCGGTGAAGAGGACGCAACACCGGAACTGCGTGCAAAACTGCCAGAGATAAAGCAATTCAAACCTCCCAGACTACACAGTGCATCCGGTCTGGCTGGCGTCTGGGCGGAGGAAAATACTCGCGACAGTATTTTCGCCGCCCTCAAACGTAAGGAGACCTTTGCCACCAGTGGTACCCGTATAGTCCTGCGATTCTTTGGTGCCTGGGGTTTTGGAACTGACATCGATGACGATATGAACCTGGCGATTCGTGGGTATCAAAGCGGCGTGCCCATGGGGGACGACCTGCCTTCACGCACAGAAACTGCTGTACCCGACTTTCTACTCTGGGCGATGAAAGCACCGGACGGCGCTCTACTTCAGCGGATTCAGATCATCAAAGGCTGGCTGGAAGATGGAGAAAGCCGGGAGGAGACTTATGACGTTGTTTGTTCAGATGGGCTCCAGCCGGATCCTGTCAGCCACCGCTGCCCGGATAATGCTGCCAGTGTCGACCTGCTTACCTGCGCCTTGAGCCGCAATAGGGGTGCGGTGGAATTGAAGGGACGCTGGCAGGATCGAGGTTTTGATCCGGACAATCCTGCCTTTTATTACATTCGTGTTCTGGAAAATCCCTCGTGCCGTTGGTCTACCTGGGACGCACTCAGAGAAGGTAAGGCATTCTTTGAAGATGTTTCTCCTCTTATTCAGGAGAGAGCCTGGTCTTCCGCTATCTGGTATAAGCCAGGGTAGTATTGCATACGCTTCATTAAACTGATTTCTTAATACCCAACTTTAATTGCCTCTAGACAATAATCAAATCAGCTTCAATCAGGCCGTCTTAAACAACCAACAGTCGTAGTCGTCCCTCAAAGCACGTATCGGTTCTCAAGCGAAATTGGCGTCGTGGGAGGAGGCATACACACAATTCAGAGCATAGGACATATATTATTGATTATTAGCCGTTATATTTTATCGTCCTCAGTTTTTACAGGATGATGTCGTCAATTTTTTCCGGTTCCACTCGACTTTATTCGAATTGTTGTTTTCGTGGCACAAAACTATAAATTGCCCAAAGAATTAAGTTCTCAGCGCCAACTTATTTCGGTACACTCCCACGCCGAAGAGTTAAGAAAATATCATAGGACTAAATCGAGGGGTTTCCATGTCACGACATATAAATACCAATTCTAATTTCCAAATAATTTCAGCCATTCTTATCGGACTTTCATTGTCTTTTTCCAGTTTTGCCCAGGATGCGCTTGAAGAGATTATCGTTACCGCGCAAAAGCGTGAAGAAAATATTCAGGAAGTACCGATTTCAATCACACAGCTGAGCGGTGATAGATTGAACGCGCGATTCTCCGGTGGTGGCGATATTCTTCAGCTTGCCAGCGCCGCACCGGGCTTACATATTGAATCATCCAATGGTCGTCTGGCACCACGTTTTTACCTGAGAGGCCTGGGCAATGCTGATTTTACCGCAGCCGCCTCCCAGCCTGTTTCAGTTGTGTTTGACGAAGTCCCCATGGAAAAATCTGCACTGAAAGCTTTTCCTATTTTTGATATGGCAAGCGTCGAAGTCGCTCGTGGACCCCAGGGCACGCTCTTTGGTCGTAATACCACAGCTGGCATAGTTCATATCAAGACAAATCGCCCTACAGAGGAAACCGAAGGCTACATAAGATTATCCGGTGGTAACCTGGAGACTTTTAATGCCGAAGCTGCCATCAGTGGCACCTTGATAGAGGGCAAATTAACGGGCCGAGCCTCGTTTTTGACACAAAATCGTGGTGACTGGGTAGACAATGGCTTTACCGGTGAAAATGATGCGATGGGTGGTCATAATATCTTTGCTGGTCGAGTTCAGTTACTCTGGACACCGACAGAAGATTTTAGTGCATTGTTCATGCATCAGCATCAGGACTCTGAAGCTACCGTCAGTCTTTTTCGTGCTAACGTGATTAGTCAGGGCAGTAACGAGCTAAATTCGAATTACTCGCGGGACAAGGTGTTTTTCGATGGCGGTGATAACAACCCCGGTAATATCAAATCCCACGGTTCTACCGTAAAACTGGATTGGGATGTGGGTGATTATACGATTACCTCCGTTACTTCCTACCAGGATGTGTACGACCGCTTTGGTCGTGGTGATATTGATGGTGGTTTTGGCTGTCTCTTTGCCTGCGGTGGAATCCCTTCTGGTCCTGCCAGTACGCCCTTCAGTCCATTTAACTCCCCATTCGTGGTTGACATTGATACCGGCGGTGGACAGGACATAGAACAATGGACACAGGAAATACGCGTTGCCAGTAACCTGGATGGTCCGCTGAATTACCAGTTCGGTGCCTTCTATTTTGACGATAAAATCATTAGTGATTCAGGTAACCGGACTACGCAGTTGTTTGTCCCTGCATTTTTCACAAATTCTAGCGTTACAATTGAAAACACCTCCTGGGCCATCTTCGGACAGGGTAGTTACGATATTACCGAAGAACTGACACTCACGGCCGGTCTCCGCTACACGGACGATGAGAAGGATGCCGATCATATTGATTTTACCGGGGCTGTAGTGACGGTGCCCATCAATGTGTCAGATGATCACCTCGGTTTTGATGTGGCCCTTGCCTATGCCTGGAATGATTCCACACAGGTTTATGCCCGTATAGCATCCGGTTTCAGGGCGCCAACTATCCAGGATCGAATTCAGGATGATCCTTCAGTAACGATAGCTGACACGGAAACCATCATGTCTTACGAGATCGGTATTAAGGGACAGTCAGACAGATTCAGGTACAGCCTGTCAGGTTTCTACTATGATATTGATGATATGCAATTGGTCGTAGTTGGTGGCGCCGCCAATACAACCACCCTTGTGAATGCCCAGCAAGGCACAGGGATTGGCGTAGAATTCGAAATGGATTACCTTGTCACTGACAATCTAATCCTGTCTGGCGGATTTGGTTATGCAGATACCGAAATAAAAGACCCCAACCTCGCTGTTCAGCCCGGCCCATTAGTGACAGTGCTCGATCCAACTATAGTAAACGCAGGTGCGACGCTTGCCCTTATCGATGGCAATCGCTTTCAGCACGCGCCTCTTTGGACCGCCAACTTCGAGCTGGATTACACCTATCCCTTTGGCGAGAATACCGAGCTTTACCTGTTCACCGACTGGAAGCTGAAGGGTAAGACCCAGGACTTTCTTTACGAAAGCGTTGAATATACCTTCGGCACGCAGTTTGAAGGTGGCCTGAGAATGGGATATCGCAATACAGCCAAGAATTACGAGTTCGGCTTTTTTGCCCGCAATATTACCGATGAAGATAACCTCATTGGCGGTATCGACTTCGCCAATAACACTGGCTATGTCAATGAGCCACGTGTATGGGGTGGTGAATTCTCGTATAGCTTCTAAAGGCAGGTAAGTAAATCAATGGCAGGACAGGAGATACACTCCCGTCCTGCTTTTTTTTTGCTTTCCGTAAAATCTTCTGAACACCTCAGGCGATTATCCCGTTCACTATCAACATCGACGAACCGATTTAATCAGGTATCAAACGCCCTCTTGCTGGAACGCTGACTACATCACGTGATTTGAAATAATCAGTCAGGACCGTAGCGAAATCCCGGCCAGTGTAAACAAGTTCACTACCGAGAAATTGCGTATACAGATCTCCGCCATTTGTTATAAAACTGCCTGTTGCCACAGTGTAATACGCTTCTTTTTCCAGGGCTTTGCCGTCTACCTTAACGGATAGCACCCTGGAACCAATGGGTCGCTTAAGGTCATAGCTCGCCACAATTCCCGATACCTGCATGATGCCTCGCTCAAGAGAAAGACCCTGCTCAAGTACCTGCAACAGCGTCCCACCCTTTAACCGGACCGTGACAACATCGTCAAGAAAAGGCCAGGCATCCAGCAATTCCTCAACCGTCACCGGTCCCGCATCAATATCACGGCGTATTCCGCCTGAAGGATAGAGACCTATCTGCGCTTTACCTTCTTCACGATGGATATCGGCAAAGAGATTACCCAGATCCGACTCAGCATTGTATTCACGGCTGAGGCGTTCAGCAGAGTGACCAACGACCGCGTAGATCTCCTTGTGATGTTCACGGTATCGGGCCAGTTTTTCAGCCACACCTGCATGGGGTTTCAAGCTATCACTATCAACCGGTATCAGGCGTCCGTCGTACGCGAGTACCTCGTCTTTATCGATATCTACCTGCAGCTGCAGGTAGCCGAGGTGAAAGCCCTGCCCATAGGTTTGCATGATCAGCGTCCCCGTCTCTGGGTGGACAACAGGTTTCTCTGTACCCGCATCCGCGTGCCCACTAAATATGACATCGATACCATCGACGACTCCTGCCAGCTCAATCTCGGCGTTGATATCCCGTTGGATTTCTGGATGAGCCGAGTCATCGGTTTGCATGGGTGCCGTCTTCCCCTGATGGGTCAACAGTACAATTAGATCCACGTCAGGTCGCAATAGTTTTACATATTCAGGAACGATTACTTTGGGGTCCCGAACATCGAGTCCAGCGATATTCGGCGGGTTGAGAGCCGTCGCCGCATCCTGACCGAGGATACCGATGACACCAATACGGATCCCGTTCCGCTCAATTATGGAGTAGGGTTGTGCGAAATGAATGTCAGTGCCCTTGTAAAAGAGATTTGCTCCAAGAACCGGGAATGGCACACGGTGTTTTTGTTTTTCTAATACCTCCCAGCCATATTCAAACTCATGATTTCCAATCGCCATTGCGTCGTATGCCATCGTATTCATCAGTTCGAATGACACTTCACCTTGTGTCAGTTTGGCGAGTATCCCGGTAAAAATATCGCCAGCGTCAAAAAGAAATACATTGGCTTCCGACTCGCGAAGACCATCGATCAGAGTCGCCAGTTGGGCAATCCCGCCAATACGTTCCATATCATCACGCCAGAATGCTGAAACCGGGTCATAGGTGCTTTCCAGGTCGTTGGTAAACAAGAGTGTCACGGTTTGCCTGTTTCCGGTGTTTATCGTTTTTTCCTGTGATTGAACATCGAAGCCTGGATGTAAAGCCACTAGAAAAACAAGCAGAAAAACGCCTGCATTCTTTCTCAATGTCAGCAGATTCAGCATGTTTAATGTCCTTATGGATGAGTTGAAATTCGTGGAGCTAATATTACCACTCCGTTGACAACGAGCGGGTAAGGTTTTTGACGGCAGCCTTGCTTGCATTATAGCCCGCCATATCTTTCAATAAATAATCTCCCTGGTAAATCATTCCGATAAATTTGCCACTGTCGAATTCCTGTCGTACTTTGAACTCATGACCGTCTAATAAATGTGGTGCCCACGGCGTGAGATTTAACGGACTATTTAAAGACTGAGATATTTTAACGCCATGATCGAAGATCCAGTATTACTCAATGACCGGCACCCCATAATGACGGTTGCAGAGCTGAACGAAAAAACCGTTTTTGGAACACTATTGCAGGAGGAAAATATTGTCGTCTGGTGTGCGGGGGACCAGGTTATCTTCGGGCAAGCTCGGGATGACATTTGGCGTTGAAGCACAGGGAGAACCTCAGATTGCAACTGACTTTCACAAATTTATTTATTGAAGTAGCTTCTAGAAGTGCTAATTTGCCTATGCACTGCCTATCATTCATCAGCCACTCGACGTAATTCAATTGCATTCGCGCTTTTCTACGGCTTGAAAGGATCTGCTTCTATCGATGACAGTGTTTGATTAAAGCTTTCGATTAACTGCTGCGCTATGGCGGGGTGAGTGTTTAGCAAATTAAAAAATTCCAGCGGGTCCTCGTCCAAATTGTAGAGTTCTTTGGCTTTCTTGTTTCTATCCAGCAGCAGTTTCCATTCACCCTGTCGTACCGCGAATTCCAGTTCGGATTCCGATGGTAATGCCCAGAAGGCAGAACGGGAAGGCATCTTGCCCCCGGCGAGAATGGGCATAATGTCCAGGCTATCAATAGGACGATCTGTGGGTATTTCAGCACCCCCAATTTTTGCCAGGGTCGCGAAGAAATCTGTACCGACGATGAGTTCATTCGATACGCTACCAGGCGCTGTGACACCCGGATACTTGATGATTGCGGGTACCTTGATTCCTCCCTCGTATAAAAAGTGCTTGCGACCTCGAAGGCCACCGGTTTCCCCGTAGGCATTCACCTCCCACCAATTAATCCAGTTGGCCGTTACCGGCCCGTTGTCACTCGCAAAGACAATGACAGTCTCCTCGTCTATGGACAGATCCTTGAGTGACTGCAGAACCCGACCCAGTTGCTCATCCATGTAGGTGATGTTTGCGTAGTACTCTCCGGGACCGCGTGCAACGAGCTTGTCCTTCGGTATGTTGCCGTCGGTGGATGTTATGGGGATTATTGGGCCATTGGTAAAAGTTGCATATTGCTCATTGAACGCTGCCGGGTTCTCTATCGCCGTGTGCGGTTCCGCCATACTCAGATATAAAAAAAATGGCTTACTCTTATCTCGGCGGCTTAGCCAGGCAATCGCCTCATCCGCATAAAGTTGAGCTGTGTATCCTTCCTGCATCTCCAAAGCCTTACCGTTGCGAAACAGATTGGTCGGATTACGATTAGAGGGAATTTGAAACGCGTTATGGCCGTAGAAATAACCGAATCCTTGATTCCCAGGTTGCGGCTCCGTATCGCTACCCAGGTTGGAATTGAGATGCCATTTGCCGATGAGTGCAGACTGGTATCCAACCGAAACCAGAACTTCTGCCAAGGTCACTTCCTCAGCATGCAGGTAAATACCCGAGCCCGCCGGTATCCAGGATTCTATACCCGTTCGATACGGGTGCCGACCGGTCAGCAAAGCGGCCCTCGACGGGGAGCAAAGTGCTGAGGGCGCATAGTAGTTCGTTAGTCGCAAGCCTTTGTCTGCGAGCGCATCTAGATTCGGAGTCTTGATAACAGGATGACCATAACTTGCAAGATCGCCATAGCCGAGGTCGTCGACATAAATAAGAAGAATATTGGGTTGTGTAATGTCCTGCTGTGCAGATGCAAAGCATGGATAAGATAAAATCAATGCAATGACTACGTAGTTGAGAATTTTCATATTAGTTTATTCTAGATTATGACCATCCGGGTAAAAGACTATACGCGTTTGATAGATCGAGTTAAAGTTTGACGCTCGTGTCAATTATTGCCAATAAAAATGCAGAATGTATTGGATGAAATCAGCTACCATCTTCAAATGATCGGAACGGATCGATTTCTATTAAGTTTATTTTATTTAGCGTCCCTCGCGTTACTGAATTCCTGTACATCACCACCAGATGAAGCGCCGGTAGTGGACGCACTAAGGTCAAAGCCGAATTTCATCGTAGTTTTTACTGACGATCAGGGATATAACGATGTTGGTGTCTATGGCTCTCCCGATATCAGAACGCCTGTTCTTGACTCGATGGCGGCAGATGGAATCAAATTCACTAGTTTTTATGCACAGCCGGTATGTGGTCCATCGAGGGCCGCACTCCTTACCGGTTCCTATCCAATAAGAGTCGCGGAACCCGAAAACAAAAAAAATCCAAATAGTGTTTTGCATTCCCGAGAAATAACAATAGCCGAGGCCTTGAAGACGGCGGGTTATACGACGGCGGTTATTGGAAAATGGCACATGGCGGGAGACGGTGATACACCATGGGATTTTGCTCCTCCGCCCTTACCACCGGGACGTCCAGGCGGTAAGGGTCCATTCAAAACCGAACTTATGCCTAATGCACAGGGCTTTGATTATTTCTATGGGACACCCATGTATCACGGCTACACCAGGGATGTTGACCTTGCGCGCTTTATCCCTGAATTGATGCGAAACAATGAAGTCATTGAAAGTCCTGTCGATGTTGATTTGCTTACACAGAAATACACGGATGAAACGATAGGATTTATCCGTAATAATCGCGACAAACCGTTTTTTATTTATCTTGCCCATCACATGCCCCATTTACCACTAGGTGCATCACCCGATTTTAAAGGTAAATCTGAACGTGGCCCCTACGGTGATGCGGTGGAAGAACTGGACTGGAGTATGGGCGAGATATTCAAGGAATTGAAACGCCTTCAACTCGATGAGAACACGCTCGTGGTTTATCTTTCCGACAACGGCCCCGAAAGAGGACATGGTGAAAAATATACAGGTAGTGCCGAGCCCCTCAAAGGCAGGAAGTACTCTAATTGGGAAGGCGGTGTACGTGTACCTGCTATCGTACGCTGGCCCGGTAAAATTCCGAAATCATTGGTAAGCGATGCCATAGTCACGTCAATGGATTTATATCCTACCCTGGTTGCGCTTGCAGGCTCGCAATTACCTGCGGGAGTGAAATTCGATGGGGGAGATATTAGCTCAATACTATTCAATGCTCCGGGTGCACTTAGCCCACATTCAAATTTCTTCTACTATTCTCTCTCACAGTTGCAGGCAGTACGCTCTGGTCGATGGAAACTAGTCCTGCCTCGACAGGCCAATTCTCCCTATACATTGTGGCTTGGTCGTTATGCGGATGCGGTGGATGAGCCAATGTTATTCGATCTTCAGGAAGATATAGGCGAGCAAAATGATTTGGCCGCAGATTATCCCGAGATTGTCAGGGAACTTATGCAGGAGGCTGATAAAGCCAGGGCGGAGCTGGGTGATTACAATCAAATCGGTACCGGGGCACGATTTTTCGATCAAGGCCCTCTTAGACCGCTGACGTATTTTCCTGAATAATTATCAAGGCGCTGACAAGATAACTGCGCCTATTCCATGTTATAGCATGCATATGCTAAACACGATCTTCGTATAAGAGTTTAGCCGGATTATTTTCATGCTTACGATACCTCGTCCAGTTCAGCGACAGTCGACAGCGCGACTTTAATCATTTCATCAAAGCTGCTTTGCCTCTCCTCAACGGTCAAGCCCTTGCCGCCAAGAACGTCATCACTCACGGTACACATGGCAACAGCAGCCGCGCCATATTCTGCTGCTGTACCATAAATTCCGGCGATTTCCATTTCCACTACAGGGACATTGTATTTCCCCATGGTTTCCCACATTTCACTATTTTTTGGGGGATAAAAATAATCCGAGGTAAATACATTAGAGATGTGATGTTTGATGTTCATTTTTCTGGCCGTACTCACGACTTTTTCCAGCAAGGTGTAATCCGCGATAGCTGCAAAGTCGTGCCCGCCAAAACGCACACGGTTTACATTGGAATCGGTGCATGCACCCATGGCGATAACGAGATCGCGCAACTTAACCGTCTTGCTAATCGTGCCACAACTTCCGACCCGGAAAATCCGCTTCACACCATACTCAAGAATTAAATCAGAACAATAAAGTGTGGCAGAAGGAATGCCTATTCCATGACCAACCACCGTTATTCTTCGTCCCTTGTAGCGACCTGTGAACCCCAGCATATTTCTCACGTCGGTAATTTGTCTGGCGTCCTCGAGATAATTTTCCGCAATATATTTTGCACGCAGGGGATCCCCTGGCATGATCACGGTATCGGAGACATCCTCGGGTAGGGCATTGAAAACAAATGCAGACATAAGAGAGTTCCTTATTATTGTTGTCTAAGATTTAATTAAATATGGATCTTCATCAAAATCTGTGAGTAAAAACATATCAGTTCTCTTGAGAATGAAAAAAATAAAACCCCGTCGTTCCGGCATGCTTTTGGCGGAGTAGTAGCACACGGATGTGCTGTTAACGGAGCTAAGGATGCCGGAATGACGGTTTTAGTTAATTTGACATTCTTGTCAGCCCACAGATTCTACGGAATAGCCTTAAATATTATGCGGTATTAATCGCGTCAGTGCTGTAATAAGTGATGCAAATTCCGGATAAGCACGGACGAGTTCCTCGCGTGGAGGAAATACAGAATCACTTTGATCATAGCCCGGTGCCATGGAGGTGCTGCCTAAAGAGAAACCGAATTCTCCGCCGGTCAATGGCCTGGAGCCGTGATAGCTATGCCTCGGCGCTAATATTTGTGGTCGTTGGCCAGCCGCTAAATCGGCACCTAGTAAACGTGTTTCGCCCTTGCCGTCCGGATATAGAAAGAGCATTTCCATCGGGTCGCCATAATGGTAGTAGTACAGTTCATCAGTTGGCAGCTGATGCATCGCTGAAAATTGTTCGCTTGTCTCCATAAAATAAATGGCACCGCCGATGTTACGCGCATTTGCGTATCTATCGGGCAGGGCGTTGGCCTGGATTTGTTCATCAGAGGTATAGCTAACAGCGAAATATCCTCCTTCAATGGGTAAGGGCTGAAGGCCGAGATGTTTGATGATTTCTTCCGCGCTGAGTTTATTCATGATTTTATCCGGAGCATCACATTCTATTTTCCTGATCGAATTTCCGCGTTTATTCTAGCCCCCATTGCCCTTGCTTTTTCGATCACCTTGTCTTCATCCAGCGTCAGCACCTTACGATCAAGCATCAAAACCTGACCATCAACAATGACAGTCTGAACATCCTGCGCATCAACAGCATAGACAAGATGGGAAACCACATCATAGAGCGGCACAAGGTGTGTTGCATCCAGAGAAATCTGGATGATATCCGCGCGACGACCTACAGTGAGGGCGCCGATGTTCTCTCCAAGACCAATAGCCCTTGCGCCACCACTTGTGGCTATACTGAGGACTCTCGCCGCTGGCATGACCTTTGGATCCAGCAATCGTCCCTTGTGAATCAGCGCGGCCAAACGAATTTCTTCCCACATATCCAGATCGTTGTTCGACGCCGCACCATCGGTACCGAGGCCAACATGCACACCGGCATCGAGCATCTCCGGAACAGGTGCAAACCCTGAGGCGATCTTCATATTGGATGTCGGGTTGTGGATGGCGCCAACCTGTCGTTTCACTAGTATAGATATTTCACTTTCTGTTGGCCAAACTACGTGAGCACCAATGGTCGGACCACTAAAAAAGTCGATCTTCTCAAGATGATTAATAGACGTGTCATTATATAGATTATTGACGATTTCTAATTCCGCTTTTGATTCAGAAAGATGGATTGCGACGGGAACACCAAGCATGTTGGCCCGCTTCCTTATGATCTGCAGATTGCCCGGCGTAATGGTGTAGGCCGAATGCGCAGCAATGGCAGGCGTAATGCGACTGTTTTTGTTTTTCCATTGTGAAATAAAACTTTCCGCCTTGTGCATTGCATCGTCGAAATTAAGCGCATAGCCACTTTTCTGTTCGATGACTGCGGCACTGACGATGGCACGCACACCACACTCATCGACGACTCTGGCTGTTTCCTTCGGGTGAAAATACATATCAACAAAGGTGGTGGTGCCGCCCTTGATCATTTCCAGACACGCCAGCTGTGTGCCAATCCGCACAAATTCCGGGTCAACAAAGCGAATTTCTGCGGGAAAAATATGTTTTGTCAGCCACTCCATCAAGGGCAGGTCATCCGCAATACCACGAAAAAGCGTCATCGCTGCGTGCGTATGGCCGTTTACCAGACCAGGCATTAAGACACGATTTGTCCCCGCTATTTGTTGCCTGGCTGTGTATGTTTTTTCTATGGATTTTTTGCTATCAATCGCGACAATAATGCCATCATCAATTGCGATAGCAGCATCTTTAAGTACTGTGTTGTTTTCGTCCATGGTGACGATGTGGTCGGCAGTGATAATTAGATCGACTGTTTGTGCACTGACGAACAGCGAAAATAAGGAAAAAATCAGGAGCAATAAAGCTTGAATTAAAGTTAGCGAAGTATTTTTCGTCATCGATTCCACTCTCAGTGATCGCCATTCTGGCGAATAAGGCAAACTAGTAAAATAATATCCGCTGAAAGCGGACATTGGCATTATAATGTTAACTCATGAACATGACATGTCTGTTTTTCTAGCGATATAGAGGTAAAAAGATTGGAATATAAAAGCATAGAATGGATTGAAAGCTCAAACAGCGTGAGAATGCTGGATCAACGCATCCTGCCGGGTCGAGTTGAGTATCTTGATTACACGAGCGCGGAAGGGGTCGCGTTTGCTATAAAGGACATGGTGATAAGAGGCGCTCCGGCCATTGGTGCCGCGGCGGCTTATGGTTTAGCAGTAGAGTTGCGTCATCAGGAAGGCGCAGATCTCAAGGTCTTATGGCAGATATACGAAGCAGCCGATGATGTATTAAGGCGTTCGCGCCCGACGGCAGTTAATTTGTTTTGGGCTCTGGATAGAATGGCTAACCGTGCTAATGACACGACCTTCACCGATGCTCAGGAATTCAAAGATTTTGTATTATCTCAAGCCCACACCATTGCCCGAGAAGATGTGGAAACATGCAAACAAATCGGATTGAACGCGCTTGAATTAGTCCCTGAAAAAGCAAAAGTCATTCATCATTGTAATACAGGCGGTTTGGCAACAGTGGCCTACGGAACGGCCCTTGGCATCATACGAACAGCGCACGAACATGGCCGTGCTATTTCTGTATTGGTCGATGAGACACGCCCACGTCTGCAGGGCGCCCGATTGACCTGCTGGGAGTTGCAACAGTTGGGCATTCCTCACAAATTAATTGTCGATGGCGCGTCCGGCTTCTATATGAAGCAGGGCGATGTCGACTTTTGTGTTGTCGGATGTGATCGCATTGCTGCCAACGGGGATACGGCTAACAAAATAGGCACGTATAATCTGGCATTGGTCGCCCATGCGCATAATATTCCTTTCTATGTGGCCGGACCAACGACCACTATTGATTTATCGACCGCAAGTGGCGATGACATTGATATTGAGGAGCGTGTGGACACGGAAGTCGTTTGCGTAGGCGACGAGCGAATCGCACCGGAGGAAACTGAGGTTGGAAATCCGGCCTTTGATGTCACCTCTGCAAAATACATAACAGCCATCATCACAGAGAAAGGCATTGTGAGGCCCCCTTACGTAGAAAACTTACGAGCACTTTTTGATTAAACAATGAAATCGCCATGCATAAAATATTTTCACCATACTAGACGAGTTCCAGTATCGCCTACATGGAAGTAGATGCTTAGGAAAATCTGCCTCTAAGACCACCTAATGCTGAAGATAACAGAGAAGCCATAAAAGAAATTATCGGTACAACGCCAACTATCTATTAACTGATTAAGCGACTGCTACAACATGCCTTCAGATGTAAATGTAAAGCAACAAATCATCGACACCGTCCAGTCGTTTTCCAGGAAGGGGCTAGGGGTAGGCACCTCCGGAAACCTGAGCGTACGTTCTCAAAAAGGATTTATCATCACGCCTACCGGTGTTCCCTATGAAGAACTTGAGCCGGAGCTTCTGGTGGAGCTGGATGACGCAGGTGAGAGAGTTGGCGGTCATTTGAATCCTTCCAGCGAATGGCGATTTCATCGAGATATCTATTTAGATCGTAAAGATGCCGGGGCAATCGTCCATGTTCATTCACCCTTTGCAACGGCGTTAGCCTGCACACGAAAATCAATCCCGTCTTTTCACTATATGATTGCCATCGCCGGTGGCGATTCAATTCGCTGTGCAGATTATGGCACATTTGGTACTGCCGAGCTTTCCGTAAACGTCGTCAAAGCCTTGAAACAGAGAAAGGCCTGTTTGATGTCCAATCACGGTATGATTGCCCTGGATAAAGACATTACCTCTGCTTTCAAGATGGCCATTGAAGTGGAAGAATTGGCAAAACAATACTTTTATAGTTTGCAAGTAGGTGAACCTGTCATATTGGATAAAAAAGAAATGCAAATTAATCTGGAAAAATTTAAAACTTACGGCAAGCAGAAATAAGAAATTACTCAAAGTCTTACGATCTAAAGCCACCGCACTTAACATTTTCTTGAGTTATCCTATGCTTTTTGACAGACGAAAATTGGAAAACTAACTGAATGAGATCGCTTGCTTACCTGTTCATACTGGTTTGTATGCTACCAGCTTGTTCGTCTTCACCGCCGAAGCGGCAGCATGACCTATGCTCGGTTTTTGAGCAGAACCCCGACTGGTATGACTACGCGAATCAGTCAGAAAAAGCATGGGGGATACCCAAACACATTCTGATGGCATTTGTCAGACACGAATCAAGCTATCAGGAAAATGCCAAAACGCCCTATAAATGGTTTCTATTCATCCCTCTTGGCCGCCAGTCGTCCGCAAAGGGCTATTCGCAGGCGAAAGACCCTGTGTGGAAAGAGTACAAAAAAGAGCGAGGCGGTTTATTCAAGAGTCGCGGTGACATGGAAGATGCGCTGGACTTCATAGGCTGGTATAACGAGAAAAGTCACAAGCAACTTGGAATATCGAAATGGGATGCCAAAAACCTTTATCTCGCCTACCACGAAGGCAAAGGTGGCTACAAGCGAGGTAGCTATAAAAAGAAACCGGCAGTTGTCAAAGTTGCGGATAGAGTTGCAAGGACAGCGGGTGAATATGGTGTTCAATTAAAGCAATGTGAAGCAAATTTTAAATGCAGTAAGTGGTACCAGATTTGGCCTTTATGCAATTAATCTTTGCTGTGGTTGAAGTAAGGGGTGGTGGGAAGCAGTTTTATAAAAAATGGGAACCTGGACTGGGACAATCTCTTTCCCAATTGGCCCTTAGGTAAATATGTACAAAGAAAGATGAAATTGTCTACAATAACAGACATAAATAATTGTTAAATTTCAAATAATTGAGGAATCTTATGGGGCATTTGTCCACCCATGTGCTGGATACCGTGCAGGGTAAACCCGCTGCGGGTATTCGCATAGAATTGTTTTCATTGGGGAAGGAACGTGTGCAGGTCAAAAGCATAATTACCAATGCCGATGGACGCTGCGATGAGCCCATGTTGGCTGACGAGGAAATGCAGCGAGGAGAGTGGGAGCTGGTATTCCATATTGGTGAGTACTTCAGAGCGCACAAGGTAGAGAGCACCGGGGTGCCATTCTTGAATCAGGTACCGGTGCGATTTGGCATTGATGATCCGGATAAACACTATCACGTTCCTCTATTGGCTTCGCCCTGGAGTTATACGACGTACCGGGGAAGTTAGACGTGGCTGCGGAAGGTAAAGGAAGGACTTCTGTTAGATTTTATCTGAACGGACAACTACATGAAGTTAAGGGAATTTCGCCTACCAGCACCGTGCTGAATTATCTGCGAGATGACCTTTTGCAGACAGGTACCAAGGAAGGTTGCGCTGAAGGCGATTGTGGTGCCTGCACCGTGCTTATTGCTGAACCCCGTCAAGGTCGTATCCGCTTTCGCCCCATCAATTCCTGTATCCAGTTTGTACCAACGCTTGATGGTAAGGCACTGTTTACTGTTGAAGGTCTTCGAAAATTTGGTTCAGGTGACTTGCACCCTGTACAGCGTGCAATGGTGGATTGCCATGCATCTCAATGTGGATTTTGTACCCCCGGTTTTGTGATGTCCCTGTTTGCCCTGTATAAATCGCAGAGTAAACCAGATCGCAATGCTATTGATGATGCACTTGCTGGTAATTTGTGTCGATGTACGGGGTATCGCCCCATTATTTCTGCTGCAAAAAAAATGTATGAGTATGGGGAGCAACTCGACAATCAGGAGCAGAATTTCTTCTCCATGCCTTATTCGGTAGCTGAACAGGAAAGTATCTCGGTCGACGAGCAAACCCTCCTCGATCAACTCGGTGTCATCCGACCACAAAGCGATTTTAGTATCGATAAGAAGTATTTTGCGCCGACCAGTGTTAGCTCACTGGCTGAATTATTTAACCACTATCCAGAGGCCACTCTTCTGGCAGGTGGTACCGATGTGGGTCTTTGGGTTACCAAACAACTCCGTGATTTGCCGCTTATTATTTATCTTGGGCAGATTGAATCGCTGAATACGATTGATGTCGATAAAGAATTTATGACTATTGGCGCCAGCGTGAATCTTAGCGACGCTTTTGAAGAAGTGCTAAGGCACTACCCCGATTTGTCTGAAATTTTTAGACGTTTTGCTTCACCGCCAATACGCAATGCCGGCACCTTGTGTGGCAATGTCGCGAATGGCTCGCCTATTGGTGATTCTATGCCTGCTTTGATCACTATGGGTACTTCGATCCTTCTACGAAATGGAGCGAAAACCCGAGAGTTACCACTAGATAAGTTTTACCTTGGATATCAACATAAGGATCTCAATAAAGGCGAGTTTGTTGAAGCGATTCGGATCCCATTGCCCGCTAAGGGGCAATATTTGCGTTCATACAAAATTTCCAAACGTTTCGATCAGGATATCTCCGCTGTGTGTGCTGCCTATTCCTTACGACTTGAAGAAGGGAAAGTTGATGAGCTTCGTATTTGTTATGGAGGAATGGCGGCGACACCACAAAGAGCAGAGCAGTGCGAATTAGCGCTAGTTGGAAAGACGTGGGAGCTCGCCACGCTCGAAGAAGGAATAAGTGCGCTTGAAAAGGATTTTACGCCACTCAGCGATATGCGGGCGAGTGCGGACTATCGCTCACGTGTAGCCGCTAATCTTCTCAGGCGTTTTTATCATGAAGTCAATGGTGCAGATGAAAGTACTACGCAGGTATTGCATTATGCAGGCTAATTGATGAACCCAGACACAATAAAAATAGATGGCGGTGTCGGCAGCTCGCAGCCCCATGAAAGTGCGCACCTGCATGTCAGTGGTGAAGCGCGCTACGTTGATGATATTCGTGAACCACAGGGCACGCTTTATGCGGCTATTGCTTGCAGTGATAAAGCCCATGCCAGAATAATATCCATGGATTTATCCGAGGTTGCTAGCGCAGCGGGCGTCGTTTGCATCCTCACCGCCGCTGATGTCATCGGAAAAAATAACCATGGACCTGTCGTTGCAGATGATCCGCTTTTTGCAGAAGAAGTGGTTGAATATGTCGGTCAGTCGGTGTTTGCGGTTATTGCAGATTCGGTGAACGCGGCACGTCGTGCCGTTCGCCTCGCGAAAATTGACTATGAAGAACTCCCGGCAGTCCTGGATATTGATAGTGCGCTTAAGAATAAATCTTTTGTCATTCCTACCCGGACGCTTGCACGCGGTGATGCTGATGAGGCAATAAAGAAATCATCACATAATCTAAAGGGGCATTTTTCTATTGGTGGACAGGATCATTTCTACCTGGAAGGGCAGATAGCTCTGGCCGTTCCCAAAGAAGATGGCGATATGCTTATTTACAGTTCGACACAACACCCCACGGAAGGACAACACCTCGTGGCACATGCTTTGGCGAGGAAATCGAAAGACGTGGTCATGGAGTGTCGTCGAATGGGAGGTGGCTTTGGTGGTAAGGAAACTCAACCGGCACTGTTGGCCTGTATCGCGGCGCTGGCGGCACAAAAAACCGGGCATCCAGTCAAATTACGTCTTGATCGCGATGATGACATGGTGATTACCGGTAAACGACACGGTTTTCAGATCGATTATGAAGTTGGATTTGATAAAGATGGTGTGATTGAGGGTCTTGATTTTACCCTCGCTTCAAATTGTGGTCGCTCTGCTGATCTCTCTGGCGCCATTAATGATCGCGCTATTTTCCACAGTGATAATTGTTATTACCTTGATAATGTGCGCATCACTTCTCACCGATGCAAGACCCATACAGTGTCTAACACGGCCTTTCGTGGTTTTGGTGGCCCACAGGGCATGATGGCTATCGAATACGTGGTGGATGAAATTGCCCGACATCTACATAAGGATCCACTCGACATTCGTAAATTGAATTTCTATGGCATAGACGATCGGAATGTCACGCCATATCAAATGACAGTCGAAGATAATATTATCCATCGTATCGTCGATGAGTTGGAAGAAAAGTCGGCGTATAGACAACGACGACTGGAAATCGCGGCTTTTAATAAGGGCAGTCCCATCCTCAAGCGTGGTATGGCGCTAACGCCGGTCAAGTTTGGCATTTCCTTCACTGCTACTTTTTTCAATCAGGCAGGCGCATTAATTCATGTTTATCGCGATGGCACGGTCATGCTCAATCACGGTGGCACTGAGATGGGACAGGGGCTTTTTACAAAAGTCGCGCAAGTTGTGGCGGAAGAGTTTCAGCTTGATATTGAGCAGATAAAATGTACCGCGACTGATACAAGCAAAGTACCGAATACGTCCGCGACCGCCGCCTCATCTGGCAGTGATTTAAATGGCATGGCGGCAAAAATAGCAGCACAGACAATCAAAGACAGGCTGATAAACTATGTTTGTGATCAATACCAGGTAAGTGCTGAGCAAGTTGTTTTTCAGAAAGGTGAAGTGCTTATAGGCGATAATAAAAAAATAAGCTTTGCTGAGTTGACTGAACAAGCCTATCTCGCGCGCATATCGCTTTCTTCGACGGGATACTATAGAACACCAAAGATCCAATATGATCCTGAGACATTTTCAGGTCGTCCGTTTTATTATTTTTCCTATGGCGCCGCGGTTTCCGAAGTTATTATTGATACCTTGACCGGCGAACATAAATTATTACGTGTCGATATACATCATGATGTGGGTAACTCGCTTAATCCAGCCCTCGATCTGGGTCAGGTGGAAGGTGGCTTTATACAAGGCATGGGTTGGTTAACCAGTGAAGAGCTGGTCTGGAATGCTCAAGGTCGCCTTACAACTCATGCACCCTCCACCTACAAGATACCAGTTTGCAGTGATTGGCCTAAAGAGTTCAATGTTGAACTGCTTGACTGGAGTGAAAACAGGGAAGAAACGATCTACCGTTCCAAGGCGGTCGGTGAGCCGCCACTGATGCTTGGGATTTCAGTCTTTCATGCCATTAAAGATGCAGTGGAGTGTAATGCTGACTATAAAATCAGTTCAAAATTGAATGCGCCTGCGACCCCGGAAGAAATATTAAAAGCAGTGGTGCATGTACAGGCATGACTATGAACAGAAAAATAGTGCAGGGTGACACAAGAACGTGAATGAGTGGCTGAAAACACTGAACACACTTTACACAGAAGGCAGGGACTGCATAGTGGTCACCGTAGCCCACACGGCTGGATCGGCGCCTCGTGAAGCGGGTACAAAAATGCTTGTCACTGAGGATTCTGTCTACGGCACAATCGGCGGGGGTAATCTGGAATACAATGCGACCCAGACCGCGCGTTTATTTCTAGCAGACCATTCTAAATCGAAAAATAATGTCTTTCTGGAGCTTTATGCGCTTGGCCCGATGATGGAACAGTGTTGTGGTGGGGTAGTTTTTCTTCATTATGAGATCACGACCAGGAACAATTGTGGATGGTTAGAGGTGTTAACAGAGCTTGATGAGCAATCAGTAAATGCTGTTATCGTTACCAGAACTGGAAAGAATGATAGAGATACCCCTTTGGGTGCGAAAATGATAGTAAGTGAGTTTGAAACCTCGGGAAGTCTTGGGGAACTGGATGAAGAGGCGATCGAGCGCGCCCGTTTGTTGTTAAGTGAGTCCGAAACTCACTCACATACTTTGTTGCATCCGCTTCATGCTTCCAGGGGCGCACTGCCAGATATTTCCGATGCCTTATTGTTCGATGTTGTACGCCCCTGTGATTTTCACATAGCGCTGTTTGGTGCAGGGCATGTGGGCAGCGCTATTGTTGCGGTGTTGGAAAAGTCAGTTTCCTGCAAAATTAACTGGGTGGATAGTCGGGCTGATGTTTTTCCCGCGACTTTGCCGCACCAGGTGAAAATATGTCACGCCATCATGCCGACGAGTGCGGTGCAGGATATGCCAGCAAATAGTTTTTATCTAGTGATGACCCATAGCCATGCTTTGGATCAGGCTTTATGTGAAGCGATATTGAAACGTGGTGATTTTCAATATCTGGGATTGATTGGTTCAGAGACTAAAAGAATAAGATTTGAAAAACGTTTGCGCGAAAAAGGGTTTAATAATAATGAGCTTGAACGATTAATCTGTCCCATTGGTATTAAGGATATTAATTCCAAAGAGCCCGGAGTCATTGCTGTCTCGGTTGTTGCGCAGCTTTTACGCTTATATGAAATTAACGGGATAGGTGAAACTGAGTCGGGGTTGGATAATGGTTTGTATTCAGTTTTATGAAATTAGAGTGCGAAAATTACCCGTGCAAACACGTGGTCTTGATAGAATCGTATGCATTCCCATGCGGAGCGTGGGAACGAGATAAGTCGGATAGAAGGAGCATTAGCTCTAGTCATTCCGCGATAATTAGCACAGCAATACTATAAAAAAAATGGAAGCCTACATTCTTGAATGGTTGAACCTGCTACTACGCTGGGCGCATCTCATCGTTGGCATCGCCTGGATCGGCTCTTCTTTCTATTTTGTCTGGCTTGATACCAATTTAAATAGACCTCCGCGTGATCCTGAGGATGAGGATGTGGCGGGCGATCTCTGGGCCGTTCATGGTGGCGGTTTCTATCATTCACAAAAATACCAATTGGCACCAAAAGATTTACCCACACCTTTGCACTGGTTCAAATGGGAGGCTTACACCACTTTCTTAACGGGTTTTGCCTTGCTGATTGTTGTGTATTACTTCAATGCGAATGTTTACCTCATTGACAAAAGTGTTGCTGATATTTCTGCCACTCAGGCCGTTGGTTTCAGCCTGTTTATTTTGGTCTTGGGATGGTTTGTCTACGATTTGCTTTGTAAATCCAAATTGGATGATCAAGGTATCGCTCTTTTCGGCTTCGTATTGTTAATCGCAGTGACCTACGGTGTTTTTCAGCTTTTCGGCGGACGTGGGGCCTTCACTCAGATTGGCACGATGTTAGGGACCACTATGGTTGCCAATGTGTTTTTCGTGATCATTCCTGGTCAAAAAGAAATGGTCGCTGCCAAGTTGCGGGGGGAAGAACCTCAGGCTATCCATGGGATTCGTGGTAAGCAACGTTCTGTTCACAATAACTACATAACCCTACCCGTGTTGTTCGTGATGTTGAGTAACCATTACCCTATGCTTTATGGCCACACCTATAATTGGGTGTTATTGATAGTCATATTTATTGTCGGCGTATTAATAAGGCATTTCTTTAATTTGCGTAACCAGGGAAAATTCGTACCCGCGCTACCGGCTGTCGCGATCTTAATTCTCGTACTAATGGCCTATGCCATTGCACCGGACTCCCTAAAGGTGAAAAGCACCGATATTTCAGCGAATATATCTACATCGCGTGCTGTCGAAAATGTTTCCTTTCCAAAGGTTCAGAGCGTCATTAAAGAACGTTGTGTTATTTGTCATTCAGCTAAACCAAATCACCCGACCGCGCCTGTCGCGCCCAATGGCGTGATGTTTGATACGGCCGGGCAGATAAAACTATGGGGCAGGCGTATCCATGAACGAACGGTGGTGACTAAAACAATGCCTCTCGCCAATTTGACACTTATGAGTGAAGATGAGCGAGCTTTAATAGACAAATGGTTTACCTCAGGAGCATCTATAGAGTGATACGTTACCGATATTTACTGCTAGTCATTCTGTTATTTCAATTCAATGCCTCTGCCGATGTCGAAACGCCGGAATCCTGGTATAAACAGGGGCAGGAGTCGCTAGGCAAGGCATTAAGAATTGAAGCAAACAAGCATCAAGCAAAAAATATTATTTTGTTCATTGGTGATGGTATGGGAATTTCAACGATCACCGCGGCACGGATTTTGGCGGGGCAGCTTCAGGGAAAATCCGGTGAAGAACATAGTCTGTCTTTCGAGTTATTACCTTACGCGGCATTGTCGAAAACCTATAATACAAATCAACAAACGCCCGATTCTGCTGGTACGATGACTGCAATAATGACGGGAGTTAAGACCGAATCCGGATTTATATCGGTTAACCAGAAGGCAAGACGGAAAGATTGCGCATCCTCTAAAGGAAATCATCTCTTAACCCTGCTCGAGGAATTGGAAGAACATCATTATGCAACCGGTGTGATAAGTACTGCTCGAATTACCCATGCGACCCCAGCAGCGACCTATGCGCACACGGTAGAAAGAGAATGGGAAGGCGATTCGCTTATGCCGGGAAATGCGATCCAGGAGGGTTGCCAGGACATCGCTATGCAACTGCTGACGTTTTCCTATGGCGATGGCATCGATGTTGTGATGGGGGGTGGCCGGCGTTATTTTTTTCCAAAAGATGTCGTTGACCCGGAGTACCCGGGGGAAACAGGAAAAAGAGAGGACGCGCGTAATTTAATTACTGAATGGGAAAAGCGCTATTCAAATGCCGCTTATATTTGGAACGAGGCACAATTTGCCAATATCAAAGCTGGGAAAGTGACGCATTTGCTGGGTCTGTTTGAGCCCTCACATATGCAATTTGAATCGGACAGGAAAAATGATGGTGCTGGCGAGCCTTCTTTAGCTGATATGACAGGGCTGGCTATTGAGATACTAAAGAAAAATGAAAAAGGTTATTTCCTGATGGTGGAAGGTGGTCGAATCGACCATGCGCATCATTATGGCAATGCCTATCGCGCCCTGCATGATACTGTGGCTTTCTCTGATGCGGTCTCTGTCGCGTTGAAGCAGGTTGACCTGGAAAATACATTGATTATCGTTACTGCAGATCATAGTCATGTTTTTACAATGGGTGGTTATCCAATTCGCGGTAATCCGATTCTGGGTAAAGTAATCCACAATGACCGCCATGGAGAGGCTAAAAACGATCCTGAACTGGCTAAAGACAATAAACCTTACACCACGCTTGGCTATTACAACGGTGATGGCTTTGCGGTTGTTGATGATATTACAGAACGTGACGAGGGCAAGGATTACGGACACCCTGGTCGGGCCGATATTCGTGGTATTGAGACGACTAGAAGTGATTACTACCAGGAATCAATGATACCCATGATCGATGAAACGCATGGTGGCGAGGATGTGGCTATCTTTGCCGGTGGTCCCTGGGCACATTTATTTCACGGCGTGCATGAGCAACACTATATTTATCATGTTATGCGTCATGCCTTAGGATTCGACAGAGACATTAAAGCAAAAGGTGATTAAAAATATGATACCCAATACGAAGCAATTACTCGATTTCACCAACAAGACTGTCATTGTCACGGGCGCGAGCCAGGGCATTGGCGCGGGCATTGCCCGTCGTTTTGCAGAAGCCGGGGCGAATGTTGTTGTTCACTACCGAGGTGGTAAAGCAGGCGCTGATGGTGTTGTTGAGCAAATAAAGGCAGGAAAAGACGGAACAGCTATTGCCATAAAAGCGGAGTTATCAACGGAAGAAGGTAGCAGAACATTGATTGCACAATCATTAAAAGCCTATGGTGAACTCCATGTTCTCATTAATAACGCCGGGATATTTCCCAATAATTCGCTGCTAGATATGGAGCTGGATGATTGGCAGGCCATGTACCGTGCCAACGTAGAAACGGCGATGCTTTGTACACAGGCTGCAGCCCGGCACATGAAGGAGAACGGAGGTGGTGCCATAGTTAACATGGGATCCACGTCAGCACTTAACCCAGGTGCGGATCATAGTCATTATAATAGTGCCAAGGCTGCCGTGATCATGTTGACTCGTTCTGCGGCGCAGGAGCTCGGTCCTTACAATATTCGTGTTAATGCGGTATCACCGGGTTTGATCGCTCGAGAGGGGATTGAAGATCAATGGCCTGATGGTGTGGCACGCTGGCAAAACCAGGCGCCGCTCGGACGCATGGGAGAACCGGAAGATGTCGCCGATGCCTGCTTGTTTCTCGCATCTCCAGCAGCGCGTTGGATAAGCGGGCAAAATCTGGTGCTTGATGGCGGTATGTTGAGCAGTATGATTTATTGAGGATAGAATAATGCTAAAAGATAAAATTGTATTAGTAACGGGTAGTGCGCAGGGCATTGGACTTGGCATTGCAAGAGCGATCCTCGAATCTGGCGGCCGGGTCGCGATTAGCGATCTTGATCAGGCGATGCTGATTGAAGTACGAGATTCTCTAAGTACTGAACTGAAGTTAGCTAAAGATCAAATATTTGCCACTGTCATTGATGTCACCGATGAAAATTCCATTACCGAAGCGTTGATGGCAACACAAGACCATTTTGGCGCATTGGATGGATTGGTGAATAACGCCGGTGTTATTCGTATGGGCGCGGATATGGATGCCAGCGCAGACGACTGGCGATTGCAGATGAACGTTAATGTTATCGGCACGCATAATTGCTGTCAGGCCTTTGCAAAGCAACTTATAGGCAGGCATCAAGCCGGTGCTATCGTTAATATCGCTTCCAATGCGGGTAAGGTGGGCTATCCAAACATGGCCGGCTATAACGCCAGCAAAGCCGCTGTTATTAATTTAACCCGAACTTTGTCTGCAGAATTGAGCGAGCATAATATAAATGTTAACGCTATTTGCCCCGGTGGTGTTTATACACCCATGCTGCTTGACGTCGCCAGGGTAGTTGGCGAGCGTATTGGCGAAGACCCGGCCGAACTCGTCAAAACCATGGTGCCTGCGCAATTGGGAAGGCATATTGAAACCATCGAAATCGGACGGGTGGCGGCTTTTCTTTTATCAGATAGTGCCACTATTATTCGTGGGCAGTCAATAAATGCAGACGGCGGCGACACGCCCTATTGAAGTAATAATTAACAATAAATTTAATAAAATAATTTGAGGTAATAAAATCGCAATGAAATATTATAGTTACTTGTTGTGCCCTGTTTTAATGGTTTTTTCTCAAATGCTGCATTCACATCCTTTTCATGGCGAAGGTGAAGTAGTATTGCACGGGTATTCGATAGGATTGATTGAAGCTATCTTGATATTGCCAGTGATAATAGGACTGCTAAGAATGCTTGTTGTGCATAATCGCCGCCGAGAGGAAGTTTGTAAAAAGACTAAAGATGAAAACAGGTAAACCGCGTGAAACTTACGCGCATTGAAAAGGCGGGCCAGCCCATCGTTACGGCCAGTGGAGAATGTCTTTATGAATTGATCGGTGCAGCGGCTCTACTTGGTGACGCACGCAATCAAAGCCTGGCTTGCTCAGTGATCCCGCCCGGAAAATATTCAGCGCCGCACTATCACAAGCTATCTGAAGAGACGCTTTATATACTTGAAGGTAGTGGACGAATGATCGTTGACGGTCAGGTATTCGAAATGAACGTTGGCGATGCGCTTTTAGTTGAGCCTGGTGAGGTGCATAGTATTTATAATGACAGTAAGAGTATCGATTTGAAACAGCTCGCTATAAGTTCCCCTCCATGGAAAGCGTCAGATGCCTTTCCAGTTCAAGGTTCAGCAAATTCAATAAATATTGAGAGTGCAAACTAAACATAATTTTAATTTGTGTTGGAGACGTTAGATTATTCTACAGACTATTCAACAATCAGATAATTTACCCGATACCGATCGTCACTGGAAGGCCTTGCTTGAGCTAGGTTTCGAGAACAGACATCAACGCACTGTTCTGGTGCATCGACATCATCAGGGGCCTTTATATGTGCAAAAACCCTTTTATCCCGAAGGCGATCAAATTTGTCATACCTATTTACTTCACCCTCCAGCGGGTATTGCGGGTGGTGATAGATTACATATAGACGTATCCTTAAAACCAGCTACTCACGCATTGATAACAACGCCTGCGGCGACAAAACACAGCCATTCGCGAAGATGCATCTATGAATCTCAATGCGGTGGAATCTTTAGTTGAGAAATTTCATGATCTGGATTTTGTCTTGATAGAAAGCGGTGGGGATAATCTTAGCGCCACTTTTAGTCCCGAGCTGTCAGATTTGACAATCTATGTTATCGATGTAGCGGCAGGGGACAAGATACCGCGCAAGGGCGGGCCCGGCATTACAAAATCAGATTTACTCGTGATCAATAAAATCGATCTGGCACCGATGGTGGGTGCCTCGCTTGATGTGATGGAACGGGACGCAAAAAAAATGCGCGGAGATAAACCGTTTATATTTACCAACCTTAAGACCAATGACGGGATTGAAAAAATCATTCCCTTTATCATAGAAAACGGCATGCTAAATCAGTCGAATAATTTGCCCTAAAAATGCGTAGATCTCCTGCCCACCTCTTACGTCATCTTGCCAGATAAATAGTTAAATGAAAGCCGAGCCATCATCTCCTCTACGCAAAATGCCAAAAGTCGAATTGCATCGGCATCTCGACGGTTCCATTCGTCAGGAAACCATTATTGATTTGGCTAAACGTCATAAACTGGACATTGATATCACTGACGCTTCCAGTTTGAAAAAACGATCAACGGTGACCGAACCACTGCAGGATTTGGCGGCGGTATTGGAGGCCTTCGATATCATTCAGAAAGTAAGTTGTTCCTACGAGGCCATCAAACGTATCGCCTTCGAAAATGTGGAAGATGCCTTTTACGACGGCATTAAATTGATTGAGCTACGCTTCAGCCCTGTCTTCATAGCATTGGAGAAAGACCTTAATAATGATGAAATTATTGAAGGTGTATTGGACGGTATTGCTGAAGGTATGGATAAGTATAATATCCAGGTAGGGATCATTCATATTGTTTCAAGAACGCTGGATTATGAAGTCAGTAAGCAAGGCGCTATTGATGTCATTAATTATGCGAAGAAAGGAGTGCATAGAATGGCCGACAGAATAGTCGGTTTTGATCTTGCTGACAGAGAGAACACAACAAAGCCAGCTGATTTCAAGGCGCTTGTGGAATTATCTCGCGATGCAGGCATGGGCATTACAGTGCACAGTGGCGAAGATACTGACGCTTCGGGTGTTGAAGAAACTTTGGAAGTATTGAATCCCGATCGCATCGGTCATGGCGTCAATGCCTGGCATGACAGAGATGTTGTAGAAATGTTAAAAGAAAGAGATGTGTTACTTGAATTGTGTCCAACTTCTAACTGGCTGACACAGTGTGTACCAGTGCTTGCAAAACACCCATTACCTGATTTTTATCGGGCAGGTGTAAAAGTATGTATTAATTCGGACGATCCTCAATTAATGGATATTGATTTGACTCACGAATACGAGATAGCGAGGGATCTTTTTAATATTAAGAATGAAGATTTCAGGAAGATGAGTCTCTTCGCACTGGAAAAGTCATTTCTTCCCAGAGAAATAACGGATTTGGTTAAACGACAGTATTTCGATTAAGGCGAGTATCCGTTTATATACAAAATACGCAATAGATCTGAAGTAGAGCACTAGTTTATTTACTTCTTGAACTTACAGCAGTCATTAGTATCGTTTATTTATCCCTCCTGAATTTCGATTAAACCGGGGCTGTGCATTATAAAAAATGGTAACAGATGGCTCATTTCTAGCTCATATTTTATCAAATATCGGACTTGGGGCTCAAAGCCGGAAATAGCGGATGACTAATCGCAAAATTGGGCTTATGTTACGCAAGTTATGGTAGTGATTTTAGCGTGGCTAAATGCATCGATGGCGATTATTGCAGAAAGTAGATTCCTTTCATTCGTAGTAATGGAGGATTTTGCTATGGATGTGGTTTTGCTTTTCATACTACAGGCTCGGTCCATCGACCCCCGCATTCCTCAACTCCCTTCAATCTCTACCCAGGATTTTTGTAAACGAGGTAAGGCATCATGAGCCTTGCCTTTTGGACCGATCAGCAAATTCTGCAACAACTCGATTCGGGCGCCCATTGGGGCGGATCTTCCTGGTCTTACGGTTTCCCGTCGGTATCCTGGAATAATTTCACAACCAATGGCGAGCAGCCCGGGTTTAGTTCTTTAAATAATTCACAAACACAAGCCGCAACACTTGCTATCAGATTATGGGATGACCTGATAAGTCCGGATTTTAGCGAGGAGTTCAATGCAGACGGATTGAATACGGAAATCGAATTTGGTAATTCTAGTTCAGGGGTATCCTTTGCTCATGCTTATTACCCCTCAACGCAACCCTGGGGTGGTGGTGTCTGGTTGAATCCTGAGTACGATGCGTCCAACGGCACCAATGACCTTGTGACCCCGCAGATTGGAAAACACGGATTTACGACATACATCCATGAGATCGGTCACGCGCTCGGTCTCAGGCACATGGGAAATTACAACGGGTCGGGTACCACCATCGATGATCGGACGGCCATTCAGGACGATACGCTTTACTCCGTCATGTCCTATTTTTCGCCTCAG
Source organism: Planctomycetota bacterium (assembly GCA_047638675.1). GTDB lineage: Bacteria > Pseudomonadota > Gammaproteobacteria > Eutrophobiales > Eutrophobiaceae > WLWS01. The sequence goes on along the minus strand of JBLIML010000010.1, from coordinate 13,082 downwards.
CAAACCGGTTCAGCCGACTGGCGAGGCTCGGATGGTCAGTTATATCGTCCACAGACGCCAATGCTCAACGATATTCTTGCGATACAAACAATTTATGGCGCTGAAGCCTCCACCCGAACAGGTGATAGTGTTTATGGATTCGGCTCCAATATCACGGGCGAACTGGCAAATATTTATGATTTCAACCTCAATGACCATCCCATCCTTACTATATATGATGCAGGTGGTATAGATACTCTCGATCTCAGTGGATTTTCCACGTCGTCGATTATTGATCTTGAACCGGGTTCGTTTTCCTCTGCCAATGTAATGACATTAAATATTGCCATTGCCTATAACACCTTCATCGAAAATGCGACTGGAGGGTCCGGTCACGATACATTGACGGGAAATATTTTGAACAACGAACTTCGGGGCAGGAATGGAGATGATGTTCTGTTTGGGGAAGATGGCGATGACAGATTGATCGGCGGTGCCGGTAGTGACAACATTAACGGTGGTGACGGTTCGAACGATGTTGCCGTTTTCTCTGGACAGTCCTCTTCCTACAGCATTGTATTTTCTCCATCGACATCGAATTTTACGATTACCAATACTTCGAACTCCGACGTAGACGTGGTGACCGGTGTTGAGCAATTCGAATTTAACGATGTGACCTTATCGGCTTCCGAACTGGGACAAAGTCAGGATGTTACCGTTTCGATCGCCGCGCTCTCTACACTGCAAATCGAAGGCAATGTTGGTTCGACGGCTTTCAACTTTAATGTGACACTCAGCCAGGCATTGTCGACGACACAATCATTATCCTACGGTGTTAACGGGATTGGTGTGAGTGCAGCCACCGCCACGGACTTTTCAGGTGGTTTGCTTCCATCCGGAACTGTGACGTTTACAGCGGGGCAAACCAGTCAGAATATCACTGTGTTTGTTGCAGGTGACGCAACGATAGAATCTGACGAGACCTTTGCTGTGTCCCTGTCCAATCCATCATCAGGAATCAAATTGGGAAGTACTTCGGTAACCAGCACGATAGTCAACGATGATACTTCCCTGCCATTTGTGTCTATAGCGGCGCTTACGGAGGAGTCTCAGTTGGAGGGAAACAGTGGAACAACAACTTATGGATATAATGTCAGTCTTAGCCAGGCGGCCGTATCAACGCAGACAGTCAGTTTCAACATAGCTGGCAGCGGCAATTCACCTTCTGTTAATACAGATTTTGTAAACGGTATCCTGCCATCGGGTGTGTTGACATTTATAGCGGGTCAAACCAGTCAAACGATTACGGTATCGGTTCTTGGTGATACGATCATCGAAGCAGATGAAACTTTTACCGTCACTCTTTCCAACCCCTCGACAGGGTTGATTCTGGATGCCTCAACGGCACTCGGCCGAATCCTGGACGATGACATACTCACAACAGATGGAGATGACTACTCGGATAACACCTCGACTGCGGGATTTGTCAGTGTTAACGGTGCTGCGACGAGCGGTCGTATTGAAGCGGGCTCGGATAGCGATTGGTTCCGGGTCAACCTGACCGCTGGGCAAACCTACACATTCAAACTGAATAGTACCCTTAGTAACGGCCTACTTGACCCCTTCCTCAATTTATATGACGGCAGCGGCACATTAATCACAGGTGATAACGACAGTGGTTCAAGCCTGAATTCCCAACTCGTGTTCACGGTGTCGAATTCAGGCACATTTTTTCTTGGCGCCGAAAATGCCGATATTTCGGAGATTGGCACGGGCGATTACACCATCTCGGCGCGGTCAGCCTCCGGTTCAGACGACTTCGCCGGTAACGTGAACACTATAGGTGCGATCACCATTGATGGCCTGGCCAGTAACGGGGACATCGAGGTGGGATTCGATAGTGATTGGTTCCGTGTCAGCCTGACGACGGGCCAGAGCTATTTGTTTGAATTGACCAGAACAGGCGGTAGTGGGCTGGTCGATCCCTACCTCACTCTGTATGACGATACTGGTGACTTCATTGCTTTTAACGATGATAGTGGCGGCGAGCAGAATTCGCGTCTGATTTTCACGGCTCAGAATTCAGGTACTTTTTTCCTGGCGGCAGAGGATTTCGATGTTGGAACGGGCACATACGCGATCTCTGCAAGCACGACATCCGGCGCGGACGACTTTGCTGGCAACACCTCGACCTCAGGCATAGTCAGTATTAACGGGACGGTGACGAGTGGGGAGATCGAGATAGATTTTGATAGTGACTGGTTCCGCGTTGATCTAATTGGTGGTCAAACCTATACCTTCAACCTTATCAGATCGGCCAGTAATGGTCTCGTCGACCCTTTCTTGAGTTTGTTTGATAGTAACGGCTCGTTTATCACCTTCGATGATGACAGCGGTGGTGACCTGAATTCAAGACTGACATTCACAGCGCCGAATTCCGAGGCCTTTTTCCTCACCGCAGAGAGTTTCAGTGTTGGCACCGGTGCTTACACAATTGCAGCTACAACGACGACCGGTCCGGATGACTTCTCAGGTAACCCAACGACCGCTGGATCGGTCATCGTGGACGGGGTGGTGACAAGTGGTGATATCGAGGCTGGTTACGACAGCGATTGGTTCGGCGTCAATCTGGTCGCCGGTCAGTCTTATACCTTCAACCTGACAAGGACGGATAGCAATGGCTTGAGTGATCCCTTCCTGAGCCTGTATGACAATAGCGGGGCTTTCATCGCGTTTGATGATGACAGTGGCGGCGAGTTGAACTCACGATTGATTTTCACAGCTCAGAATTCAGGTACTTTTTTCCTGGGTGCTGAGGATTTCAGTACTGCAACGGGTGCCTACACCGTATCAGCGTCTTTGGGTTTAACGGGAACGTCTGGTGACGACAAACTGAAAGGCAGCGCTGCAGATGATATTTTCGATGGTGGTGACGGCAATGACACGCTTATCGGACGTGGTGGCAACGATATTCTGTCGGGAGAAGATGGAAACGATAAGTTGAAGGGCGGTGGTGGCGATGACACACTGATTGGCGGCGACGGTAATGATCTGTTGATCAGCGGTAAAGGCGTGAATATTCTGGACGGAGGTGAAGGCAGTGACCTCTACCGAGTGCAGCCTAATGATGACCTGGCTGCTATCTACCTGGATTCAGGTACCGGAGTCAGCGATGTGGATATACTGGATGCGACGCGTGTTGACAATCTCCTGTTGCCGGGCGATTTCACAAATAGCGGTTTGGAGGCGATCGTCGGAGCGGCGACAGGGACGAAGATAACAGGCGAAGGATCAGCGCTTACGTGGGACTTCAGCGGCATCATCCTTATCGATATCAAACTAATGAAGGGCTCGGCGGCGGCGGATATTATCATAGGCTCCTCCGACGATGATAAGTTGAAGGGCAGCGGCGGCGATGACTTTTTGCAGGGTGGACAGGGTGATGACCGACTTATCGGCAATGCGGGTGACGATATTTTGCTGGGTGATGAGGGTGACGATAGGCTCATCGGCAGCGGTGGTTCCGATTTTATGGAAGGTGGTCAAGGTGATGACAGGCTTATTGGTGGTAGTGACGATGATTTCCTTAATGGCAACGAAGGCAATGATTTCCTAAAAGGTAGTAATGGATTTGACGTGTTTATATTTGACACCGCCCTTGGAACAACCAACGTTGATACCGTTGCCGATTTCACTATCGCTGAGGATTTTGTGTTTTTGGATATTGACATCTTCACGACTTTGACGACTTTATCTGGGGAACTCCTGGGTGTGACTGAATTTCTTATCAATTTTGGGATGCCAGTGGGAACGGAAGGAACGTTGGCAACCCGGATCATTTACGACGCCGATAACGGTGGCTTGTATTACGACGCCAATGGCAACCTTGCAGGCGGACTGGAACAGTTTGCTGGACTGGACAGTGGTTTAGAATTGATTGCTCAGGATTTCTTCATTATCAGTTAACAGGTAAGGTCCCTGATTAATTCAAGGTCAGAATCTGAGGAGTCTCTTTCGTTAAAACAAAAAATTAGATAGACGGTGCCAGAATTTCCGCTTAAATCAGTTTGAAACTGACGCTGCTACAATTTGGGAACGACGTGTTGAAAACGTCTTGTATTATTACTTTCCTGGAATCTACGTCGTTGATTAGCGACGTTTATCAAATTGTTAGTGTGACGCAGTTTTCCATATTGGTAATTATCTAAGCATAAATTCTGAAATTGAGATATCGGTCACAGTCTAATGATGGTTAGTTAGCAATTTGTGTGCATTGAATAATTTTTATACACATGGCATCTTAATTGCTGACTGTATAGCGTGCCTGGCTTTTTAGTGGGTGTATTTGAAAAACGCACAATCTAAGAATGCAGCATGGATTGATGCTGTTCACGATTCTGTGAGCCGTTAAAAATATACTCCTGGGGCTGACTATGTTGTTAAATCACAAGGATAATTATGTTTCTATAGGATATATGTTTGGTGGCCTATTTTTGAGGATTTTTTTGACTTCCGGGCTGCTTACGGGCCCACGGAGGGCGTTGCAGTATTCAATAAGTTTCCTGATTGTGGGTAATATAGTTCTACCTATTATCAATATGTATAGGAAATGGGCTATTATGTCCTGGCGGATTGTTAAGTTTTAGCACTTGGGAAAAATGCTGCTGGAGTAGAATTAGGGAGTGCGGCCAGGTGATAAAATTGACGTTATCGACATCTGCAATACATATTGATAAGGAGGAAGATTTAATTAGGCGGTCGATTTTTGTTGGCTATTGCGGTTTGAATTTGAAATGAACTCATAAATCAATTTTATATATGCTATGACTACGTGGAGTGTAATTTTAGGAAATTCCGTTGCGACCAGCGGTGTGGATTCTGCTGTTATAGAAAAAGTAGTTAGCGGATTGGTCGCAGCTGGCGAAGATTGGGAAAGATACTTTGTTACTGCCGATACAAATATCGAGATAACACTCGAAATAGCAGAGACTGCTAGCAACAGATCGACAGGAGGGCCTATATCATCAGTATTTGTTGAAGATAACGGACAACATAGTATTTTTTTAAATGGAGCCGCAGCTAAGCTCATTGACGGTTTTGATGTTACAAAGGGTGATCCAATTGCTGCAAATAATGCAGAAATTTTGATCACTATTGATCCACTTTATTTTGCCGAGATTGATTTAGATGACACACCCTTAATAAGAACTGATGAAATAGCCACTCTTCTAGTAGATGCACAATCAGTATTCCTTCACGAAATTGGGCATGGGCTGGGCTTTGATGGCTTTGTCAATATAGAATCCGATTTGTTATCACTGACCAATATTTCAGTATTTGATTCGTTTGTTGAATTTCAAAACGGCGTCCCGTTTTTCACTGGTGCGGCTGCTAACAACATTTATGGTTCCGATGTACCTCTGACGCAACTGAATACCCACCATGTGGGCAATGTTGAAAACGTGGTTGGATCCGATTTAATTCCTGACGTAATGAATGGTGTTGTCTTCTTTCGTGAAACTCGATATTACATCTCGCCACTCGACACAGCCATTCTTGCGGACACCGGACTAACCCTAAGAGTACCAACGGAAAACGCAGATGAAATATGGGGATATGAAAGTGTTGACGACAATCTGAATCTTTTAGCTGGAAATGATGTCTTTCATGGATTATCTGGAGACGACACGGCCAAAGGTGGAAGTGGTAAAGATACTTTATTTGGGGAGAATGGTGACGATACACTTGATGGTGGTGGGGGCGGTGATACTCTATCTGGAGGCAATGGTGATGATATTCTGAAAGGTAAGGGCGGCCAGGACATTATCAATGGCGGTGAAGGCAATGATATTCTGGAAGGTCACAAAGGCACTGACACCCTCAACGGGGGTAATGGTGATGACACCTACACTGTCCATGCAAAGGAAGATAGTGCTGATATCTATGCAGACAGCGGTACCGACGGTGGTACGGACACTATTGTTGCGACTCAAATAGCTGACCTCTTGTTAGCAACTACTTTCAACCTCGCGAGCGCGGGTATCGAAGTTATTCTCGGTGATGGTGCAACACGCATCGTCGCTGATGATGTAGCTGTCAATTGGGATTTTTCGGGTGTAATCCTGACGGCGATAAAACAAGTAAATGGGAGTGGGCAGGACGACAGCCTTATTGGAGGCGACAGCGCTGAGAAAATTAAGGGCCGTGGTGGCGATGACGTGTTAGATGGTGGCAATGGCGATGATAAACTCATCGGTAACGCGGGTGATGATAGTCTTACGGGTAACAATGGCGATGATACGATTAAAGGTAGCAGTGGTAGTGATTTACTCATTGGCAATAGCGGTGACGACGACCTTAGGGGTGGGTCAGGTCGAGATACGTTAAATGGAGGCTCGGGCAGCGATAAGTTAAATGGAGCCACTGGCAAAGATACGTTTGTATTTGATACAAACCTGGAAGCTTCCAATATTGATACCATCGTTAATTGGAATGCAGCGGATGATGTAATCGCATTAGATGATGACATTTTCACATTACTAACAAGCACCGCAGGTAATTTGTTGTCAGCAAGCGAATTTAAGGCTAACAGTTCGGGCATTGCAGACGAAGCAGATGACAGAATTATTTATAACAGCACTACTGGCGATTTATTTTACGATGCTGATGGTGTGGGTGGTGTGGAACGAATTCAATTTGCACAAATCACCGACGCGTCATTGATTGATGCAGATAGTTTTCTTGTGATTGCTTAGAATCTTAGCAAGAATTGTGTGTGCTGTTGTACTATCAGTGTTATTCTAACTAAGCTTTAAAAAAGTGTGTTTAAGTAATTCTATGTTAGTTAGAATTTGATAAATATATTACTATCTTCAGCGAAATAGAATTCATCACAATTTTCCCCTTCGCCACCTCTGTCAATAACAATGAAGTCTGTTACCTCATCAATAGCCAATAAAGGATGATGCCAGATATCACGATGGTAATTAACACCCTGACGGCCACTCGCGTGGAATACAAATAAATTATTTACGTCTATCTTTTCGACTGCCGGTGCAACGAGTACTAGATAGGGTTTGTTGTGCAGGGGAAAAAACAACTGACTTGATATCGGATGACGTTCGAGCAATTTAACTTGGATAGGTCTTGGTCTCGGGCTAGCTCTAAAAATATTAAAAAGAGGTCTGCCCGAATTTTCAGTGACATCAATAGTAACGAGATCGTTAAAACGCAAGGTTGTACCCTGATTTATCTTCTGAAATTCACCATCGGCCTCGATCACATCACCGAAAACTTCGAAGGATTCCTTCGTTAATTTATTAACCTCAAGTGAAATTATATTCATGAGGGGTGTTTCTTTCCAAAAAAGCGGACCCTGCTAAGACCACCATCTGGATGAATATTCACCCTGATGTGTGTCACCGGACCAATATCATTTATTTCATTTTCGTAAAAGTGCTGTTTGTCCATTTCCAGCAATTGTATGGATAGCAGTTCATCCCAATAAAGGCTTCGAGGTGCCATATTCTTGTCGCAATCATTCGGTAAGTAAGCGGCGTTGATGGAAATCTGGTGGGGGAAATTACCTTTGTAATGTGCAGTGTCGATTTCGATTTTATCGACTATACCGGCCTCTCCCAGTTTGAGAATAATCCAATCATATCCCGGTTCACGTCTTCGTCGTGTCTCCCAGCCATCACCCATGTTAATACCACGGCCGCGCTTTAGCAGATTATGAATGGAACCATAGTGTTCATCACTGGCTTCTAGCGCGAGACCACCATTTTCGTTTGCTGAAAGTTCAATAATATTATTATCCATTAAGCCCTCTCACCAAATACTCTCAAGCGGGCGACGCCACCATCCGGGAATATATTCAGACGCAAATGTGTGAATACATTGTTGTCGTTTATTTCAAAAAGATTATGACTGTCTCCAGCTATGGGGTTTGGTGAAAGGATTTCAATCCAATTGGTATTGGCATCGATTTCCGATTGCTCACTGCAAGCGTCGACGGATGCAATCGGCGGATAATTGCCAGTAAAGTAACGTGTATTAATGTCAATAGCTTTTATTGTGCCGGGTCCGAGTAAACGCACTACACAGTAATCATGACCATGCGTTCTTTTGCGACGACTCTCCCAACCATCCATCCATTTACCGTTTGAATCATAGATACCTTCCTTCCACACTGGTTCTTTCGGTTCCAGCATACGTTCCTTGGGTGCAAAAAAATCATCTGTTGCAAAGAGGGCTTTCGCGTTCATACTCGCATCAGCAAGATTAAGATAAGTTTTTGACAATTCTTCAAGTGTTTCTTGTATCACCTACTCTTTTTCTCCTGTTCGTATATATCTGCAATTTATTGCAGATATATAAGTTAATCTACATAAATTGTACACAATAAGCGCCTATATTGTGTGCCAATTTAGAGAATACTAAAGTATCATCATCGGCTTCAGTTTATTGTCTAACAAAGCATGAAGATAAGTTCTGACACTCGGGAAAACATAAAGCTCGTAGAGGAAGCCTTTGCCGCGTTGCAAGCGGGTAATTGCAAAAAGGCAAGAGACTCGTTTGAAAGAATCGTGACCCTGGGACAGGCCGATGCGACCAGTTGGTTGGGCTTGGCCCATGCGTGTTCGAAGCTTGGAGATAATACTGCGGTTTTCGCGGCAGTGGATAAATCACTTGAGCTCGAACCAGGTAACTTAAGAGCGCTCATTTTCAAGGCGGATAAGCTCGAGCAAAGTGGCGAGTCCAGAGTCGCGCTGGAGTACTACCAGCATGTTCTAGCGCTCGGGAACAACCTTGAGGAATTGCCAAAGGATGTAATGGATGGTCTCCAACGCGCTCAACAAGCCTGCGATCGTAAAGACGCTGAATATAAATCGTTTCTAAGCGAGAAGATGAAAGAAGAGGGCTTTTCACCCAGTCCGACTAATCGCCGTTTCCAGCAATCTCTGGGTTTGATTTTTGAATCAAAGAAGATTTTTTATCAGGAGCCACGTCGTTATTATTATCCCGGCCTCCCTCAAATTCAGTTTTACGAGAGAGAACAGTTTGAGTGGGTGGAGGCGTTGGAGGCAGCGACCGACGCTATTCGTGGGGAACTTGGCATGGTCATGAATAGTCCGTCGAAATTTTCACCTTATCTACAAGCTGATTCTAATCACCTGAATCAATTCGATGATTCTCTACTTAACAAAAACGACTGGAGTGCTTTGTATTTATGGGAGCACGGTCACCTCGTGCCAGAGAATACAGTTTTATTTCCACAGACAGTGAACGTACTTGAATCCGCGCCAATGCCGTTTATATCAGCCCAGGCGCCGATGGCGCTTTTTTCGAAATTAACACCCGGCACGCGAATCCCGCCTCACAATGGCTTATTGAATACTCGCCTTATTTGTCACTTGCCAATAATAGTTCCAGAGAATGGCGGAGCATTGCGCGTTGGCAATGAGGAGCGTGCCTGGGTGGAAGGGGAAATGTTAATATTCGATGACAGCATCCAGCATGAAGCATGGAATACAGCTCATGAAGAGAGGGTTGTTCTGCTTTTCGAAATTTGGCGGCCGGAAATAAACGAAGAAGAACGACTGCTCATTACAGGCTTACTGGCGGCTGTGAAAGAGTACTATAAGAAATAGATTTCATTAATTTAACTTGCGTGGCAGTATCATGATTAGCAGCAGTAATAAAATAAACCCTATATAAATTCTTTTCTAAAGTAGATCATAGGAAAAAAAGAATGGCTGACGAACACACAGTTAAAGAGCTTATCGAGGATCACGCACTCGAGGCGGTTCCTGAATCGGATAGGCGTACATGGCTTGACCTTTCCTGGAGCACTTGCGGTATCACGACGACACTTATTCAACTTTTCATTGGCGCGATGATCGCTTTTGTTGCAGGTATCAAGCTTGCACTATTGGCGGGTCTGATCATTACCATCATTGGTGCCTTGCTTGGTTGGGGAACAGGACATATTGCTTATAAGTCGGGTCTTGCCAGTAGTGTGATGTCACGATTGTACGGTTTTGGCATCAAAGGTTCATTAGTCACTTCATCGATCTTTGGCTTTATGATTATCGGTTTTATCGCTGCCGAGAACGTTCTCTTGTACAAAGGTTTTCTGTTTTATCTTAAGGCGGAGGACACGCTTACCCACCGCGTTATCGCCTATTCTGGTTTAACGGCGGCCTGGATTTTTTTGACAACCTACGGTTTCGCTGCGGTAACCCGCGTGGCTTCACTAATGTTGGTCAGTTTTCTATGCGTTCTTATTTACATGATGTTCACCATCATCGCTTCCTCGGGTCAATCGTGGTTTGATGTTCTAAATTTCGGTACCCAGGTGCCTGGACATGTTTTGGAGCAACTCGGCGTGACGACCGAAACGAGCAAACTTATTTTTTGTGTGAACATCCTGTCTGGATCGATGGGCGCGCTGGCGTTGGTCGACGCCGATCTGGGGCGCTACGCACGAAGCTCCGCTGATATTGGCGTAGCGGCACTACTTGGCAATCTTGCTCAGGATATCTTGATGATTTTAATAGGCGGCGTGATCATGTTCGCTGGGCTTCCGGCGTTGGTGGAATACTACGTTTCAGTGGAGGGATTTAGTGTTGCAGAGGCGAGTCAAGTTGCATTTGAGAATCCAGATCGAGTCGCGGCAGCGTTTATAGTATTTGGTGGCGTGTTGGGAACGATTCTGATGGTTGCAGCGCAAAGCAAGGCTCAGGTGTTGAATACTTATAGCAGCTCCTTATCATTGGCCAATTTCTTTGATGTGGTATTTTCCTGGCGCCCGGGTCGATTCGTCTTTGTGGTTCTCGCCAACCTATTATCACTGATACTTTTGTACGGTGAGATCCTGACCTGGTTCAACTCGTTCCTGGTTATTCTTGGTGTACTGACCACTTGTTTTGTTGGCATCATGCTGGCTGACTACTTCCTGGTCAGACCACGCCTGGGCCACCAGGACACAAATAATTATGGCGCAGATGTGATAAATTGGGCTGGCGTTAGTTCGTTATTGCTGGGTTTCGTACTTGCGCATTTCGTACTGAACTCGTTTATTCCTATCGAGATCTTTACTGCCCTTGCTGTGTCGTTCATTATCTATCCTCTGCTTCGTATGTTTGTGCTAAAGCCGAGTTACCACGACGCCCGGATATGAAACCAGTAGTCTGAATCATTTTTTTAACTAAATTAGAAAAGTATTCAAGTGGTTACTTTTGGAATACTTGAGGAGTTTATGATTTTATGAAAAACATCTTTTCAATATCCCTTATCGCAATGTTATTTGTAATGCTCGGTACGACCGCCTCTGCGAATGCTGCTGATACGGAAGGGCTATTCAGTCTGGAGCAGATGAGGCAGGGAAAAACATTGTACGACCAGCATTGCGCCAGTTGTCACGGTGCTAATATGTCCGGTGGCAGTGCACCTGCCATGTCCGAAAATGATTTCCTGGTGGGATGGAGTGGTCCAAAGCAATCCCTTGGCGACCTGTTATATATGATTAAAACCACCATGCCTTTAGGCAAAGGTGGAATGTTGTCCACTCAGGAATACCTGAATATTGTGACTTATATGCTGGCGGAAAATGGTTTGCCGTCAGGAAATACCACTTTGCTGGCAGATGATCCCAGAATTGAAAAAATAAAACTTGGCACTGCAGAACAACGCGCACTGGCTGAAAAACAGGGTATCGGTTGCGCCGAGGTTGAGACTTTTAACGCTGAGAATGTGCCAATAGGCCATGGGCCGGATCAAGATGAACTCGATAAAGCGGGGAATAATGCAGAAGATTGGCTAATACATGGCCACGGTTACAGCGGCCATCGTTTTTCGTCTTTAAAGCAGATAAATACTGAAAATGTAACTCAATTAGTCAGGCAATGTAGTTATGACACCGATGATATACTCGCTTTTCAGACGCTGCCTCTGGTCCGAGATGGCACGCTTTATTTCACCAACAACACTGACACCTTCGCCATAGACGCCGCCAACTGCGAGGAAATATGGCGTCATCAACGAGCTCTGCGTTGCAACGAACTTTGGCAACATTCGCGAGGATTGAGTTTGAAGGATGGTTATGTCGTTCGTTGTAGCCCGGATGGGTATCTTTATGCTTTAAATGCACAGACGGGTGCAATGATATGGGAACGCCGGGTCAATGATTCTGATGTTGCCGGTGTTGGAATTCCTATGCCTCCCCTGATTTACAAAGATAAGGTGATTATTGCACCATCCAACTCTGACATTGGATTAAAAGGCTGGGTCAGAGCCTATCACTTGCAGGACGGTAAGTTGATATGGAACTTCGATGTTGTGCCAAATCCCGGCGATCCTGCAGCGGCATCCTGGGGCAGCGATGAAGCGCTACAACGTGGTGGTGGTGGGATTTGGACACCATTCAGTTTTGACGTGAAAACGCAAACTGCCTACATGGCCGCAGCAAACCCTGGTCCGGCCTTTTACCCACAGGTGCGCCCCGGAAATAATCTTTATACCAATTCGATGCTGGCTCTGGATGTAAACAACGGCAGCTTACGCTGGTATGATCAGATGACACCGGCCGACACTCATGATCTGGATCTAGTACATGCCAGCCCTCTATTTCAGGTTAATGGGCGAAATGTTGTGTTTGTGGCGGGCAAGGATGGCTATGTTCACGGCATTGATCGAGATTCCCATGAAAGGATATACAGCGTTGCTGTTTCACGACAGGAGAACATTGAAGCCGATATTTCCACCGAATCCGAGACTCGCTTTTGCCCCGGCATAGGTGGTGGCGTTCAATTCAATGCGCCAGCTTTTAATCCCGAAAGCAATACCGTTTATGTAAATTCACTTGATTGGTGTACCGCGGTGCGCCAGACCGATGAAATTCGTTTTGTCAGTGGTGGATTGTATATGGGTGGTTATTTCACGATGGATCCTGTGGAACAGGCTAGCGGCAAACTCAGTGCTCTGAATGCTATCAATGGAGAGGAATTGTGGCACTACGATTCCGGCAGGCCAATGATAGCCACTATTATATCAACAGGCGGGGGATTGGTTTTTTCCGGAGAGTTAAGCGGTGACCTGAT